>NZ_CP100426.1:0-301042 GCF_023151555.2 Photobacterium sp. CCB-ST2H9
TCGCCAATGCCAGACAACATCAGTAACTGAGGCGAGTTAATCGCGCCGCCGCTCAGAATAATTTCCTGTCTGGCGTGAACTGAATACGTCTGACCTTTATTCAGAAAGGTAACCGCGACCGCCTGTTTATTCTCGATGGCTATGCTTTGTACCCTGGCTTCGGTGATCACAGTCAGGTTGGGGCGCGCCATTGCTGGTCGCAGATAGCTGCGTGCGGCCCCGCAGCGCTGACCGTCTTTGATCGTGTACTGATAAAACCCAATCCCTTCCTGCTCCGGGCCATTGAAGTCCGGATTATATGGAAAACCTGCCTGCTGACCCGCTTTCACAAACGCATGATTCAGTAGGAACTGCGCCGAAAGGTCACTGACATAGAGCGGCCCCTGGTCACCATGAAGTGCGTCGCTGCCCCGTTCGTTGCATTCTGCTTTTTTAAAATAATGGAGTAAGTCATTGAAACCCCAGCCCTGATTGCCGAGTGACGCCCAGTGATCATAGTCCTCCTTCTGACCGCGGACATACAACATCGCGTTCACTGAGGAACTGCCGCCCAGAACTTTCCCTCTGGGGACAAAAACAGGTTGTCCCTTTCGCAGGGCCGGGTCTGATTTGGCGTTGTAAGCCCAGTTATACTTTTTAGAAAACATAAAACAGGCAAAAGCGCCGGGCGTGCTGACCAAAGGGGTCTTTTCAGAAGGGCCGGCTTCCAGCACCAGAACTGAGTATTGTCCGCTTTCGGATAAGCGATTGGCCAGTACACATCCCGCGGAACCTGCGCCAATCACAACATAATCGTAATGAGAATTCATTGTGCCTCCTTGCGAGTATCGTTTGAGAAATTATCAAAAATTTAACAAGCAGAGATATGCCACAGGCGCCAAATGATTATCTTCAGAGACGAACTGATATTTATTTCAGCCTCATGACAAAGAACCAGTGCAAAATCATGATTTTATGCGTAATCGCTTGCGTATGCACCGGATCACATTTCTGGACAGTTATTCAAAATCATCAGTGCAACATCATGCATTGGGCATTAGGATCACTTTGTCTCTTGGTAGATCACGATGTGAAAAAGGATGTCACTGTGCTGAAAGTTATTTCCAGATTCGTAGCCGCGACTTTGTGGTTACTGATCGCTGTTGCTCCTGCTTTACTTGGATTATTACTCGCCGGACCTGTGTGTCTGATATTAGGTGATTTAAATTTACCGATCGTTGCCAGCTTCACCGTGATTGGTTTCGTGGTTGGTGCTGTCTGGGCGGAACGGGTCAGAACCGGTATGGGCCTGTCAGAATTCTGGGGCAGAGTGATGGCAAATCCAGAGTTAGACCGTTATTAATTCATTCCGGGACGGATGATGAAACGTGCTCTGCTTTTCCTGACACTGCTTGGCATTGTGCTGCCTTACGGTGCTTTTTTACCTTGGCTGCTGGAACATGGCCCGGATCTTCCCCTGTTTTACAATCAAGCGATCGCCAATCCTGTCAGCATATTTGCATGGCTGGATGTCCTGAATTTAGCGGTGGCTTTACTGTTGTGGATTGTGGTCGATGGCCAGCAGCATCAGATCCGTCATCGCTGGCTGGCGATGATTGGAACACTGACGATTGGCGTGTCCTGTGGTTTACCGTTTTACCTGTACCTGAGAGTCAGCCAGCGTCAGTAATGCTTTGAATCGTTGGTTTGCTCTTGTGCTGTCATCGGCATCAATACTGGCTGGGTAAAATTCACTGACAATGGCAATTATAAGTACAAAAACCAAAACTCCCGGTGATTCCATTTCTTTCTGTGATGCTCAGAAATTCCTGAGTTTGCGCGCAATCCATCGTAAATGAATCTGAGTTTTCCCTTTTCCGGAGAAAGCCATATAGGATAGTGATGATGAATCGCAGTTCTGATGATTGGGTATCAACCGAAAGCAAGGAGTGAAAGCGATGTATGAAATGATCGTTGGGCTGGATGTAACCGATGATGAAGTTTATTCAAACTATCGTCATGCCATGAAACCTATTCTGTCTGCTTATGGCGGGAGTTTTGGTTACGATTTTCAAGTGTCTGAAGTGTTGTTGTCTCAGGTGACTGAACCTATTAACCGCGTGTTTACGATTCGTTTTCCCAATGAGTCCCGTAAAAACGAATTCTTTACCGATCAGGACTATGTGAAGGTAAAAGAACGATTTTTTTCGAAGTCTGTACGGCATACAACAATTATCGCCCGCTTTGAATCTGATGCCTCCTGATGATAATGTTTTAAGCAAATTCTCTGCTGGTGAGATCTCAGCGATCCCACCAGCTTTTTATTTGAGTCGGTAAAGGGAAAGCATGGGTTCAGAGAAAGTCGTGCTGATTACGGGGGCCAGTCGGGGGATTGGCGCAGAATCAGCGAAATTATTTGCCCGGCAGGGATATGCTGTTTGTATTAATTATATTGCCAATGCAGAAGCAGCAAAAAAAGTCAGACAAGCCATTCTTGAAGAAGGCGGCACATGTATCACCGTACAGGCTGATGTTTCAAAAGCTGATGAGGTCAACCGGTTATTTGAAACGGTTGACCGGGAACTGGGGCGTCTGACGGTTCTGGTGAACAATGTGGGTATTTTACAGACTCAGTCGCGCGTTGAGGATATCTCAGAAGAACGCTTTCTGAATGTATTACAGACCAATGTGATGAGTTGTTTCCTGTGTTCAAAAGAAGCAATCAAACGGATGTCGACGAAGCATGGCGGCTCCGGCGGCAGTATTGTGAATGTGTCTTCAGGTGCATCGAAAAGCGGCTCACCGAATGAATATGTTGACTATGCAGCATCGAAAGGGGCGATGGATAGCTTTACCCGGGGATTAGCCTTGGAAGTCGCGCAGGAAGGCATCCGGGTGAATGCAGTCAGACCTGGACTGATTTATACCGACATTCACGAGTCTGGTGGCGAGGCCGAGCGGGTTGAGCGTCTGAAATCAGTGATTCCTTTGCGCCGCGGTGGTCAGGCAGTCGAGGTTGCTGAAGCCATTTACTGGCTGGCATCAGAGAAGGCTTCATTTGTGACGGGCAGTTTTATTGACCCCTCTGGCGGGCTCTGACGGCTCAGATTCAAGCTGTGAAAAAATGTGAATCAGATGGCAAGTGGCAAAGCGGGCGAATGTTGATTATATAAAGTAGGGCAGATGATGCGATCTCACAGCATCAGGAGGTCTGACATGCAAAGTAAGAATATTCGAAACTCGTCAGCGTTATTTTTTGCCCTGATTTTAATGTTTGCAACGCCATTGCTTTGGGCGCAAGAAGAAGCGCAACCGGCAAAGCCATCACTCTATGAACGTCTGGGAGGGCTGACTGCAATTTCGGTCGTGGTCAATGATCTGATCGATCAGTTAGTGATTGATGAAACATTGAATGCAAATCCGGCAATCGATGCATCCCGGAAACGGGTCCCGCCGCCTTATCTGAAATATCAGGTGACATCGATGGTTTGCCAGGTGACAGGCGGCCCGTGTACTTATACCGGTCGCGGGATGAAAGAGGCCCACGCTCACCTGAATGTGACGGAAAAAGAATGGAATCGTATGGAAACGATTTTCAAAGAACTGATGGTTAAATATGAAGTCCCGGCACAGGAACAGAAAGAACTGCTGGAGATTGTCGCTTCAACAAAGGCCGACATAGTGACCAAGTAATCGCAAGAACCCAGCTCAGGCTGGGTTCTTTTTTTGATGCGTATTTTTGAACGTTCAGTCGCTTACGCTACTTTTGCCTCAAAATGCTTCCCGAGCAGAGCGTGATAGAAGTCCTGATCGGACAGGATCCCAACCAGTTTGTTTTTGCCGCCCTTTTTGTCTTCGGTGAGTAACACGGGCTGACCGGTCCGATAGCGGATTTCCAAGGCGTCACGCATGGAAATGTCCGGACTGGCGGTCACAATCTGTTCCTGCGTCAGCCTCTCCAGATCATCCCCCTGTCGCCAGCTCTGCAGTGCTAAATCCTGCTCCTGGCGGCTAGCTGCCAGAATTTCACCGGCTTCATTGGTATTCAGACGAGTGCCTTCATGGCGGTTCAGGATCAGCATGTCTTCCAGGCTTTCCAGTTCGCTGGTTGGCGTCATCAGTGACCGGCCGCGCAGCACATTCAGCGGATTGGTGTGAGCGACGAAGTCTTTCACATATTGAGTGTTTGGCTTCAGGACAATCTCTTCCGGCTTGCCATGCTGAATCAGTTTGCCGGATTCCATAATGGCAATGTTGTTACCAATCTTCAGGGCTTCATCCAGATCGTGGCTGACGAAGACAATGGTCTTGTTCAGTTTACGCTGAAGTACCAGTAACTCATCCTGAAGCTGGCTGCGGATCAACGGGTCAAGTGCTGAAAACGGTTCATCCATCAGCAGGATGTCGCTGTCCATGGTAAAGGCACGGGCCAGACCGACACGCTGCTGCATCCCGCCGGACAGTTCGTGCGGGAATTTGTCTTTCCACTCAGCAAGACCCACCATCTCCAGCTTTTCCATGGCCCGGCGACGGCGTTCAGTCTTGCTGATGCCCTGCATTTCCAGACCAAATGCGGCATTATCCAGTACGGTCAGCCAGGGCATGAGGGCGAATTTCTGGAAAACCATGGAAATTCGCTCGGTTCGCATGTGACGCAGCGTGTTCGCATCGCAGCTGGCCAGGTCGACCATGTTGTCGCCGTCCTGCACTTCCAGTGTGCCGCGTGAAACGGTATTCAGGCCGTTAATCGCACGCAGCAGACTGGACTTCCCGGAGCCGGACAAGCCCATCAGCACACAAATTTCGCCTTCTTCAATATTCAGGCTGACGTTATCGACTCCGACCACATCACCTGTTTCATCGATAATTTCCTGACGGCTCTTGCCCTGATCCAGCAGTGCCAGTGACTGACCGGTACTTTTACCGAAGATGACGTCTAAGTTTTCAATTCGAATGGCAGTCATGTTCAGCCCTCCTGATTTTTGCTGGCCGGGGTTTTACACAAGCGGTCAAGGATGATGGCAACCAGAACAATTGCCAGACCCGCTTCAAAGCCCTGAGAAATGTTGACCGTGTTCAGGGCGCGGATGACCGGTTTACCCAGACCGTCGGCACCAACCAGAGCCGCAATCACCACCATGGACAGCGACAGCATGATGCACTGAGTAATCCCCGCCATGATGTTTGGCATTGCCGCCGGCAGTTCTACTTTGAACAGCAGCTTGGAACGTGTTGCACCGAAGGCCTGACCTGCTTCCAGCAGTTCTTCCGGTACACGGTTGATCCCCAGATAGGTCAGTCGAATCGGAGCAGCAATGGCAAAAATAATGGTGGAAATGAGTCCCGGTACAACCCCCAGACCGAACAGCACCAGAGTCGGAATCAGGTACACAAAGGTCGGAATGGTCTGCATTAAATCCAGAATCGGACGCATCAGGGTATACAGCCACGGGCGATGTGCCGCCATGATGCCAATCGGCACGCCAACCAGCACGGAGATCGAGGTTGCGGTCAGAACCAGGACGAAGGTCTCCAGCATTTCCTGCCAGTAACCCAGATTCAGGATCAGCAGCAGCGCTGCGACAACAAAGGCAACCAGCGAAAAACTGCGATGCAGGGCCCAGGCCAGGGCTGCGGTCATCAGGATGGGGACCGCAGGCGGCATCCACTTGAAGACATCGACCAGCATCATGATCAGAGATTCCAGGCTGTAGGAAATGGCGTCGAAGAAACCGGCCGCATTGAAAGTCAGCCAGTCGACCAGGTTTGCCATCCATTCACCCAGTGGGATCTTATGATCGGTAATAAAATTCACAATAACTCCTTAAAAGGGGTACAACAAAAGCAGTCGCAGGCACCGGCATTCAGGTGCCTGCGGGAAAATCAGATATTCAGATACTTCTTCACGGCATCAGTCCCGTTGCTGCCGTCAACGGACTTCACGTTCTTCAGCCATTGATCCAGAACTTCCGGATGTTCCTGCAGCCAGGCTTTTGCCGCCGCAGCCGGTTTCTTCTGGTCATCGAGGATGTCACCCATCAGTTCGTTTTCCATGTCCAGGCTGAACTGAAGGTTTTTCAGCAATTGGCCCACGTTCGGGCAGGTTTGCATGTAGTCTTTGCGAACATTGGTGTAAACACTGGCGCCGCCGTAGTTCGGGCCGAAGAAATCGTCGCCGCCATCCAGATATTTCAGGTCGAAATTGTTGTTCATCGGGTGCGGTGCCCAGCCCAGGAAAACGACCCATTGTTTGCGGTTCACGGCGCGTTTTACCTGAGACACCATGCCCGCTTCACTGGATTCCACCAGACGGAAGTCTTTCAGTGCGAAAGCATTTTTGTCGATCATGTCCTGAATCAGGCGGTTGCCGTCGTTGCCCGGCTCGATCCCGTAGATGCGGCCCCGGAATTTATCCTCGAATTTCGCCAGATCGGCAAAGCTGTGCACACCGGCATCGTAGACATATTTGGGGATGGCCAGCGTGTATTTGGCGCCTTCCAGATTGGCCCGGATCGTTTCGACAGTGCCGTTGTCACGGTATTTGGCGATATCGCCTTCCATGGTTGGCATCCAGTTCCCCAGGAAGACATCAATGTCGCCGTTTGCCATCGAGGAGTAGGTCACCGGTACAGACAGCAGCTGTGTTTTGGTTTGATAGCCCAGACCTTTCAGGACTTCGCTGGTCACGGCTGTGGTTGCGGTGATGTCGGTCCAGCCAACATCGGAGAAGCGGACGGTGTCGCACTGAGCGGCCATAGCCGGTGTACCCGCGGTGAGTACCGTGGCAAGTGCCGTAAATTTGATGGTTTTGTTGAGTGTCGTCATGACTTGTCCTTGATCCATGTTCGTTGATGTCGCCTCGTGTCTGAATGAGGCATGAGTGAGTCGGGCCAGCCGGATGACTGAAGACAGTCCTGCGCTGGCCCTGTCGTGGTTCATATCACCATCGACGGAGTTTCTGATTCCGGACCAGTGCTTGCCACAGCGGTTTCCGGCATGGTATTGCGCTGGCTGGTTTGCCAGTTGTCTGCAATCCAGACCGGCACTCGGGCAGCCGGCAGGGCGGGTTTGCCCAGAATCTTGTCAGCGGCTTTTTCCGCGACCATGATGGTCGGCGCATTCAGGTTGCCGTTCGGAATGGTCGGGAAGACTGAGGAGTCAACCACGCGCAGGTTGTTGATACCGCGGACCTGACAGTCACGGTTCAGCACTGCCATGGCGTCATCATCGCTGCCCATTTTGCAGGTGCAGGACGGGTGATACGCACTTTCGACGTTTTCACGAACCCAGGCATCAATCGCTTCGTCGCTCTGAACGGTTTCCCCCGGCTGGATTTCCTGACCACGATACGCAGACATCGCTGGCTGAGTCAGGATCTCGCGGGTCAGACGAATGGTATCCCGCCAGTCCTGTTTGTCCTGTTCGGTGCTGATGTAGTTAAACTCAATCCCCGGTTTGGCTTTTGGATCGGCAGATTTCACCCAGATGCGGCCACGGCTTTCTGGCTTGTTCGGGCCGACATGGACCTGAAAACCATGACCGTCAAAAGCAGCCTGACCGTCGTAGCGCATGGCGGCCGGCAGGAAGTGATACTGAATGTTGGGCCACTTCAGTCCGGCACGGGAGCGAATGAAAGCGCAGGACTCAAAGTGGTTCGTCGCACCCAGACCATCTTTGAACAGGATCCAGCGTGTGCCGATCAGCCCTTTGCTGATCAGGCCCAGCTTGCTGTTCAGTGTGACCGGCTCCTTGCACTCGTACTGGAAATACACTTCCAGGTGGTCCTGCAGGTTTTCCCCGACCCCCGGCAGATCGTGTCTGACCGGGATTCCGGCATCTTCCAGCACGGCTTTCGGACCGATTCCAGACAGTTGCAGCAGCTGCGGAGAACCGACAGAACCCGCTGACAGAATGACCTCTTTGCGTGCTGAGGCTGTTTGCACTGTTCCGCCACGCTCAAACTCAATGCCGGTTGCCTGCTTGCCTTCCAGCAGCACTTTCCGGCTCAGGACACCAGTCAGAAGCGTCAGGTTGCTGCGTTTCATGGCACGGCGCAGGTAGGCATTCGAGGTCGAGGCACGTACGCCGGAGTCGACCGTCATGTGCATCGGACCGAAGCCTTCCTGCTGGTAACCGTTGTAATCGTCAGTGGCCGGGTATCCTGCCTGCTGACCGGCGTCAATAAAGGCCTGATACAGCGGATTGAGTGCCATATCGTTGCCGTTGCAGGTCGCCACCGGACCATTTTCGCCACGGTAAGCATCCTCGCCATCTTTCCAGTTTTCGGCACGACGGAAATACGGTAGGCATTCACGGTAGCTCCAGCCTTCCGCGCCATGTTCAACCCACTCGTCAAAATCGCAGGCATGACCACGGACATAAACCATGCCGTTGATGGATGAGCTGCCGCCCAGCACCTTACCGCGCGGACAGTGCAGCTGGCGGCCATCCAGACCAAACTCCGGCTGGGTCTCAAACTGCCAGGCGTATTTGTCGCTGTTCATCGGGTACGACAGTGCCGTTGGCATCTGAATGAAAATACTCTTGTCACTGCCGCCGGCTTCCAGCAGCAGGACCTGATGCTCTCCGCTTGCTGTGAGGCGGTCTGCCAGCACACAACCTGCTGAACCGGCACCGACAATGATGTAATCAAATTCTTGCTTCATGGCGTTCCCTTTACGTCTTTTCGCGGTGGCTTGGCGTGTTTTTTCCAGATACGTGATTACGGGTAAGGGCATTCAAGATCACCCAGCTCAATCAGCACGCTTTTGGTCTGGGTATAGTGGTTCAGCGTTTCCAGGCCGTTTTCACGTCCGATTCCGGAATGTTTGTAGCCGCCAACCGGCATTTCCGCCGGTGAGCCGCCCCAGGTATTGATCCAGCAGATACCGGCCTCAATCCGGGCAATCAGACGATGTGCGCGTGACAGGTTTTGCGTGAAGATACCGGCCGCCAGTCCGTAGTCGGTGTCATTGGCACGGCGGATCACTTCGTCCTCATCACGGAAACGCAGCACAGACATCACCGGCCCAAAGATTTCTTCTTTCACTTGCGGCATATCATCGGTGCAGTCGGCAAAAATGGTCGGTGCGACGAAGTTGCCTTTGTCCAGACCGTTTTCCGTGACGCGATGACCACCGGCCAGCAGGCGGGCACCGGATTGTTTTCCGGCTTCAATGAAGCCCAGTACTTTTTCCAGATGCTCCGTAGAGATCAGGGCACCAATTTGGGTGCTGATGTCGCTCGGGTCACCGACTTTCAGTCGGGCAGTGCGTGCTGCCAGACGATTCAGAAACTCGTCGTAAACAGCATCATGTACGAAGACGCGGGTGCCGTGAGTACACACTTCGCCCTGAGTGTAGAAATTCGCCATCATGGCAGCGGAAACTGCGTTATCCAGTTGGGCATCATCAAAGACAATCAGCGGCGATTTACCGCCCAGTTCCATCGTGACGTCTTTCAGTGAGCCTGCCGCATCGGCCATCACTTTTTTTCCGGTGCCACATTCACCCGTGAATGATACTTTGGCGATTTCCGGGTGACGGGACAGCATCTGTCCGACGCGGTAGTCGCCCTGAACCACGTTAAATACGCCGTCCGGTACTCCGGCTGCGGTAAAGATTTCTGCCAGTTTCAGGGCAGTCAGCGGGGTCTCTTCGGAAGGTTTGAAAATCATGACATTCCCGGCAGCCAGTGCAGGGGCCGATTTCCACATCGCGATTTGAATCGGGTAGTTCCATGCGCCGATCCCGGCACAGATCCCCAGCGGTTCACGGCGGGTATAGAAAAACTGACCGTGGCCGAGATCCTGCTGCTGACCGGAGACACTGGCTGCCAGACCGGCGTAGTACTCAATTACATCCGCACCGGTGACGATGTCGACTTCCAGTGCTTCCTGCAGTGGTTTGCCCGTATCCTGCACTTCAAGTGCAGCCAGTTCATCATTGCGTTCACGCAGTAAAGCAACAGCTTTCATCAGAATCCGGCCGCGTTCCGCACCGCTCATCGCAGACCAGATTGCGAAGCCTTCTTTGGCTGAGGCAATCGCGCGTGCCATGTCAGCTTCTGATGCCTGACCGATCTGAGCGATCACTTCGCCGGTCGCTGGATTGCGGGTTTCGAAGTACTCGCCTGAAGTGGCTTGCGTGGCTTGTCCGTGAATGTACAGGGATGTCATCGTCATACTGCTTCTGTGCTCCTGTGTCATGTCTGACAGGCTGTTTCAGCCTGTGTTCGTGCTGTGAATACTGGTCTTACTGAGACGGTGCCAGCTGTTTTTCCAGATAATCGGTAATGATGGCCTGTGCTTGGGAAGGACTGATACCGCCCGGTGTCAGTGCGCCGCGCAGCCAGATCCCGTCAATCAGCGCTGCGGTGCCCTGAGCGACAAAAATTGCCTTATCAGCGGGCAGCACCTGCTTGAGTTCATATCGCAGATGGGACAGCAGACGCTTTTCGTTCACGCGTTGTAAGCGGTGCAATTGCGGGTCATGCATTGCCTGCGCCCAGAAGGCCAGCCAGGTTTTGACGACCTTGTTATCCACCTGATAGCTGTCGAAATTTCCGGCGACGATGGCTTTGATTCGGCCCGGTACGTCGTGTTTATCGACTCGCGCTAAGTGTTCCATCACGGTGTGAGAGAGCTGGCGCAGGACAGAGCGCATGGTTTCCTCAAGCAAGCCGTGTTTGCCACCGAAATAGTGGTTGATAATGCCGGGTGAAACCCCGGCTTTTTTGCTGATTAGAGCCACGCTCGCACCTGCCAGACCCACTTCATCAATCGCTGCCATGGTGGCGTCGACCAATTGTGGTTTGCGGATTTCCGGCATTCCGATTTTGGGCATGATCTGTCCCTAATTCTTTTTTGATTGAACGTTTAATTAAAAACAAAATGTCACATTGATTGATCAAAGTCAAAAATTGTTTAGGGTTGTAATGTTTAGTTGTGTGTTTATTTTGTTTGAATAATCAATGTAAACCACTGTTTTTTAGCTGATAAAAATGATTTAAACCGTATGAATTTTCCCGTGACATGAAAATTTGATTTGCAGTCAAATCTTTCCCGGCTTTGAGTCAAATCTCGATTCTGAAAAAGTTCATAAAAATCACAAACTTTGTTTCTATTTTTGGTGATCGTGACGATTTTTAACTTAGTTTTGACAAATCTTGTCTGCCTGTTTTTGACAATACCTGCGTTTTTTTGCTGACAAAGAAGAGCACCAAAATGCAGAATTCAAGAACACGATGGAAAAAACACTGGCCGTTACTGATTGCTTTGACGCTGGCCGGATGTGGCGGCGGTGGCAGCTCAACATCAGAAACAGCAGCCCAGGACCGGGAACCTGTCACTGAGAGCAGTGAAACCGGCGGATTACAACCGGATGAATCGAAGAGTTCAGACCCGGTTCAACCGCTAGCCAATACCGTGGCGGATCAGACCATCGAAGTTGATGGAACAACCTACACCGAGCTGGAAAAAGCCGAAGCGGCCATTCAGCCTGGCAGCAATGTTGTCATTGGGAATGGTATCTATACCCGGGGTCTGGAGATTCTGCGGGACAATGTGACGGTCACCGGCAGCGGAAACACGCATTTTCGGGGGGCACAGCTGAAGGACAAAGCCACCTTTATTGTGGATGGCGATGATGTTCGGATCGAAAACATCGAGTGCAGTCAGGTCACCGTTCCGGATCAGAACGGGGCTTGTGTGCGTCAGCAAGGTCGCGATCTGGTGTTGTCCCGGGTGTTCTTTCACGACAGTGAGCAAGGGATCCTTTCGGCCCCCGGTACGGGCAATCTGACGATTGAGCACAGCCGGTTTGAACGGCTGGGCAAAGCGGGCCGTGCTCATGCGGTTTACAGTAATAACGATAGTCTGACAATTCGGTACAGCCGTTTTCACAGCTCGAAAGACGAAGGGCATGAAATTAAAAGCCGGGCGCAGCGTACGCTGATTGAATACAGTGAAATTGCATCGATTAACGGCGACGACAGCCGGCTGGTGGATACTCCGAACGGGGGGGAGCTGGTGATCCGGAACAGTGTGCTGGAGCAGGGGCCGAACTCTTCAAACCGTCAGTTGATTGGTTTCGGCCTGGAGTCTACTTATGACGCAACAAAATCGAACCGTGTGACACTGGAAAATAACGTCATTGTGCTGGACCGCCAGGCGGGTAGTCAGTTGCTTGCCCTGCCTTCAGCCGGTGGCTATCAGCAGGATGTCCGTCAAAACGATGTGGTGGGTCAGGCGCCGGTGGATAAAGCGGATTTGATGCCGGAAAATACGTTTTACGAGAGCCGCGCAAAGTATGGTGTGGATGCATTTCCGGCGTTGCCGGATATGGGTTTCTAGCGCTGTTTGACTGAGATTAAAAAAGTGCTGTGAAAATTGGCAAAAAACGTCTAATCCCGGTGAATGACCGGGATTTTTCGTCTTAAAAATCAGAAAACTCCCCATCTGCACGAATGCTACTGTTTTCATTAAGCGGAATGCACCGCCAGTTCCTCGACGAATAACAAAAATGCAGTGGTTAGGCAGGGGTGACATCATGAAAAATGCACATGTCTTTTTATGGGCAATCTCATTATTTGTGCTTGCGGGATGTAACCACAATGACAGCACACCATCGGACAGCAATGCGCCGCCAACTGCCATTCCCGGAGATGGTATCGGTGATAATCCGGGAAATGTGCCGGGGGATGGTCAGACACCTGGTGATGATAACCCGACGCCGGATCCGGGACCGGAACCTGAGCCCCGAGTGGATATTGACGGTCAGCCTCTGCCGGATACGGCAACCAATCCCGACTATGAATCTTACGTTGCCGGACAGCCGGAATACTACACCAGTCTGTCCAGTACTGAGTTCCATAACATTCGCTTCACGAGTGTCGCCACACAGGACAATACTCCGCGGGATAACGAGCTGAGTAATCCTGTGGCCAAACTGGGGCGGGTACTGTTTTATGACGTTCGTTTGTCTGCCAATAATACCGTTTCATGTGCCTCATGCCACCAGCAGGAACATGGCTTTACGGACCCGGCCCAACTGAGCACGGGCTTTGAGGGCGGTCATACACGCCGGAATTCAATGGGACTGAGCAATGCAAGGTTTTACGATCCCGGCCGGTTCTTCTGGGATGAACGGGCTGCAACCATGGAAGATCAGACTCTGATGCCGATTCAGGATTCAGTGGAAATGGGGATGAATCTGCTCGATCTGGAGACTAAATTAGGCCAGACCAGTTTTTACGGCCCGTTGTTTACAGATGCTTTTGGTGATGAGGCCATTACCAGCGACAGAATCTCCCGGGCATTATCGCAGTTCATGCGTGCCATGGTGAGTTATGAATCGAAATTTGACCTGGCGGTACAGGCTGAGCTGAATAACGATCCGACACCGATATTGAGTGATCAGGAGCTCAGGGGGCTGGAGTTATTCGATACCCTGAACTGTACCAGCTGCCATACAACCACAGCTTTTGTGCTCGACCGGAATCATAACAACGGCTCTGTCAGCAATAATGACCCGGATCAGGGCGTTGGGGGAAATCTGGCGGGTTTCTTTAAAACCGGTTCGTTACGCAATATTGCGGTAGGCGCACCTTATTTTCATGACGGTCATCTGCCGGATCTGATGTCGGTCGTGGAGTTTTATAACAGTGGCATTAACAATCACACGAATCTGAGCCCGGATCTGCGGGATCGTTTGGGCCGGCCAGTCCGGATGAATCTGACCCAGGCCGATAAAGCAGCGCTGGTGGCTTTCCTGGAGACTCTGACCGACGAAGGTTTCCTGTCGAATCCGATCTTCAGTGACCCGTTCCCGCCCCCGGAAGAAACGCCGGATGCGTCAACCACGCCTTAACCAGCATGATTAGCATGTTTGAAGCAGCCCGTCTCGCGGAAGAGACGGGCTGCGCCGGGAATGGGCTGGAACAGTTCAGCCAATCGTTAAAGGTGTTGCCGGATATCGAAGATGAGTTGTCTTCGGACTGGCCAGCAGGTAGGCCAGTGTCAGCGGCCCCAGCCGTCCGGCGAACATCATGAAAATGATGATGCACTCGCCTTCCGGTGATAGTGCTTCGGTGAGTCCCCTGGATAAACCCACGGTTCCTAATGCGGACACCGCCTCAAACACGACATCCAGAAAAGGAGCGTCTTCAGTCAGCGTCAGCAGAAAAATTGAAAGCCACACGGCAGCACAGGAGATCAGGGTGAGTGCCAGTGCTTTCTGGACGGTTCTGGGCTGAATCTGACGCTGGCACAGGTTGATGGCATCCTGCCGCTTGAGAAACTGCACCGTTGCAACCAGCAGTACGACAAAAGTGACAACTTTAATGCCGCTGGCGGTGCTGAGGGAGCCGCCACCGATGAACATCAGCAGTAGCATCAGGACTGTGGTGGCATCTTCCAGTTGATCGATGGGGAGGGTATTGAATCCAGCGGTTCTGGGCGTGACGGCCTGAAACCAGGCGGCCAGCCATTTACCGGACTCAGACAGCGGGGCCAGTGTCGCACTGTTATCCAGTTCGATCCCGTAGATGGCCAGCAGAGCAAAGAGATTGATGAATACCGTCCCCCCGATCATAATCCGGCTGTAGAGACTGAGACGTTGCCAGCGCCGTTGTCGCCACAAGTCCATCCAGACGGTAAAACCCAGACCGCCTGTAATGAAGAGTCCGGTAATCGTCAGGTTCACGACGGGGTCATCAACGTAGGGCATCAGACTGTCCGGGTGAAGCGCAAACCCGGCGTTATTGAATGCAGAAATGGTGTAGAAAAAGCCATGGAACAGGGCCGTTGTCCAGCCCAGTTCAGGTTGCCAGTGCAGGGCGAGAATCAGCATACCGATCGTTTCTGCCGTAAAAGCAAAGATCAGCACAGATTTCGCGGTTGTCACCAGCATGGACGTGTCGGTCTGATTAAATGCTTCTTTGGCGATGTGTTGCTGAAGAAAGCCGATTTTTCCGCCCAGTGCAATCAGCGTGACGACGGCAAATGTCATGATGCCAAGGCCACCCAGCTGAATCAGTAATGCAATGATGATTTGGCCGAACAACGTGAAGGTACTGCCGGTATCGACAACGACCAAACCTGTCACCGTTACTGCTGAGGTGGCCGTAAACAGGCTCTGCAGCCAGCTGATAGGCGCTGTGGTTGCGAAGGGCAATTTTAGCAGTATTGCGCCGGATAGAATCAGCAGCAAAAAACAGCCCGATAAAATCACGGGTGGCGCGGCTTGTATTTTGACGGCCGCTTTGGGTTTTCTCTCCAGCGGAGAGACAGCAGGGTGCCATTGGATCATTGTGTTATACCAGTCTGGGTGCCAGCGCTGCTAAAGCCTGACGGTGCCCGCTTAATAAAAGAATATCTTTTTCAAATAAAGCCATATCATGATCAATGACCGTAATATTTTCTTTTCCGCGTTTAATTAATAACGGTCGAATACTGTCGCCCAATCCTTTGATTAAATTTCCAATTGTAAATGTCCGGTGTTTTTCCTGAAGATGAACTTCAACAATATATTGGTCATGACCCAGAGAAATATAATTATTAATCATCGGGTAATGTAAGGCTTGCGCGACCCGGACCCCCATCTCTTCCTCCGGATGAATAATACGGGTGACACCCAGTTTTGAGACGATCGCATGGTGTGCCACGGTATTGGCTTTCACCCATAAAGCTTTGACTCCCAGTTTTTTCAGACATAAAGTGCAGAGCAGACTGGCCTCCATATCTTTACCGATCGCAACCAGAACCGCTTCACTGTTTCCTAAATTTAATTCTCTTAATGCATTCTCATCCGTCGCGTCGCAAATCACGGTCTGGGTGAGTTCTGAAATATATTTTTCTGCAATTTTTTCATTGAGATCAATACCAGTCACGGTATGACCCAAATGAATCAGTTCCAGACTTGCAGCCACACCAAAGCGACCGAGTCCAATGACGGTAAAATGTGCCATATTGTTTCTCTTTCTGTTTGGATGAAACGAAATGAATTACATGGAAGTTTCAGTTATTTCCTAATAAGCGATAACCAACCCCGGGTTCTGTTTGAATATATGTCGGATTGTCTGCATCATCCTGAAGTTTTTTTCTCAGATGGCTGACAAAATTACGTAAGTAATGGGTATCTTCTGCGTGGGTATCCCCCCAGATTGTGACCAGCAATTCTTTCTGTGTGACTAAACATCCCCGCCGTTCGGCCAGCATGTGCAGCAGCCTGAACTCTTTTTTCGATAATGAGAGCTGATTCCCGTGGAGGTAGACCTGATGGTTTTGACTGTCAATCTGCAATCCCTGAAAGTTCATCACATGAGCCTCAGTCGCCGCCTGGCGCAGCTGGCTGAAATCGCGAAGCAGAACATTGATACGGGCAATCAGGGTTCTGATGCTGAACGGCTTACACAAATAATCATTAGCCCCGGCGTCCAGAAGTTTAATCATTTCATCTTCTTCATCCCGGGCGGTCAGCACCAGTATCGGGACCAGGCTGGTTTCTCTGATCGTCTTCAGCAGCTCATACCCATCGACGTCCGGCAGTCCGAGGTCGAGAATGATCAGCTCCGGTTGAGACTGGCGGAACAGGTTTAGTCCTTCAGCACCGGTTCCGGCACCCGCGTAGCTGAATCCTTCGGCTTTGAGGGAGATCCGGATGAAACGTTGGATTTCAGGTTCATCATCAATCACCAGAATCTGTGCAAGCATGATCAGTTTCCTTCAGCCACGGGCAGAGTAATCCGGACGGTACAGCCAGTCTTCGTCGGTAGCATTTCAACGTCACCGCTGTGTGCATGGATGATCCCCTGACTGACGGTTAAGCCCAAACCTGCGCCGCCTTCCCCGCGGTCGCCTTTGCGGGAAGAGTAAAATAATTCAAAGACCCGGCGGCGATGTGTATCGGTCAGGGGGCTGCCCTGATTCTCGATATCGATTTGCAGGCTCTGATTGGCAGACCGGACTTTGACATTGACCGGCGAGCCGGGAAGTCCGTATTTCAGGGCATTATCCAGAATATTGTGGATGGCCTGCTCGAACAGGGAAGCCCGAATGGCAACTTCAGGTAACGGTGTTGCTGCACTCAGTTGAATGCGGGCCGGGTCAACCCGGTCGATCAGTGCCCGGAGCACTGGAAGGACAGGCTGAATGTCCGTTTGCATGGCAAGTTTTCCGTGCTGAATCCGTGTCGCCTGAAGCAGATTTTCGATATACCGGTGCAGGCGATGGCTTTCTTCAATGGCGGCCTGTAACAGCTCGTCCTGTTCTTCCTGTGCCAGACGTGACTGGTAATCCTTCAGCGTGCTGAGATTACCGAGAATGCCTGCAAGCGGTGTTCGCAGGTCATGGGACACAGAAAGCAGGATACTGCTTCGTAACTCCGCCTGTTCAAGCGCCTGGCGTTGCTGTCTGTATTTGATCGCCAGATGGCTGGTTAAAATGGCGATCAGCAGGAAAACCATCAGATTGAAAATGTCTGATGCATTGGACATCTGCAGTGAAAATCTGGGCTCAGTGAAAAAATAATTGAAGCACAATGCACCCGCCAGACCGGCAAATAATGAATCAAAGCGGGTCGAGAACAGGGCAACGACCACCACCCCTAACTGTAGGATCAGCAAAATACCGATCTGAGTTGCCAGGAGGGTATTCAGTCCGTAGGCAGCACCGACCGCGAGCGTCATCACAGACGATGGCAGGAATAATTGTCTGATTTTTTCAGGTTGCAGAATCTGGTGCCAAAAACTCATAGGATAAACAGCTGATGATGAAATCTTGTGTTCACTGTAACGAAAAAAGCGTCAGATTGGGCGTAAAAAAAGCGTCATTTTTTCTTTTTTCTCATGTGGTTATGAAAGCGTTTCCTTGCAGGTTAACCGTGAGCTGCCTGCCGTGCCGGGGGATAACAGACGCAAAAAAACCAGCCCTGAGGCTGGTTGAATGTTTGAAAGTCAGTGAAGGCCAGTTCGAGTATTGGCTTATTTCACCAAGACTGCTTCCGGCGCCGATTCTTCCAGATCGCAGCCAATGAAGCCGCCGGTCTGATGGGCCCAAAGATGGGCGTATATGCCGTTCTGGCTCAGCAGTTCCTGATGGCTGCCCTGTTCGATGATCTGGCCGTTGTCGATCACAATCAGGCGGTCCATGGCGGCAATGGTCGACAGACGGTGTGCAATCGCGATGACGGTTTTGCCTTCCATCAGCTGATATAAGCTTTCCTGAATGGCCGCTTCGACTTCAGAATCCAGCGCGGAAGTGGCTTCGTCCATCACCAGAATCGGTGCATCTTTCAGCAGGACCCGGGAAATTGCAATCCGCTGACGCTGCCCGCCGGAGAGCTTCACGCCCCGCTCACCGACCTGTGCATCGTAGCCGACGTTGCCGTGCGGGTCAGACAGCGTTTCAATGAACTCATGGGCGTGCGCCTGACGGGTTGCGGCCAGCAATTCAGCTTCGCTGGCTTCCGGTTTACCGTATAGAATATTTTCACGAATCGAGCGGTGCAGCAGGGATGTGTCCTGCGTGATCATACCGATATTGCTTCGCAGGGAATCCTGGGTGACGTGGGCGATATCCTGCCCGTCAATGCGAATGGTGCCGGATTCCAGATCGTGGAAGCGCAGCAACAGGTTCACCAGCGTCGATTTACCGGCACCGGAGCGGCCCACCACGCCAACTTTCTCGCCGGGTTTGATGTGCAGGGATAACTGTTCAATAACGCCTTTGGCTTTATCGCCGTAGTGGAAACTGATGTTATCGAACTCAATGCCGCCTCGTGTGACTGCCAGCGGACTGGCATTGTCTTTGTCTTCGATGCTTACGGGTTTAGACAGCGTTTTCATGCCGTCGACAACCGTCCCCAGGTTTTCAAACAGCGCGCCGATTTCCCACATAATCCATTTCGACATGCCCTGAACCCGCAGCGCGATACTGATCCCCACCGCGATGACACCGACGGTCACCGCACTGTTCATCCATAACGTGATGGACACCGTTGCAATGACAAACAGCAGCAGGTAGTTGATTGCATCCACACTCAGAATGAGCTTGGTCGCGAGACGCATCTGGCGGTACACGGTATCCAGAAAGCCTTTCATGCTCTCTTCAGCGTATTCTGTTTCGCGGTTGGTATGGGAAAAGAGTTTGACCGTGGTGATGTTTGTATAACTGTCGACAATCCGTCCGGTCATGGAGGAACGGGCGTCGGCCTGCTCGGTGGCGATGGCTTTCATTTTCGGTACAAAATAAAACTGAATCCCAATATAGGCCAGCAGCCAGACCACAATCGGCACCATCATCACAAGGTCCGCACTGGCCATCATCACAATCATGGCCGTGAAATACACACTGATGTAAACCAGCACATCCACCAGTTTCATCACGGTTTCCCTGACGGCCAGGGACGTCTGCATCACTTTGGTTGCCAGTCGCCCTGCAAAATCATCCTGATAGAAAGAAACACTCTGACGCAGCAGATAACGGTGTGCCAGCCAGCGGATGGACATCGGGTAATTGCCCAGCAGGCTTTGGTGCATAATTAAGGAATGCGCGAGTGCAAGTGAAGGGATCACCACAACCACCAGCAGGCCCATCGTCCACAGCTTGCCGCTTTCTTCCGTCAAAAAAGTGTCGGGAGAATGCTGAGCCAGAAGATCAACCAACTGACCCATAAAACCCAGCAGCGACACTTCAACAATGGCAATGCAGGCGCTCAGCACAGACATGATAATTAATGGCCAGCCGAACCCCCGGGTATAAAAGCGGCAAAACGCAAACAGGCTTCCCGGGGGTTGCCGGGGCATTTCGTCCGGGAAGGGCGCCGTGAGTCTCTCAAAAAACTTGAACATAAATGATTGATTCCAACTGTGTAAGTAATTCAGATGTCGCTGATAGGAATATCCGCAAGTGAGCGGAAAGTATTGAAAGTTTTGGGCTGTTCGCCCTAGTCTGTATTTGTTAACTGTTGTCAGCGAGACTTAAAAAATCAGTATTTAGATAATGATGCACGAGTTCAATGAATGCAAAGTGAATGGAACTGAAAATAATGGATAATCAGTCATTACAGATCGTTTCATTGCGGTCCGGGATGGAACATCGCAGTGACAGCGTGCTGGATATCAGTCTGCGTGGCGGGCAGCATCTGGCGTTGTCCGGTCGTTCAGGCAGCGGAAAGTCCAGCCTGCTGAAAGTGCTGGCGGGTCTGTTGCCTGCGCAATCGGGCTACTTTTCCTGGCAGAGTGAAGTGATTCAACCCGGTAATTTACGCTGGTGGCGCCAGCAATTTTGTTATCTGCCTCAGTCCCCCGTGATGGGCGCTGAAACACTGGCTGAGGCGATTCGTTTGCCTTGGCGGCTGAAAGCGGTCAATGACGGGATGCCTGATGACAATGCCTGCTGTGAAAGTCTGCGGTCACTGGAGATCCGGCATGATTTGGACAAAGCTGTGGCTGAACTGTCCGGCGGAGAACAGCAGCGGGTCGCCATCGTACGTGCGTTGTTGATGGAGCGGCCGGTCTGGCTGATGGATGAACCTACATCGGCGCTGGATCATACCAGCCGGGATATGGTGATGGCCTTGCTGGCGGCAAAGTCGCTGACCTGTGTGTCGGTTTCACATGACCCGCACTGGCTGGAACGCGCGGATCAGGTTGTCGACATGGGGGAGCGCCATGGATAGTGCGGTCAGTCTGTCAAATTTATCGCTGGCGGCTTTTTATCTGCTGTTGCTGCTGCCGTTGGGGGTGTTTTACCGCTGGCAGCTGGGTCTGAGCAAAGTGGCTGTCATCTCAGTATTGCGGATGACATTACAGCTTGCCGTTGTCGGGATATACCTGCAAACCCTGTTCAGTTTTCAGCATCTGGGACTGAATCTGTTATGGCTGAGTGTGATGGTGCTGGTGGCTGGTTTCAGTATCTGCCGCCGTTCGGGGGTGCCGCTGGGAAAAGCAACAGTTGCCGTGATTGTTGGCTTGCTGGTCAGTTTGCTGGTGGTGTTGCCCCCGATGCTGATTGGCTTGATTCATGCGGATCCCTGGTGGCAGGCGCAGTATCTGATCCCGGTGTCCGGAATGCTTCTGGGAAATGCACTGACAGCCAATGTACTGGCGCTGGAACGCTGGTATAGCAGTCTGAAAGAGAAAAATAATGAGTACCAGTTTTATCTGGCGATGGGAGCACCGCACCCGATGCTGCCTTTTCAGCGCGAAGCCGTTAAAGCGGCCCTGACGCCGCAGCTGGCCAGCATGAGTACGCTCGGGATTGTCGCCTTACCCGGAATGATGACGGGCCAGATCCTTGGCGGCACCGAGCCGATTCTGGCGGTGAAATATCAGATCGCGATCATGATTGCCATTCTGGTGGCGGTGGCGGCCAGTGTGGCTACCACCCTGAGTGTGATTCGCCGGTTTGCCTTTGATCGCTATGGCCAGCTAAAGCTTTAAGGTGCCAGCTGATCCTCAAGCCAGCGGATAAAACAGTCAATCGCTGCGGACTGCCGGTGGCGGATCAGGTAATAACCGGCATTGGCGGGCAGCGGCGAAAACGGGGAAACCAGTTTGCCTTTACTGACGTCGTCTCCGATCAGGGCCTGCCGGGCCATCGCCACACCCAGTCCGGCTTCGGCGGCCGCCATGGCCATGTCGGTGCGGTTGAAGAAATGTCCGCGTCGGCTGTCCGCCGAAATCTGCATCGCATCGAACCAGTAACGCCATTCGGTGTCCCGTTCGGCATTTCGCCAGGGCATGGCATCATGCAGCAGGGTGGCGGCTTTCCAGGCCTGCGGTTGCTGCCAGTTGAATTTCGTCTGATAGTCCGGACTCATGACCGGTAACAGGAATTCAGCCAGCAGCAGGCTGGTCTGGCTGTCCATCTGAATGTCATCATCCCGCCGATAATCAATCACCAGATCGCAGTCGGTATTCTGGCTGTCGACCAGTGCGCCGTCGGCAAAGGTCTGGACGTTGATTTCCGGAAACTGCTGATAGAAATCATGCAGTCTGGGGACCAGCCATTTGAAAGCGAATGAGGGGGTGAGTTTCAGCCGGATTTCCCCTTCAGCCTGCAGCCCTGGTTGCAGCGCATGAATGACGGCTTCTATCTCTTGCAAGCTGCGGTGAACAACCTGGTAGAGCTGCTGACCCTGCTCTGTCAGGGTAATTCCCCGTGCGTGACGCAAAAACACAGCAAAGCCGAGTTGTTGCTCCAGTTGCCGGATCTGCTGGCTGACCGCGCCTGTCGTGACATGTAATTCCGTGGCTGCACGGGTGAAGCTTTGTGTTCTGGCGGCGATATTAAAGGTTGCCAGGGCAGCCAGTACACTACCTTTTACAGCAGACATGGTTTTTTTCTCCGGGTTGCACTCAGATATTTTCAGCCAGCCTTGAATGATGAATGTTTAGTTTGGCTAAAGGCTGTTGTTAATAATTATCGATTGTTAACCCGGTGTAAATACCGCAATCTGCGCTTTATTTCCTGTGACCCGTAATTGTTCAGAAAAGAGAGTAAATGATGGAAGTGATTGTATTGGGAAGTGGTGTCGTCGGGCTGACATCAGCCTGGTATCTGGCTCAGAACGGCCATCAGGTGACGGTGATTGATCGTCAGTCCCGCAGCGCCGAAGAAACCAGTTTTGCCAATGCCGGTCAGATCTCCTACGGCTACTCTTCTCCCTGGGCTGCCCCCGGGATCCCCGCCAAAGCGATGAAATGGCTGGTTCAGAAGCATGCCCCGCTGAAGATCAAACCTTCGCTGTCGGCGGATCTGTACAGCTGGATGGGAAAAATGCTGGCGAACTGTAATTACGTCAGCTATCAGCGGAATAAATCCCGGATGCTGCGGGTGGCGAACTACAGCCGTGAATGTCTGATCGAATTGCGCAAACATCATGCTTTGAGTTATGAAGGCCGTCAGCAGGGCACCTTGCAATTGCTGCGGACTCAGGCACAGCTTGATGCGGTCGGCAAAGACATTCAGGTTCTGGAAGAAAGCGGGATTCAGTACGAGCTGCTGGATGTTGAAGGATGTATCCGGGCCGAGCCTGCACTGGCAAAAGTGCGGGAGAAAGTTGCGGGTGGCTTGCGTCTGCCGAATGATGAAACCGGAGATTGCTATAAGTTTTGTCAGCAATTGACTGCACTGGCAGAACAGGCGGGCGTGAAATTTGCCTTTAACACTCAAATTCATGGGCTGCGCCACGAACATGGCCGGATTGTTGCCGTCGACACCGATAAAGGTGAGTTCAAAGCGGACGCTTACGTGGTGGCGATGGGCAGCTATTCAACGGCTATGCTGTCTACCCTGGGCTTACAGTTACCGGTGTATCCGGTCAAAGGTTACTCGCTGACCATGCCGCTGAAAGACAGTGACGGCGCGCCGGTTTCTACGGTGATCGATGAAACTTATAAAGTCGCGATGACCCGTTTTGACGATCGGATCCGGGTGGCGGGTACTGCGGAGCTGGCGGGTTTCAACCTGCACCTGACTGAACAGCGAAAAGAAACGATCGCGATGGTTGTTGATGATCTTTTCCCGGAAGGTGGCGATCTGAATAAAGCGGAATACTGGACCGGATTACGTCCGATGACGCCGGACGGTACGCCCGTGATCGGAAAAACCCCCTTTGAGAATCTGTATACCAATACGGGGCATGGCACGCTGGGATGGACAATGGCTTGTGGCTCCGGTCGTTTGCTGGCTGATATTGTCAGCGGGAACGACACAGATATCGATACTGAGGGGCTGTCGATTCACCGTTATCTGCACAACACACGTTAAACCTTCTTTTCTGGTTCCGGTCAGCGAATTGCTGGCCGGATGATCCTGCCAGTTTTCTTCCTGATTCTGACACCGGGTGGCCATTTCCCCGCATTTGCTGCCAAGCAGCCGCTCTGCAGTGAAAGACGGTTCTCACAAACCTCAGCGAATCAATCACATCGTATTGAATATAAATCGTAGATATGAGACGGGTTGTAGTATATGTTTACCGCCAACCACAGTCTTTTGCCGAATCACATGTGGGTTTCACAGGGTAAATAAAGCAAGCTTACCCGCCGCTCTATTTCAGGAAGAACAGGAGTGGTGTGTTGAAAGATTACCGATGCGTGCTGTATCGAAGGACAAAGGGTTCGCATTGAAAGGTTCGGCACATTGAGAAGCCAAAAGAAAATCAGGAAAGAAAAGTCCATGAATAAACGTTACGTTATGCCTGCCGGTGTGGCATTACTATTAACCCTTTCTGGGTGCTCTGCGATCAGTGAAGAAGAGTGCCGGTTGGGAGACTGGTATCAGATTGGTCTGGTGGATGGTCAGAGCGGTAAGAAAAGCTATGCTGCGACTTACAGTGAAGAATGCGCAGAATATGGCGTCACGGTTGACTTAAAAACGTATCTGGATGGCCGAAAAGAAGGGCTGAAGACCTACTGCACTTATGAAAATGGCACGCTTGTCGGTCAGGCAAATCAGAGCTACGAGAATGTTTGCCCGGCTGATTCAGCGAAGGAGTTTCTGTCTGGGTATACCCCATACCACAATCTGGCCGAAGCAAGATCGAGACTGAGTTCGATTGAAAGTACAGTGAACAGCTACAAAGAAAAACTGGGTGACACACAGCTTTCGAAAGACGATAAAAAAATGTTCAAAGCATCCCTGAAGTCTGCGAAATCGTCTCAGGAACGTGCAGAGTTTGAAGTCAACCGCTTTGAATATGAACTGGCGATTCATAAAATTGACCGAGAGATTGGTCAGATTCATCAACAGCTGACAGTTGATAATATTTCCGATGCACAAAAATCAATGCTGAATCAACGGCTGGTGAAACTAAACGATAAACGTAAATTCTATGACACCTTGTCGACAACAGAAAACACGATTCAGAATATCAAGAACATTGCTGATATGTTCTGATCGGTTAATTGTGTCTGAACACTGAGTTTTGCTGACGGAACAGGGACCACACATGGTTTCTGTTCCGTTTTGTTTTGAAGGTGAAACTCGCCGGGTGTGATGCAGACGGTTTGCTGATCCGGGCTCGAAACAGTTTCCCGGTCCTTGATGAATGAAGCCGTATTCAGCGCAATGCGAAGGCAATTTTCGTTGCAGTCGCATCCCTGTGACAACCGTTCCCTGGCCTGATGACGCCATATTTGAGTAACTGCTTACTTTCGAATTTCAGGAGTCAGCTATGTCGAAAGATATCAACGAAGCGATTCAGACGCATTATGCTCATCCGGACATTGGGGATGTGATTTTGTCGGCGCTGGAAAAAGCGGGAAAAGATATCAGCCGGCTGTCACTGGATGATTTAGCCCCGGTTGATGAGTTCCACATACGGGGGCGTGCGGCAACGCTTGAACTTGCACAGGCAGTTGGTCTGAGTACGAATTGCCACGTTCTTGATGTCGGTAGCGGCATTGGTGGGACTTCTCGTTGTCTTGCGAAAGAGTTTGGCTGCCGGGTCACGGGGATTGATTTAACCGAAGAGTACTGCCGTGCAGCGAGGATGCTTTCTGCGAAGGTCGGGTTCACTGAACGGATTGATTATCGCCAGGGGGATGCGACTCAGCTGCCCTTTCAAGATGACACCTTTGACGTGGTCTGGACAGAACACGTGGCGATGAATATTTCCGATAAGCCCCGTTTGTACGGCGAGATGTACCGGGTACTCAAGCCGGGCGGGACAGTGGCGATCTACGACATTCTTGCCGGTACGTCCGGCCCCGTTCTGTTTCCTGTGCCCTGGGCGCGCACACCGGAGACCAGTTTCCTCGTACAGCCATCTGAGTTACGTGATCTGCTGGAGCAAGCGGGATTTGAAATCTCAGGCTGGTCAGACACAACCGAAGCCGCCTGTGAATGGTTTACTGCCTTGGTCACCAAAATACAGCAAGAGGGACTGCCGCCGCTGGGATTTCATTTACTGATGGGACCTGAGTTTCAGCAAATGGCTCAAAATCAGGGGCGTAACCTGAAAGAGGGCCGGATAGTGCTGGCGCAGGTTGTTGCCAGAAAATAAATATCCGGGCGAAACAACAAGGCGAGCCAATGTGGATTGATGATATTTTTCATCACGATACCCGTATTCATTGCAGTCAGAGAGATACATGGAAGTCAAAATTGCAACGCTGTCTGAAACAGCACAGTTATCGGTTCTGTTTCATGCCTACCGACAGCTTTCTGTCAGTTTAGATAACGACCAACCTGAAGCGGCTTCGAAAGACTGGATCGAAGCACGAATCCGGCATCAAGATGCAACGTTCTTTATCGCTGAAGATGCGGGAGAAATGATTGGCTTTGCCACTTTATATCAAAGTTTCAGCTCAGTTTCTTTGCAGACATATTGGACGCTGAATGATCTCTATGTTGTGGAGAAAGCAAGAGGCTTAGGTGCTGGTTCCGCCTTACTGGCTGCAGTAGACGCCTATGCACTGGCGACGCACTCAAAGGGGATCGCACTGGAAACTGCTTGCGAGAATGTCGCGGCACAGCGCCTTTATGAGGCTCTTGGTTATCAGGAGAACACGAAATATAAGCAGTATTTCAAAAAGTCATTGGATAAACAGAGCTGACCTTTTGCAGAATCATTGTCGTGAATATCCCAGTCGCTTTTCTGTTTCAGGGGACGATGTTAAAGATAAAACCTGTGTGGGTCACTTATCGGGGAAAAACCTACCGGGTAAGTTTGCTTTCTCTCTTGATGCTGTCTCTGGAATAGGATTGAGATATCAGATTTGTGTTTTTTGCCTGTGAACAACGAAAGTGTCACGGTACTAGGTATCACGGCGTCATTCAGGGAAATTTCATGACAGGATGTATAAAAACAAATGACAGAAATTAAATTGACCCGGGAACATCTTCTTATTGGTCAGCGTGCTTTTACGTTGAATCGAATTCAATCGGTTTGGGTCCGAAAGCTGACCTGGAAATGTCAGTTCACCCGTATGTTGGCCATCATGTTTCAGTATTCTGCCGTTGGCTGGGCAATTCAGTACTGGCTGATGTTTCCTGAGGGCTGGGGGCTTGTCTTGCCGTTGAGTCTGATCGGCATTGGTGCTCTCTATTATCTGGTAACCCTGAGACGTTTTGAATTAAAGGCGCTACTGACTGCAGTTGATGAAACCGGTGAGCAGCCGATTACGCTCGCAAGCTCAATGACAAAGTCTGGCTTGGCTGGGTTCCAAGATTTTGAAGCGCAGTTTCAATCAAGATCATGAATATGCCCCGGTGAAGGTTGAAATATAGATGGGTGTGTGTGATTGATAAATCCGTGTTCAAGGTATTTTTTAGTTTGAACGCGGTTATTCTGTTTAAATGAAAACCTGGCTGTTTTCATGAGAAATATTTATAGGTTATGGTTAGTGACTTAAAAAATGATAGGTCTTAAAAGGTAATGAATGATGGTTCATGATAAATTTTTTAACTTCATGTTGTTTCATTAAATAGTTTCCAAACTATGCAGTTAATTTTGGTTGGAAGAATGTATAAAAGTGGAATAGCACGGCCAAATTGAAATTATTTATACTAAAATAGTTAAGTTTGAGCTGAAAATCACATCGCTTCAAAATTAACTGAAATTAAGCCATATACTCGCTAAGTTTCAGCGTTTATTATTTGATTCTTATGAATCACTAAGTGTCAATGACTCTGTTGTATTGAATGAGCCAGAGTTGGTCACATGAGGTCAGCAAAAAATAAAAATTGGTTGTTGGTGTGATTTTTTTATAACAAAGTACCTTGGGGTTTTAATTCAATGGAAAATGTGCCATCAAAAACACTCGCCCATGGTGAGACAGAACATCAAGATGACATACTCCGAGTTGGCTTGTCACCCCTTCCTGTGACGACCGGGCGAAAACCGATCTCGATCAATCAGTTTGTCGCTAATAACAAGGAAGGCACTTTAGATGTTCGTTTAGTGAATACTGATGTATACATGATCCAATTGTTTTTTCTGATGACAATTTGTTATTTGGGAGTAATCGTGTGGCTTTGGAGCGCTGTTTCAACAGATATGTTGGATATTACTGCTCCACTATACCTATTAATAACTATCGGTACTTTTCTCCCAGCAATAGAGATCGTTAGAAATCAAGTAGGAAAGATTAATGAAAACCTTCCGTTTCGATTTCATGCGCAGAGAAAAGAAGTTTTATTTTCTTTGATTAAAAAAAATAAAACTGTTCCTGAACGACCGGACTTAAATGGCAGCGGATTTTTCGATTTATATCCATTGTCAAGTTTGTTTTTGATAACATTCGGATTGACGTTGATATTAGTAGATATAAAAAGAGAGTTATTTAGTTCAGTTTTTTACACTGGTGCTTCTTCTTTGTTAATTGGGATTATCCCTGCTTATATTGCTATCAAACCCTGGCTTCAATATTTCAAAGCGAAAAGAGGTTTGAAAATATCCGTAGAATTATTCGCTGTGCCCTGGGAGGAGGTCTATGTCGAGTACCAGCGGGGCGATGGCGTCAATCCATGGGGCATGATAAGCCTGCAAAACCTGACCTTTAGTGCGCCAATTCCCGATCATCCGGAGCAAGAACGAGTGCTTTTCAGCATTCCGATATACTCCAAAGAAGAAGCACTCAGCTTGTATGAATTGTTCAGAGAATATATGGAAAAAGGTGCGTCGGGGATTGAGCATACCGCAGCGGGTCACATCTCGGTTCATCGGGGGGAATATAGCCGCGAGGGCTATCGCCAGCTGATTCGAAAGCGCATGCGAGAGACACCGTTTATTTTTCCTTTCTGGTGGATTTTGAATGTGATCACCTTGCGTTACTTTGCTCACTGGTATCTGGAGTATCTTATCGATACATTGCAGGAAAAAGCGATGGCGCGGGAAGATTTTATTGCCTGGTCACAGCCGATCCCTGAAGCTGAATGGCGTCCAATGTCTCCAGAGCTTCAGGCAGCAAATGCGCAAGTGGAAGCCTTATATGCACAGGGGCTGCGATGGGACAGTGATGAAGTGCAAGAGGTGATTCAGCAATATCATCGCTGAGTTTGATTTCTTCCTTAACAGGCGATTGGCTTTCCCGAATCGCCTGTATTTTAATCCAACATAGTCTGGTTCATCTGTGATGAAAAAATTACGCCCGACCATTCCTGTTGCGGAATGGAAACTTGCAATTCATTTACAAGCGACTCTGAATCTTCAAAATCAGCCGGGAGTGCCGGCAGATGGGTGTTTGTGTGCATGGTGCGCGAGATGGAAAGCTTGCTGGCGACAGGTACGGCCCGAAAATTTACAGGCGCAGCTAAACCGGGCTGGAGTTGATTTGACACATCCGACCGATGTATATGCCTTTGGAGCGGATGAAAATGAACCGAGCATTCGTGTGATTTACCATGCTGTTGGCAAGGTACTGAATGGTCCGAATCCGTGGCAGAGAACGGAGACGGGCAAGCGCTTCATGTCTCGTACATTGCGTCAGGAACCTCATGTGGCTTTGCTGGTGTATCCGCAACGCCAGTCAGATATACAGGCTCCTGTTCTGAAATACCGATCGGCTGGCGAATTGATTTGTTTCGACTTTCGGTTGGCCTTGCCAAATCAGGTCTCTCAGGCACCAACGGCGCGCTGATTTTTGAACGTGGTGGGTTTGATTGTACGACAGTTGGGCATTAGAATCCTGCTGCGTGATTTATTCGAAGCATACTGATGAAACTGATCCCACTGTTAAAACAACCTCGTATTCACTGACGCATGAGTCTCTGAAATAAACATACCGCCGCAGTGGAGGTTTCCCCTGTGGTTGTCACTATTTGAGCTTATGAGGTCGTTCATGAGAGAAAAACATTGGTCGAAAGTGCAGTTATTGCATGAAGTTGTCACGAATCCGAATATCACCATCAAAGGCACCCACAGTTATTACAGCGACTGTTGGGATCACGGCTTTGAAGAATCTGTTGTCCGTTACCTCCACGGAGATGAAATCAGTCGTCAGTGGGAGCCGAAATGGCCGATTGATAAACTGTATATCGGCGATTATGTCTGCATTGCATCTGAAGTCATCATCCTGATGGGCGGGAATCATACCCACAGAGCCGACTGGTTCTGCTTGTATCCGTTCATGGACTTTATCGAAGAAGCTTATGTCGGCAAAGGAGATACTGTGATTCACGATGGTGTCTGGCTGGGGATGCGGTCGATGATCATGCCGGGTGTGACGATTGGAGAAGGGGCGATTGTCGCGGCCAACAGTGTCGTGACTCAAGATGTCGAACCTTACAGTATCGTTTCTGGGGCTCCGGCAAAAATCGTAAAATATCGTTTTGAACCGTCCGTCATTGATGAACTGATGGCGTTCCGGATCTATGACTGGCCGCCGAAGAAATTTGAATCGCTGAAAAGATATTTATGTTCATCTGATCTGACACAATTAAAACAGGCTGCTGCAGCATACGATTTATCTGTTCATCATGGCTGACAATCATCTGTAACTTGCTGGGGATACGATGGTGTTCCCAGCCTTCTGAAATATTTCTGAACTTTGCTGAATCTGAACTTTGCTGAAGACAGTGCTGTTGCCTGCGCTTGAATTGTATTTCTGACGTTAAATCGCTGTTTCGTTTTTTAGAATATTCTGATTTGAAACTCAGCGGTATCTGTTCGGCAGCAGGAATACAAGAAGAAGTTTTTTCTTCACAGAAAAGAAAATAGCACACCTAAAACACCCAAAAAATAAATGTAACAACTTGTTTCTGTGTGAAGAAGGCCGTAAAGTTCAGCGGCTATTAATTTCGCAGAAATCCGCTTTGATTGATTCAGTGTCTGACATGAGTATTCAGCCATCTGGCCTGAGCTATTCAGTTGCAGCCTGTTATTTCAATGAAGGTGAGATTCATGATGGAGTAAAAATGAATATCAAACACTTTGTTGTCCCTTTGTTCCTACTTTTTTCGATGACTTCTTTTGCAAAGGACACCGCTGAACTTACTGAAGAAGAATATGTTCAGTGGGCTCAGGAAACCTGGGATTCGCTGAAACCACAAAAGGGTGACATTCCGTTATCCGCCGCAAAGGCGACACTGCATATCCCAGAGGGTTTTTATTACCTTTCTCCGGGCGACAGTGAAACCGTGCTGGTGGATGTCTGGGGGAACCCGCCAGGGCAAAATACGCTGGGCATGATTTTTCCTGAGGACATGACACCTTTCGACCCGAATGCCTGGGCTGTCACAATCAGCTATGAAGAAGACGGCTATGTGTCGGACGAAGATGCTCACAAGATTGATTATGACGACATGCTGGATCAGATGAAGTCAGACACTGCAGCAGCAAGCAAAGAGCGTGTGAAGCAGGGATATGAAGCCATTGAGCTGGTTGGCTGGGCAGCTTCGCCTTTTTACGATGCCAGTGCGCATAAATTGCATTGGGCAAAGGAAATCAAGTTTGGCAATGAGGACGTGAATACCCTGAACTACAACATTCGGGTGCTGGGTCGTCAGGGCGTTCTGGTGATGAACTTCATTGCGGCGATGGATCAGAAACCAGTGATTGAGTCAAAACTGGATGATGTTCTGGCACTGGCAGAATTTGATAACGGCGCGAAGTATGGTGATTTTGATGCCAGCATCGATAAAGTTGCCGCTTACGGTCTGGGTGCTTTGATTGCGGGTAAAGTTGCGGCGAAAACCGGCCTGATTGCTGCCGCTTTGCTTCTGTTTAAGAAGTTCTGGATCGTGATCCTGGCTGCGGGCGGTGCGCTGATCAGAAAAGTATTTCAACGCAAGACATCTTAAGCCGTTCGCTGTTGGCGTCAGCGACTGACGGACACGAGTATCGCTTATCTCATGATGAGGCCGCTGGTTTAACAGCGGCCTTTTTTTGCCTGTCCGGGTGGGCAGAATCCACCGGTGCTGTGGCTGTGATCGTCATGATAATCGCCATTGGTAGAGGCTTTGATATTCACGCCATCCACATTGCCTTCCACACGCGTCAGTTGGCAGCCAGTCAGAGACAGGCTCGCAGCCAGCAGGCCAAGCAGAGTCAGCTTTTTCATTATTGTCGCCATCGTACTGGAAAAACGGGCACTCTAATGGATTCATTCCGCAAATGTGTTAGCCGATTGTCAATTATTGGTAAAGTGCGGACTGAGTGCTTTTGGCAGGATAATATGACACTTCTTTCAAACTTTAGTTTTCTTCTTGAAGCAAAATTCCGAAAAGTCCTTGTAAACTGATAGTAACCTTCTTCATTCACTGCCTTCAGGAGGCAAATTATGAAACGGGTTTTTTATATCAGTGATGACCTGGATGAACTTGAGCTGGTTGAACATGAGCTTGAGTTAAGTGGCTTTACAGCGCCGCAGATTCATGTGCTCAGTAACAAAGATGCTGAAGTCTCCAGCCATAAACATTTGCATCCGGTGCAATCAGTGATGCGGAATGACGTGGTTCACTCCACCGAAATTGGTGCAGTGATTGGTGTGATCGCAGCTGCAGGTATTTTAATTGCGGCTTATGCGTCTGGTGTGACGGATGCGGTCGGTTGGGCGCCATTTATTTTACTGGCAGTCGCGATGCTGGGATTCATTACCTGGGAAGGGGGCCTGTTTGGCTTCCAGGAACTGCATTATCAGTTCCGTCGCTTCAAAAATGTTCTGAAATCCGGCCAGCATGTACTCATGGTTGATGTGGAACCCGAGCAGGAACTGCAGCTGGCCAGCATTACACTGGCACACGATAAGCTGAAACCTGCGGGCACAGGTAAATCCCCGCCGCACTGGCTCGTTGTGATGCAGGAGAAATGGCAACGGATGATGAAAACATTGCCTTAGGAAGATTAACTTTAAAACATTGCCTCAGACTTCTTGCTTCAGAAACTTGCTGGCAATGCAGTCTGCCGGGCCATCAGCCGCCCGGCAGGCTGAAAAACCATTCTCTTAATGCATAAATATAACTGGCCTCACTCACCATCAGTCCCACCAGGACCAGCAGCACTAATGGGGGGATGAAAATGGTGTATACCAGTGCCAGGCGTTCCCAGCGCATATGCATAAAGACGGAAGCGATCAGTCCGGCTTTGAGCAACATGAAGAGGACGATCAGGCTCCAGCGCAGTAAACCCTGCAGGTGAAAATAATCGACCAGGTAAGACAGGGTACTGAGGAGAAACAACAAGGCCCAGACTTTGAGATAAAGGCTGATGGGGTGCTGTTGTTTGGCCGGTGTTTGGGTGAGTTCTGCGTCTGACATCATAACCTCCCGGATTCTCAGTTTGGCCTACCACAGATAGAAAAATGCAAAGATAAAGACCCAGACCAAATCGACGAAATGCCAGTACAGTCCGGCAATTTCGATGATTTCATAGCGTCCTCCCTGAACACCGGCAGCCTGGGGATCGACCTTTTTCTTCTCATATTTACCCAGCGCAACCCGGATGGCGACAGTGGTCAGGTATATCACCCCGACACTGACATGCAGACCATGAAATCCGGTGATCATGAAGAAAGCCGCGCCGAACTGGGAAGCGCCCTCCGCATTTCCCCAGGGCCGGATCCCTTCTGCGATCAGTTTGCTCCATTCAAATGCCTGCATGCTGACAAAAGTGACTCCCAGCAAGGCGGTGACCAGCATCAGGAGTGCGGCGGAAAAGCGCTTGCGCTGATAGCCGCAGTTCACGGCCATAGCCATGGTGCCGCTGCTGGTGATCAGCACAAAGGTCATGATGGCGATCAGAATTAACGGAATTGAATGGCCGCCAATCGTCAGGGCGAACACTTCACTCGGCAGGGGCCAGTTTTCGGTGGTGGTCATACGCACTGACATGTAGCCCACCAGAAAACAGCCGAAGATAAAGGTATCGCTGAGCAGGAAAATCCACATCATGGTTTTATTGGCAGAGACCTGAAATGCCGCTTTGTCGCCGGCATAGTCTTTCACCACACCGGTCCAGCCGCTTGAGGCCGCGAGTGTGGGGGCCTGAGGTTGTCGGGTTTGACTCATGACTCAATCCTCATTCGGTTGCGGGGGCAATACGCTTCAGGTGAAACGTAACAGTCCCAGCAGAAACAACCAGATGAACAACAGAAAGTGCCAGTACCGGGCGCAGAAATGTAACCAGATATGCAGGTTATCCCGCTGTCCCTGCCATACCTGATACACCACAATGGCCAGCGCAATGACACCGCCAGCCACATGGATGGCATGTAATCCTGTCAGCAGAAAGAAAAAGCTGTTGGCCGGGTTCGTCTGAACGCCCTGATGAATACTGATCAATGCCTGCCAGGCCCAGAGCTGCGCCAGAATAAATCCGACAGTGAAGCCGACCGCCAGCAGGAGCTCTGTCTTACAGGCAGCAAGTGAAGGCAATAACCGGGCTTTACGGGTGGCAAAATGCAGGGTGATACAGCTCAGCACGAGCAAAGTGGTACTCAGGAGCAACTGCCAGGGTTCATTGAGCGGTTGCCAGTCACTGACTTCATGCCGGATGTAATAGGCCAGGGTAAAGAGGGCGAAGAGTGCACTGATCACACCCATCAGAATCCACAAACCGGTGGAGGCAACGGTTAACTTGCTTGCTGGCTGGTAACGTGCATCCGGCTCCGGACTCAGATGCCCGGAAGCCAGGGTTGAAAAAACAGGTTTGTTGCGGCTCATGTTTCAGACTCCCCGGGCTGCGGCTGTACATCCGGCATTTCTTCCTTATCTGGCGGCTGATTCTGCGGCAGAAAGTCTTCTTTGGCACCGGGCACGTTAAAGTCATAAGCCCAGCGGTATACTACGGGTAACGCTTCGCCCCAGTTACCGTGCTTCGGCGGTGTGTCCGGCGTCTGCCATTCCAGCGACGTTGCCCGCCATGGGTTACTGCCGACAGCCTGCTCATGGCGATAGCTCCAGTACATATTGAAAATAAAGAGTAACTGGGCGGCACCGACAATCAGCGCAGCCACGGTGATGAATGTATTCAGATACTGTGCGGATTCCGGAATAAAGCTGTAATCCCCGTAGGCATAGTAGCGTCTCGGCATGCCCATGATACCCAGATAGTGCATGGGGAAATAAATTGCGTAAGTACCCAGAAAGGTGATCCAGAAATGGATATGGCCCATGGTACTGTTCAGCATGCGGCCGGTGACTTTAGGATACCAGTGATACAGGCCGCCAAAGATTGCCAGAATTGGTGAAACCCCCATCACCATGTGGAAATGTGCCACCACAAAGTAAGTGTCCGACAACGGTATATCGACGATCACATTGCCCAGAAACAGGCCCGTTAATCCGCCGATCACAAAGGTACTGATGAAGGCGAGGGCAAACAGCATCGGCAGCGTCAGATGAATATCACCCCGCCAGAGCGTAAAGAGCCAGTTGTAGACCTTGATGGCGGTGGGAACGGCAATGACTAAGGTGGTGATGGCAAAGAAGAAACCAAAATAAGGGTTCATGCCACTTACATACATATGGTGTGCCCAGACAATGAAACTCAGGGCGCCAATGGCCAGGATGGCCCACACCATCATTTTGTAGCCAAAGATATTTTTGCGGGCATGAATACTGATGAGATCCGAGACAATTCCGAATGCGGGCAGGGCCACGATGTAAACTTCCGGGTGGCCGAAAAACCAGAATAGATGCTGGAACAGAATCGGGCTGCCGCCGCCGTGGTCGCTGAGCTGTCCCATTGAAATGACCGCAGGCATGAAAAAACTGGTGCCCAGCAACTTATCGAACAGCATCATGACAGCGCTGACGAACAGAGCCGGGAAGGCCAGTAATGCCATGGCTGACGCTGTAAATATCCCCCAGACAGTTAACGGCATCCGCAGCAGGGTCATGCCCCGGGTCCGGGCTTGCAGGACGGTGGTGACATAATTCAGGCCGCCCATGGTGGCCGCAATGATGAATACGGCCAGCGAGACCAGCATCAGGACGATCCCCCAGTCTGTGCCGGGTGTTCCCGGCAGGATGGCTTGCGGTGGGTAGAGCGTCCAGCCAGCCCCGCTTGGCCCGCCGGTGACAAAAAAGCTGGCGATCAGAATCAGCGAGGCGAGCAGATAAAACCAGTAGCTGAGCATATTCAGGAACGGGAACACCATGTCCCGGGCACCCACCATCAGCGGGATCAGATAATTCCCGAATCCTCCGAGAAACAAAGCGGTCAGCAGGTAGACCACCATGATCATGCCGTGCATGGTCAAAGCCTGGTAATAGGCATTGGCGTCGATGAAATCAAACGTCCCGGGAAACCCGAGCTGCAGCCGCATCAGCCAGGACATGACCAGAGCAATCAGGCCCATGAAAATGGCCGTCAGTGAATACTGAATGGCAATGACTTTATGATCCTGGCTCCAGACATATTTGGTCCAGAATGATTGCGGGTGTCCGTAACCGTGTGTTGTTGTTTGTTCAGTCATATCCCCTCCGCCGCGTGCACTACTGCGCCAGTGACCGGATATAAGCGATCAGGGCCTCAATTTCCTGATCATTGAAAGTGTAGACGGGCATTACCGCCGGGTAACCTTTGACCAGCTCAGCACTGGCCTCAAGAATGGCACGTCGCAGATATGTTTCATCCACCTGTTGACGGGTATCGTCTGACATGGTTTCGGTTTTTCCGTACAGTTTCAGCCAGGTTGGCCCGATACCGGGTTTGCCATCGTGACTGTGGCAGGCGATGCAGCCGTTCACTTCAGAAAGCTTTTTGCCCATTGCAATGAGGTCTTCTGCGGAAAGTGTGCCGGTTGCGGTTGCAGACTCAGCGGGCTGCTGTGTCTGGGCAAAGGTAGGCTGCGCTGCCAGCCAGCGGCCGAATTCTGCTTCATCTTCAACAATGACACGGCCACGCATATTGAAATGGCCGACACCGCAAAGCTCAGCGCAGAGAATATCGAACTGACCCCGCTCAGTCGGTCTGAGCCAGAAATGGGACACTGTCCCCGGAACCAGATCCATCTTTGCTCGGAACTGAGGCACATTGAAATCGTGCAGGACGTCTTTTGAACGCAGCAGCATCTTATGCGGCGCATAGAGTGGCAGATGCAGCTCGGGGGTCAGGATGATGCGATCGTCGGCACCCGCCGGATCATCCGGATCGAGGCCCAGCGGATTGGTCGCGGACACAAAACGCGCATCACTTTTTCCCAGCTGCTGGTCGTCGCCGGGAAAGCGAAACCGCCAGCGCCATTGCTCACCGACGACCTCAACAATGCGTGCATCATCCGGTACATTTACGAATTGCCCGTAGACCAGAAGCCCCGGTGCCAGCAAAGCTATGATCCCGACGGAAGTGATGCCGATCAGCCAGGCCTCCAGCTTTTTACTGTCCGGCTGAAAACGGGACGTTCTGCCCGGTTTATGGCGAAAACGGAAGATCAGCCAGGCAAGGATCAGATTCAGAATGACGAAAAAAGCCCCGGTGATGATGAGTGTTAAATTCAGGGCATTGTCGATTTCGCCCCAGTTTGACGCCGCCGGCGTCAGCCACCAGGGACTGAGAAAATGAAACAGAACGGAAGCAATAACAATAAAAATCAAGGTAATGGCGATAGCCATGCAACACCTTCAACCGAAACTGGTCGCATCCTTGAGAAGAACACAAATCGGTAAACCGAACCCTGGAAGTTATTTATTTCGCGCAGTTCAAGTGCTGTTCACGGTGTGACATTCATGAAGATTGCCGTGACAGATCATTATATTGATTAAAATCTTAGTGGACTTCATCTCGCTCTGCGAGTCATGGGTGGGGAATCTTTCATTTCAGTTCGGAAATGAGAACCCCGGGCTGAACCGAAAAATGTTTTATGATGAATGTGATGACTCAGGACGAATAACCTGTTTCTCAATCAGTTAATTTCCCAAAAATGAGGAGGGGATGTGGCAGGCGCAAGTTTACTAACGTTGTTGGATGATATTGCAACCGTACTGGATGATGTTGCGGTGATGAGTAAAGTTGCGGCAAGAAAAACCGCAGGTGTGCTGGGTGATGATTTGGCTTTAAATGCCCAGCAGGTTGCCGGTGTGCGTGCGGAGCGGGAGATCCCTGTGGTTTGGGGGGTCGCGAAAGGCTCGTTTAAAAATAAGTTGATTCTGGTGCCGGCGGCATTGCTGATTAGTGCGATCGCACCTTGGCTCATTATGCCATTACTCTTAATTGGCGGTTTGTATCTGTGTTTTGAAGGTGCAGAGAAAGTTGTTCATCAAATCATGCACGGCGGCGCTGAAGAAGAGCTGAGAGATCATGATGAATTACCTGAAGGTCTGAACCTGGAGGAATACGAGGCCAGCAAAATAAAGGGTGCGATCCGGACCGACTTTATTCTGTCTGCTGAAATCATCGTGATTGCATTGGGTACCGTTCAGGGCGCTTCTTTTCTGACGCAGCTGACTGTGGTCAGTTTTATTGCAGTACTGATGACCATTGGTGTTTACGGGCTGGTGGCCGGTATTGTGAAACTCGATGATGGCGGTTTTTATCTGGTGAAACGCTATAAAACGGGTCTGGTCAATGCGTTCGGAAAAATGCTCATCACAGCGGCCCCTAAACTGATGAAAGTTCTGGCCGTTGTCGGTACTGTGGCCATGTTCCTGGTCGGTGGCGGTATTGTGGTTCACAGCGCGCCTGATTCTCACCATTGGCTGGAAATGCTGATGGAACGCCTGCATAACTTTCCTGGCGTGAGCTGGCTGGTTCCGATGCTGACGAACTTGTTTGTGGGTGTCGTCGCGGGTTTGCTGGTTCTGGGCGCGGTTTCGCTTTGGCAACGGTTGAGCGGGAATCGAGCAGCATAAACCTCTGAGTTCAGGTATGCTGGAGACAAACTGAAAGCGAATAATTAAGAATTAGCATGACAATGAAATCTCGCAGCAGGCCTATTTCTGTTCTGAGCCACCTGCCTTTGCTGGTGGCTCTGGCGTTTCCATTCGGTGCCGCAGCTGAAAGTGAGACCGAAACACCGATCGTTGCTCAGTCCCAGACAGTTGGCCCGATTCTGGCAGATGCTTTCGAGCAGTCTGGCAGGGTGTGGAAGCGTAACGCGATGGCTTACGCCCGTTTGCCTGTCCGAAGTGAAATTGGCAAGGCAGTGACGACCTTCACATTAGATGGGGAAGGGAAACCTGCTGCCGCCTCTGAAGCTGAAATTCAGGAAAACAGTGTGATCGTTCGGGATATGAGGCCGATTGTTGGTGCCGTCTACCGTGAATATCTGATGTCCAGAGAGGCATGGTTCGAGGTATACGGCTTAATGGCGGATACCCTGACATTCCACAGTTATCAGTCAGTCCAAACACTTCGTGTCCTCACTGTTGATGAGGCCCTACTGGCTGCTCTCGGGAGCCAGAATGGTCAATCGGTACAACTCAATTCCAGTGTTTTTCCGGGAGCCGGGGCCGATTCGGGCAGTCACACTCAGGTGATAACATTATCATTAGGTGACAGGGTCACTGATTCAGGTGTCATCGTCTCACCAGAGGTTTTGGAGAAGGACTATTCCCCGCAAGACATTGCACCGGAAGCATAAATGATCACAACCAGCCCGAGCGGCTGGTTTTTTTTGCCGTTTTCATCCTTACGGTCGATCGGTTGGAGCTATCGCTGGCAGTCTCTTATTTCTGATGGGGGCTTGAGCTGTGATCACACCGAAAGGCTGACCATGAATTTAACTAAAATGATAATTTTTACTTGAATGATAATAGTTATTATTTATTCTAGTGTGATTCACACGAGATGAGTTTTGCCCGAAGCCGGGTGAAATGAGAATTCATGAGAGTTTGGTGGACATGTCGACAGCGTTGAAAATGGATCAGAGAACGGAACATCAGAGTTTTCCTGGCATCATTGCCCGGGCGGTTCAGCCGCAGCATCTGATCCGGTTGTTCCATGACGGGGAGCGTCTGATTCCTATCATGAAAGGCGTTGAGTCACCCGACACCCTGTTCTCTATCACCCGGGACGGGCAAAATGATCAGTTGTTAGCCAGCCTCTATCAGTACTGGCAGCAAAATTATCCGGAAGCCGGGCAACCTTACTGGACAACCCGAAGCTGGTCGATGCTGACCTGGCAGCCACTGTATCTGGCTTTTGTCTGTGTCTATAGTGTGCAGGCGGTGCCGCCGCTGAGCCAGATTGTGCAGCAGTATAACAATGAAGGCTGGGTGGCTGGTTACAGCTTCAGTCAGAACAGTAAGTGGTGTGAGGGAAACACGCAAAAGCTGATTCAGTGCGCCGGGCGGGAGCTGGTGGATCTTTATGAAGAACTGCGTGAGCAGATGGAACTGCATACGCGGATTCGTCCCGGTTTTACCCGTCAGTTACTGGCTGATACCGTGATTGCAGTCCTGCTGCGTTACCACAATACCTTGCCCGAACGCTTGTCTGCAGACGTTGTACTGCAACATGCGGCTTGGTGGCTGGAAAGTCTGGGTCTACCAGGGAAACATATCAATACTTTATATTGTTCAGAAGAAGGCCAGTGGCAGCAAATGAGAGTCAGCTGCTGTATGCATTACCGTCGGGATGATGGGAAGTACTGTGCCAATTGTCCGAAGAACAGAATCTAAGCGTTAAGACATTCAGAACAGCATTAATTTTGCTGGAAATGACATAGAAAAAAGCCGGGGTCGTTCAGCAACCCCGGCTTTTTTCAGGTCAACGCGACTGCATTAACCTTCAATTTCTGCGTTGTGATAAACGTTCTGGACGTCGTCACAGTCGTTCAGCATGTCGAGGAACTTATCGAATGCTGCGACATCGTCACCCGTAACCGGATGCATGGCTTGAGGTACGAAAGTGATTTCTTCAACTTCCATGGTCACGTCAGGCATTGCGTCAGACAGCGCGTTTTTCACTTTGAAGAACTCGGTGTGCGGTGCAAACACTGTGATCACGCCGTCTTCTGCTTCAATGTCTGAAACATCAACGTCGGCCATGATCAGCGCTTCCATGACGGCTTCTTCATCGTCACCCTGGAACTGGAAAACAGCCTGATGATCGAACATGTGTGCTACTGCACCCGGTGCACCGATTTTCGCGTTGTTTTTCACAAAGCACTGGCGAACGTCCATATAGGTGCGGTTGTTGTTGTCTGTCAGGCAGTCAACAATTACAGAGCAGCCACCCGGGCCGAAACCTTCGTAACGTGCGGTTGAGAAGTCTTCACCGCCGCCACCGCTTGCTTTATCAATAGCTTTTTCGATCACGTGACTCGGCACCTGATCTTTCTTTGCTTTTTCCATCAGACGGCGCAGAGACAGGTTGCTGTCCGGATCTGTACCGCCGTTTTTGGCGCTCATGTAGATCTCTTTACCGTATTTGGAGTAGACCTTAATTTTTGCGCCTTGAGTTTTAGCCATTGAGGCTTTACGAACTTCGAAACTGCGTCCCATGGGGAATCACTCTCTGTAATTGATACTTTCGATAGGTGGACTGATTTTATCAGCAGCCCCAGTCCTTAGGCTAGTACCAAGTTGCAACCTTGTTCCAGTAATGCTGGCTAAGGGGATATCAGTCTGGTACTGAGCTGTGAACGGAAGCTATGTTACCTTGTTTTTGCGGTGTTTTAGGAATGCTGACTACAAAAATCAGGCCGTTAGTGATTAAAAATAGCACAAAACCATAAAAAACATTCTTTTTGGTTCAAAAAATAGACATTTGAACATCTTGGTGCTTTACAGTAAAAAAAGAGCTGGTATTATTCACCGCACTTACGGAGAGATGGCTGAGTGGTTGAAAGCACCGGTCTTGAAAACCGGCATACGTTAATAGCGTATCTAGGGTTCAAATCCCTATCTCTCCGCCACTTTCATCAGGTTGGCATCGCCAGCATGGTAAAAAATTGGAGCGGTAGTTCAGTTGGTTAGAATACCGGCCTGTCACGCCGGGGGTCGCGGGTTCGAGTCCCGTCCGCTCCGCCAACACACGAAACCCGATGCGAAAGCGTCGGGTTTTTTGTATCTGGCGTTTGATGAAAAGTGCTGCGCATTTTGGTCGCGGGCCGGATTGCCGGACCATCGAGTCGCGTCCGCTCCGCCAACACACGAAACCCGATGCGAAAGCGTCGGGTTTTTTGTATCTGACGTTTGCTGAAAAGCGCTGCGCACTTTGGTCGCGGGCCGGATTGCCGGACTATCGAGTTTTGCCCGCTCGGCGAACATAGGATGCTTCAGCCGAATTTCTGGAGCTTTTTGCTGAGACAGAGAATGATATCTGCCCTCCGGCTGGAAAATTCGCGGCTGTGTTCTGTTGACAAATAAAAAAGCCCCGGCTTGCTGGCCGGGGCTTTTTTGTCAGAGAGCACGTGATCATCTGCTCACGTGCTGCAAGCTGTATCTAGAGGCATTAAAGTTTGAATCGTCTTACCAGCTTATCCATCTGATCAGAGAGTTCTTGTAACTGATCACTGGAAACATTGAGCTGGTTCGCGATATCAGCCGTTTCAGCAGTTAAATGGTTGATATCTTCAATATTGCGGTTGATTTCCTGCACGACAGATGACTGCTCTTCAGTCGCAGTAGCGACCTGAATGTTCTGAGAGCTGATCTGGTCAATATACGACACAATCTGAATCAGAGACTCGGTTGCAAGGTTGGCTTTGTCAGCGACGGTCGCACCCTGTTCTCGTCCCTGAGAGATAGCGTCAACCGCTTTGGTTGATTCGCTTTGCAGGCGGTTGATAACATCCTGAATTTCTTCTGTCGAGTTTGCTGAACGAGATGCCAGATTTCTGACCTCATCGGCAACAACAGCAAAACCACGACCCTGTTCACCGGCACGAGCCGCTTCAATGGCAGCATTCAGAGCCAGCAGGTTGGTCTGTTCTGAGATGCTGCGGATGGTATCCAGAATGACACTGATATCTGTCACCTGTCTCGCCAGCGCTTCAATTACACCGGTTGTGTCACCCAAATCATTGCTGAGCTCATGCATTTTTTCTCTGGCATGCTCGACAACATTGGTACCATCCTGAGCCTGTGTAGTGGCTTCTTTTGCAATATGTGCAGCTTGCGCAGCGTTATTCGCAATTTCATTCACAGTTGCGCCAAGTTCGTTGATGGCGGTTGCAACCTGAATGGTTCTGTCACGTTGTGTCACGCAGTTGTTCTGAGTGGTTTGTGCCGTGGTGGCAACGGACTGAGCTGTCAGTGCCAGGTTTCGGGAGCTCTGCGCGACTTCTTCAACAGAATGATGAATCTTGGCAAAGAAGTTATTCAGTGTATCGCTGATCGCCGTTAATTCATCTTTGCCGCCGAGATCAATACGAGTATTGAGCGACATATTCTTTTCTGCCGTTTGAATCGTCTTCTGCAAAGTCGATACTCGGGTTCTCAGATTCTGAATGATGACGAAAGAAATGAAAAATGAGATCGTGAGCGCAATAATAATTAATAAAACCAGATTGCGTTGTCCATCTTCAAAACTTTGCTGTGCTTCTTCATTTAAGTTTTGAGCCTGAACAAGCAGCGTATCCAGAATTTCATGTGCCTGTTTGCGCATCACGCCGTAAGAAACGGCATATTTACGGTAATAGCGATAAGCTTCTGATGTATTTCCAACTTCGAGCGCATTCAGCATCGGGTTTAATTCCGTCTGAATCATGGTTTCGAAGTTTCGTTGCAGCGATTCCGCAGCTTTTTTCAGTTCCGGTTTCACCTGTGCAGCAACGGACTGTTCCATCGCGGCACGCATCTCCGGGATATCTTCATCACGGGTTTCTTTAATGCGCTTGAGAACACCTTTCTGATCCTTTAAACCGTCAATTTCCTGGAACAGCATCATGTCGATGCCTACCCGCATGCGAGGGATTCGTGAGGCGGCTTCTGCCATGGCTCGCATAGGCGTGGCAGTGTTCAAATATAGGCGTTCTGAACGTTCACCAATCTGAGACATACTCAGGTGACTTAAAATACCTACAAGCAATAAAATGATGCAAGGGAGTAATACCGACAGAATTAATTTGGTTCTTAATGTTAATGTGTTGATAAACATAACTTTCTCTTTTTAATATTTATGGGGCCGCTGCAATCATCAGTATTGAATGTTCAATGAATAAGCATACCTTTTGAGCTGGTTGTTATACCCTCATCCTTCCCAGCCCGGCGAAGTAAAACATTTTCCTGTTTAGATGATGCGTCTGCTTTGTCCTGTATGAGTAAATCTGATGATAGTATTTATCATTCTTTATATTTTAATTATCTGGAATTGTTTTAAAAGATCAGTTGATTGTTACAAATAAGTAAAACATGCCGTGTTGCCAATGAATGATTTAATATTTTTATCATTTCTTCATTTCACTTGATATGCTCCAAATGTTTTATTACTCGGGGATAGATTATTTTTTATTTAAAAATAATGAAAAGTTGGCTGAAGATAACAAATTAAGATGTGTGCCGGTTTGGCTTGTCCCAGAGATGACTTGTACTCAGATTCGCGACTGCGTCTGTCAGGGATGAAAAAGTTGAGCCCGACAGGAATGTTTGTATCGACTGTTTACTTACCAATGAATGCCTGTTTTTCACTGGTGTATCCGAGACGCCAAACACGGTGTGTGCATACAACTTTCCCTTGTGGTTGCTTCCAACCTGAGAGACGCATTCGCGTTGAATGTCTTATAATTCAACAGACATTGGACGACAGGGCCCACCTTGCGGCAGCATTCAACATTCCGATACAAAAAAGCCGTCCTTCTCAGGACGGCAAAGAACGTGCTGACAACAATTGCGATGTCGGGGTCTCCAGCAGAGTGGACAGCTGGGGGCTAGGTTATCCCGGCAAAGCCCGGAATCGGACAACAGCCGCATCCTAATGCGATGACGACTCGGCAAAACCTCATCAACACTAAAGTTTAAATTCTGTTTGCGCTGCCGCAGACTCGAATTTTGTCTTCTACGATGGCCCGCATTGCATCCATACCCGGGACGAGATACTGTCGCGGATCGTTAGCATCCGGATGCTGGTTCAGGTATTGCTTCATCGCGTCAGAGAAGGCAATTTTCAGTTCTGTCGCCACATTAACTTTACAAACCCCTAATTCGATACATTTCCGGACATCGGAATCGGGGATGCCGGATGCGCCATGCAACACCAGCGGAATATCGACACATTCCCGGATGGCAGCCAGACGAGCAAAATCCAGTTTTGGCTCAGATTTGTATAAGCCGTGGGCCGTACCAATCGCGACGGCCAGAGAGTCGATCCCTGTGCGTATTGCAAATTCTCTTGCAGAGGTAGGATCGGTGAGTTGAGCGTCGGCTTCATCAATAATCAAGTCGTCTTCCTGGCCGCCCAAGAGTCCCAGTTCTGCTTCTACACTCACGCCAAGTTTGTGGCAGAAATCCACCACGGATTTCACTCGTGCAATATTTTCTTCGAACGGGTAGTGTGAGGCATCAATCATGGCAGAGCGGATTCCTGCCTCAACTTTGGTGCGGATATCTGCGTTATCTTCGTGATGATCCAGATGCATCACCAAGGGCAGCCGATGCTTTTTCGCAGCAGACTTGCAGATAGAGATCAGGTACTCCACTCCGGCATGTTTATATGTACCGGGGGTTCCTGCCAGAATGACAGGCGAGCGAAATTGGGCTGCGGTTTCGACGACCACCTGAACGGTTTCCAGGTTATGGATATTAAATGCGGGCACAGCGTAGCCATGGCGTTGGGCATCTTGCAGCATTTCATGAGAAGAAATCAGGTACATAAAGCAAGCTCCTTGCGGCAGGGCTGACTACCGCGTGATTTGAAAAAGAAAGACCAGTTGAAATTACATTTATTGAGTGCGCGTTGATTGCGGCGATGCCGTCCAGACCTGACGGCCATTGACCCAGGTTGACATCACCTGATAGTCACTGCTCAGGGCGACAAAACTGGCAGATTTGCCGGTTGCGATACTGCCGAGACGTTTGTCGATGCCCAGCAGACGGGCCGGAATCAGGGAAGCCATTTCGATGGCTTTTTCCAGAGGTTGCCCCACTTCATTCACCATGGTTTTGATGGCTCCGATAAGTGATAAGGTACTGCCGGCCAGACCACCAGCGGCAGTCCGGACCACCCCGTTCTCCATGGTGACTTGCATCTCGCCCAGTTGATATTTTCCGTCCGGCATACCTGCAGCGCGCATGGCGTCACTGATTAACACCAGGCGATCCGGGGCGCATCGGCAGCAAATGTTCATCACGGCCGGGTGTACATGGTGGCCGTCGGCGATCAGTTCGATGGCTGCTGTGTCATGGCTCAGCCCGGCTCCGGCAGTTCCGGGCTCGCGGTGATGCACTCCTTTCATACCGTTGAAGCAGTGCACCAGACCATCGGCACCGGCATCGAGTGCCGCGCGGGTGGTGTCGTAATCTGCATTTGTATGGCCAAGCATCACGTTGATACCTCTGGCTTTCAGGTAACGAATCGCTGACAGTGCACCAGGATTTTCCGGAGCCAGTGCAACCACTCTTAAACTGCCTTTGCTCAGGGTAATCAGGTGATTTAATTCATCCGGTGTTGGATCACGGAACAGTGATTCCGGATGTGCCCCTTTGTTTTCGGGGGTGAAATATGGCCCTTCCAGATAACTGCCCAGTAATTCGGCACCACCAACACCTTGTGCCTGAGACCGTACAACCTGACGAAGTGCTGCTTCAATGTCTGTCATGGGGGCTGTGATTGTCGTTGCCAGAAAAGCGCCGACCCCCTGACTGGCCAGATACTGTGAAAGCGTGTCCAGTGCTTCGTGGCTGGCATCCATCACATCCACGCCGGAACCGCCATGAACGTGAGTGTCGATCAGGGCGGGGATCAGGATTTCCGCATCCCATTCAATAGAATCTTCCGCTGAAGCGATTGGCTCGATCGCTGTAATTCGGCCTTGTGCAACATAAACCGCGGTATGTTCCAGCCAGCCTGACTCAGTCAGCAGGCGGCGTGCGCGGATTGGCTGTGCGGTTATCATCTTAAATGCCCTCATTGGGACATTCGGCGCGAGACCTGTTCGCCAGCTCATCTGCCAGACTGGTCATGCCGCGATGGCCGCATTCCAGTGCCTGAACTCTGAATTCTGCCGGAGTAAGTTCATCCCGTTCCAACATCATTTCGAGGATCATCTGTAGGTTCGCGCCTGTAACGACTTCAGCATCGTTTCGCGCCATGACTAGTGTGGATGCGACCCGAAAAGGACTGCCACCCAGCAGATCAGTGATAAACACAATGCCGTCACCGGTATCCACCTGCTCCAGTGCCGCTTTAAATTGTTGTTCCAGTAATTGGGTGGTGGACTCTGGCGGAAAATCGATAGCGATCACTTGCTCCTGTTCGCCTAAAACCTGCAGCATGGCGGCTTCCATACCGCTGGCAAATGCCCCGTGGCCACTCATAATCACACCTAACATAACGACTTCTCTCCGTTGCAAAGGGATGGGCCGCTCAGGCGGCCCTGTTTTTACTCGGGTTTACAGAAATCCGGCAAATTTTCCGGTAATACCCAGGACGACAGTGATGATGATCAGACGGATCGGACTCCAGCCGCGTTTCACCAGTGCGTACATTGCCAGGGTGTACATCAGTGGCAGGAATGCTGGCATCAGCTTGTCAATCACGCCTTCCTGAACCTTAACCACCGCATCACCGGCAGTAATTTCAAGCGTGGTGCCCAGACGGACATAAGTTGCGACCAGCGCACCAATTACGGTCATCCCCACGATGGATGCGGCGTGGCTGACTTTTTTGGTGTTGGCTTTAATCAGCGGAATTGCAGCAACCCCCATGCGATAGGCATAATGCGCCAAGCCGAATCTCAGGCCGAAGTGGACGATGTTAAACAGCAGGAAGAAGACCACTGCGCCCAATATTGATCCTTGCAGGGCGAGGTCGGCACCAATCCCACCGCAGATAGGCAGCAGAGTGAGCCAGAACATGGCATCTCCGATCCCGCCCAGCGGTGCACCAACGGCAATTTTGGTGTTCTGGATACTGCTGACGTTCTGCTTGGAACGCTCCATCGCCAGCACAATTCCCATGACAAAAGTCACCAGAAATGGGTGAGTATTGAAAAATCCCATGTGGCCTTTCATCGATTTGGCCAGATCGACTTTATTGGTGTGGATCTTTTTCAGTCCCGGAAGCAAACCGTAGAGCCAGCCGGAGGCTTGCATGCGTTCAAAGTTAAAAGATGCCTGCAAGAGCAGTGAACGCCATGCCATTTTGTTAATGTCAGATTTCGTCAGTTCAGCACCGATGGTTTTGTCCTGATATTCATCTGCCGCAGCTTCCTGTACTTGGTTCAGGTCAATATTCTTATTAGATCCCATCTTCCAGTTCCTCTTGTTGTCCCTGTGCAGGCTCGCTTTTACGCATAAAATCAATCAGTGCCATCGCCAGTGCCGCAGCGGCAATCGCCAGAACCGGCAGTTCAAGCCAGGCTGCGCCGACAAATCCAAGAATGAAGTAAGGAATGTAGGCATTTTTCATCATGATTTTCATCAGAACCGCAAAACCGATGGCTGGCATGATGCCCCCAGCAACCCCTAAGCCATCAATCAGAGTTTTCGGCAGGGCTTCAACAGCAACCTTGGCGTGTTCTGCGCCTAAATAGATAGGCAGAAATGCCCACAGGAAGTAAAAGGTTCCCAGCACGGCCAGTGCAAAGTAGTTCACCCTTTCGATGCCCTGCGTATCTGCGTTCTCGGCCATTTGGTCGCATTTGGACATCACTGGTGACATGGCTGAGAACAGGAAGGTGATTCCCATTTGCACCGCAACCGCAAATGGCACTGCGACTCCGACAGCCACTTCGGCTTCCACACCAGAGGAGATGGCAAATGCCGCACCAACAATGGTGCCGATGATGACGTTTGGTGGCTGAGCACCAGCCAGCGGAGCCAGTCCCATCCAGACCAGTTCAAGGGTACCGCCCACCAGAATACCGGTTTGCAGATCTCCGAGAATCAGGCCTACCAGCGGCCCCAGGACCACAGGCCGGTGAAAATGGGTTAACCCATTGAAGAGATCCAGTCCGGCGAAAAATGCCAGGATCCCCAGCATCAACGCTTGTATCAATCCTATTTCCATCTTTCAGTTCCTTTTTATTTCTGCAGGGTCTTGCTAAAGCAGGGTGAAAATGTCAGTGGCTGGCTCTGTCGGAACCCCCTGTACTGTGCAGGTCACCCCGAGGTTTTTCAGTGCGTAAAAGCTTTGAATGTCTTTGTCATCGACGGAGACCGTTTTGTGGATCTGATTCTTTCCCTCGATGAAGTGCATATTGCCAACATTCAATTGGCTGATAGGTACGCCGCCTTCGACCAATGTGAGAAAGTCGGTTGGATTTTTCGCCACAATCAGAATCTTTTGCCGGTCAGCTGCTTTGTGAATGGTGTCGATCACTTTTTGCAGCGTCCAAAAGCGGATGCCGATTCCGTCTGCAATGACCATCTCCATGAGACTTTGCTGGAGTTCATTCCCGGCAACATCATCATTCGCAACAATGATCAGGTTGGCGTCGGTAAATCCGGCCCATTGCACACCGACCTGACCGTGTACCAGGCGCTCATCAATTCGGCTCAACACAATATTTGGCATCTTTAGTTCCTTCTAAATGAGTTTTGATATGGATAGATAGTGACTCCCTGAACCACACGGTTCACTTCACCGCTCGGACACGGGTTGTCCGGGCTTATCGTCATGTTGACCGCGCGGCTGAATGCATAGATTTGAGCCACCAGCAGATAGGGAAAGCACAGGGCTGCATCATTCGCATGGAGTGTGGCGGGGAGAAACAGGTGTTCACCCTGGCTGATCACAGGGTCGGGCTGGTCGGCGATGGCGATGACCCGACGCGCCTGTCCGTCGTTACGCAATTCTGTGAGCAAATCTATATCGTAGCGGCGGGTGTACGGGTCATTGGAGATGAACACCATCACCAGACTGGAATCGTCGATGACCGATTTTGGCCCGTGGCGAAAACCGACGGGGGAATCGAAACTGACCAGAAGCTTTCCTGCCGTCAGTTCCAGCAATTTCAAAGCAGATTCCTGAGCGATACCCTGTAAACTCCCGCTGCCCAGATAAATCACACGCTGGCAAGGGTCATCGGCCAGCCCGCAGATAAAGTCCAATTGCTCCGTCAGCATGCGATCGCAAACATCAGCCACAGGCGCAAAGGATTCGGGAGTGAACTGATCCGGATGAAACACCGCCAGTGAAGCCAGCATCATGTTGGTCAGGCTGCTGGTCATCGCAAAACTGCGGTCATTGGTTTCCTCTGGCATCAGAAGCGCCAGCGTGTGGTCATCGGTCAGGCTGCGCTGATACAGAGCGCCTTCCTGATTACAGGTAATCACCAAGTGAAAGCAGTGGGGGAGTAACTGACTGGCCAGCTCGACTGCAGCCACGCTCTCCGGGCTGCAACCCGAGCGAGCAAAAGATACCAGCAGAGTCGGACAGGGTTCTGCAAAATACTCATTGGGATCCGTTACGATGTCGGTGGTTGCAATGGCTTCAAAACGGCGGCGGGTCTGACCTGACAGATAAGGGGCCAGAGCGCGACCGGCAAAAGCTGAGGTACCGGCCCCTGTCATGATGATACGCAGATCGGGCTGACTCAGCAAAGGGGTCAGAAACACATTGATCTGCTCCCGCTGCTCGCTGACGCTGGCCAGCGTTTTTTGCCAGCTTTGAGGCTGTTGGCTGATTTCGCGCGCGGTTGCTTCACCACCAGCGGCTTGTAGTGCTTGTATTGAATGACCTAGATACATCGTTCTCTTCTCTTTAAGCAGCATACTGTTGGGGAGAACAGGCTGCGGCGTAGACCTCAGTGACCTGCATAATTTTGTCGAGGATCAGCTCGCGCGCCTGATTTGTCAGATGTCCTTCACGAATGCGTTGATACTGGACCGGGAAATACTGACTCAGCAGGGGCAGCGGTATCGGCATTTCGTTGAGATTGCTGAGTAATTTGTCCAAACCTTCGCCGACTTTTTCATCCGGCCAGTAATAACGGATCCGATCGGAATAGCTGTAGCTGCGCGCCAGGCGCTGAATGGCGGCATCACCCTGGTAGTAACCCTGCCAGTATTCCGGTTGAGCATGCATTGCCTGTTCCAGAACCTGACGCAAGCCAGAGCAATGGCGTGCCGCAACCAGCTCTTCTTCAACACAGGCCAGAGCAAACAAGGCTTCACGCAGAGCGAAGGTCAGTGCCGGACCGACTTTGAGAATGGCGAAGTGATCACGCACTAACTGGCGGTAAGCGTGTTCAGTCTGGTAATCCGTTGAATGTGCTTCAAAAATTAAATGGTCGTATTGTTCAACCATGTGACTGAGGGGCGCTGCTTTCTCTGGCTGATAGTCGATCACGCCTACGTGGTCGAATTCGACGCCGGGCTGTACGACCAGACCAATCACCCTGGACTGAACATGAGATAATCCGACGTTGGCAAAAGCTTCCCAATGTGCCTGAATGGTCCGCCGGGCAGCTTCGGGGGTTGTGACTGCCAGCTCATCCAGTGTTTCATGAGCTCCGCCGGGCACAGGAACTTCGGTGCCAATGACGTAAACGAGGTCGCTGTGGCCGAAGGTAGCGATACAGGTTTGTTCTGCGATGACTGCCAGCCGGGCGGCTCTGGCAGCAACCGTCTCATCAGTGAGTGGCACCGGATCATCTGCGCAGGACATACTGCAATCAAGGTGGATTTTTTTAAATCCTGCTGCGACGTATGCTGCTATCTGCGCTTCTGCTTTGATCATGGCGCTGCTGCTATCTTCTTTCTGCCAGCGGTTTGGTCCGAGATGATCCCCCCCTAAGATCAGTTGGTGCCTGGGGAAATTGAGCCTTTGGGCGATCGAAAAAACAAACTCTTGAAAGTCTTCAGGTGTCATGCCGGTATAGCCGCCCGTTTGATCGACCTGGTTGGACGTTGCTTCAATCAGCAATACGGAGTTGTCTTTCAGGGCCTGACGAATAGCCGCTTCGATGACAAACGGGTGCGCCGAACAAACGGAATAGATACCGACGGCTTCACCACGCTTATGCTTTTTAATCAGATCCAGCAAAATATCCATGAGCCCGCTCCATCACGAGATTGATTGAAATTGATGTATCAATGAATCTTTCGATTCGTTTCGTAATAACCTACCCCCAAACAAAACGAAAGAAAATAAAAAGAAAATGAAATTATGATCTCACGCAAATTCAACATGAAACAGAATGAGAAAGGAATGGAAATAGCTTTTCTTTACTTTTGTTTCGATTGTTCGTGCGTTTTAACTTTGCATGCTGCATACCTGATAGACTTAATGAAAAGGAAACGAAAGAAAACAAAAGGTGCAATGCTTTCTTTTTAACCACTGAAGCCGTATACTCAAGCGCAATACTTGAACTAGTCGAGAAGACCATCACCATGAAAAGCACGAGCGAAAGGCGTGAACAGACTTTGGGTATGCTCAGGAAGCAAGGAAGTGTCCAGGTTGCTGAGCTTGCTGAACAGTTCAATGTGTCAACCGTTACGATTCGCAATGATCTTGCCTTTCTGGAAAAACAGGGAATGGCAACCCGCTCTTACGGCGGCGCTTTCCTGAATGAAAGTGAAGCTCCGTTACCAGAACATTCAATTGAAGACAAAAGGCAGCTCTATCGCAGTGTCAAAGATCTGATTGGTCAGGCAGCCGCTGCGATGGTGAATGATGGGGATACGATTATTCTCGATTCCGGAACTACAACGAACTGTATCGCTGCCCATCTGATACATCATGACAAAGTTATCGCCCTGACTAATGGCCTGAATGTTGCGAATACGCTGGTGGATGCAGAGGGCGTGGAAGTGATTGTGCTGGGCGGGCATTTACGCCGTAAATCTATGTCTTTTTATGGCAGCCAGGCTGAGCATGCGCTGGATAACTACCATTTCAACAAGTTGTTTCTCGCGGTGGATGGGTTTGACCTGAATAAAGGCATTACAACTCACAATGAAAACGAAGCCCGGCTGAATCGCCGGATGTGCGAAGTTGCCGATGAAATTATTGTTGTGACGGATGCCAGTAAATTTGGTTGTATCAGCCTGCACAAAATTCTTGAACCCGGAAAAGTACACAAAGTCATCACCGATAAAGCGATTCCAGAGCGTTACCTCGACGGGTTGCGTAAAGCCGGAATCGAGGTGGTTCTGGTGGATGCCTGAAAACTGCTGACTGCAAGTCATTGAAATTGGTTTTCAATGCTGAATAACCCGGTGAAATGCAGAGCCGGAGACACTGCATTCAGAACGATGATATATATTTATCCTGTCCCCCTGAGCTACGGAAGTTACGGGGGATTGTTTTGATTGTCTCATTCGCGGTAACAATCCTTTTGATTTTTCAGGACTAATCATGCGGTTTGTTCTGTCATACCTTATTTCTCACAGGTTTTGATTGATAAACACGGAGAAGCAAATGAAAAACATCAAGGGTCTTACATTATTCACCACACTGGCTCTTTTCGGTGGCGGAGCCGTAATTGCACCCCAAGCGGTCGCTGCTGAAACTTCAGTACGGATTCAGGCAACCAAAGGCAGCATTGCCCGTTATCAGGTTGGTGACGCACAAGTGATTGCGCTCAGCGATGGCAGTTTGCCATTGGATGTGCACCAATTGCTGAATGGTGCTTCTGAAGCGGAAATCAACTCCCGGCTGGCATATGCATTTCGCACAAACCCGCATGAAACTTCAATCAATGCCTATTTGGTCCTGACAGATGACCGGGTTGTGCTGATTGACACCGGTGCCGGTGAGCTGATGGGTGAATTTGGCGGCCGGTTGACCGACAGCCTTGCCCTTGCCGGATATACCCCGGATCAGGTGACGGATATTTTGATTACGCATCTTCATCTTGATCATGCGGGCGGCTTATCTGCCAAGGGGCACAGAGTATTTCAGAATGCTACAGTGCATGTCAGTCAGTCGGATATGGATCGGTTTCTGAACCCGGCCAATCTCAGCAAAGGTCTGGAAAAAATTGATCTTGAGCGAAGCCAGAAGACTGTCGGGCTGTATGATTCGCAGGGCAAAGTCCGGCCTTTCTTGGGAGATTCCGTATTGTTTAACGGTATGGAAGCGGTGTCGACGGCCGGTCATACACCTGGTCACAGCTTGTATCGATTTACCAGCGGTGGTGAAAGCATCGTGTTTATTGGCGATATGATTCACGTCGGGGCTGTACAGCTTCCCAAACCGGCAGTCACGATTCATTTCGATGTTGATCAGAATCAGGCCAGAGCACAACGACAAAAGCACTTTGCGCAACTGGCGAAAACACGTCAGCTGATTGCTGCCTCGCACTTAAATTTCCCGGGGGTAGGCTACTTAAGAACTGCATCTGAAGGGTATGAGTGGGTACCAGCCGCTTATAAAAACCGGGACTAAACCGATCAACTGTGAGCAAGTGATACTTGGGTATCCTTGCTCATCGCATCCGGAAGTCGTGCGATCAGGAAATCCAAAAATAGTCTGACTTTGGGCGGCAGCATGCGGGTATGGGGCAGCAAAGCATACAGAGAAAAGTCCGGGCCGGTCCAGTCGGGCAATACACGCTGAATCTGCCCGCTTTGGATGAATGGTTGCATGCGCATCGCAGAAAACAGACCGATTCCCTGACCGGACGTCAAATGATGGACGAGTAATTCTGGGTCAGACGCAACCAGGTGCGGCTGAATTGGCGCCGCATACGTTGTGTCACCATTGGTCAGTGGCCATGCAAAGCCATCAGCGGATTTCATCAGGCTGGTTGCCAGCGCGCGATGCCGTATCAGATCTTCCGGATGTGCAGGTTCACCAGCCTGTTCGAGATAACCGGGACTCGCATAAAGATGCATGGGTAAAGGGCAGCATTTCCGGGCAATGAGTTGAGAATCCGGAAGTGCACCGCGCCAGATGCGAAAGGCGATATCCAGATCATCGGCCACCAGATCTTTGATGTCGTGGCTCATCACCACTTCCACCTGAATGTCCGGGTAGTGCTGCTGAAATTCACTGATAATCGGCGATAGCACATGATGGCTGAGCCAGTAAGTTGCTGTCACCCGAAGCCACCCTTTGGGGGCCGATTGCATCAGCGCCACGGCCTCTTCAGCAGCCACCAGCCCTTTGGCGAGGTGTGCGCAGTGTTCAAAGTATAGCTTTCCGGCTTCTGTTAAGCCGAGCTTGCGCGTTGTGCGTTTCAGCAGTTGTGTACCGAGACGTTCTTCTAATTCTTTCACCTTCCGGCTGACCCGGGCTTTAGGGACATTCAGCGCCTTTGCCGCCGCAGTAAAACTGCCTTGTTGTACCACTTTGACAAATGCAAATGTATCGCTGAAATCCGGCAGCATCTTCTTTCCTTGTATAACGTCATGATTGGATTGAATCTATTGAATGTACTGATTATGAAGGAAAAACGATAGCTTTTACCTGCGATTGAACCGCAAAAGATGGATGTGAATACAGCTCTGGGGAAGAGGTGAAATGCGGTGGTTGTTCAATGCCTCAGAAACAAACCATGAAGGGTTTTAGAACCCGAAAAATCTGGTAGAATTTTGGGCGCTGAAAAAATCCTTTCAGAACAGTGAGATAAATTTAGAGTGTTCCCCGTGAATCGGGCATGAACTGTGGTTGCTTTTGTCATTGGCAAAGTAATTGGGGCAGCGAGTTACTGGGGTTCAGTTGTTGTTGTGAGCAGGAGCTTTCAGGGATACAGCAAATATGTCGCGCATGAGTCCGGAGTTTCCTTTCTCATGGTTTGATGCGATGAAGCGCGAAGTTACTGGGATATGCATATTCCCCTGTGCTATCAGTTGAGAGCACAGGGGGAACGAGAATAGTTCAGCTTGTAAATTCTTTCTAGCGCTTTGGATAAAGGTCTAGCTGAGTAAGTACATGTCTAATACTAAATGGTTCCGAATACTGGGCCTGAATTTTTAAGATTTCAGACTTTTCTATTCCCTCTAGCCGCTCGGCAAATGTCACATCCAGCGGGGTTAAAATCTCTTCGTAGTCACTTTTCAACTCAGTATTTTTATCGTGTGCAATAGCAGAGCGAAGGAGTTCGGTTTCTTCAGCTGTGCAAATTCTTTGGTTATAATTGTACAAATAACCAATGACCGATTTCTTGTCTTCCAGGGTTAGTGAATCAAACCATGCATTTTCAGGAAAATCGGCAGTATTGGCGCGTGCGATATCAGTGCAATGCTCATATTGAGCATCCCATCTTTTAGCTGCCTCTGTACTCTTGATAGAAGACTGTGCACAGCCAGTAAAACTGGTAAGCACAATAATAATGGTAAATAAGTTACTTAGCTGCTTCTGAAACACAATTCCAAAACCTCTGTTCATCACCTGTGGTAAAGATTTCCTGTTCATAAGCAATCATAAAAACTCGGTTTCGAGTTGTTTTTCCTGCTCCTGACATAGCCTTAGCTAATGTATGCCAATCATGCTCTCTTACAGTAACTAGCTTTTCAAATGGGTTGGTTGTAACGCTTGGTGTACCAAAAATATAATAAAACGGCGTTGCAGCAAGAACTCCTGCTAATAGATTTCCTTGATCAATAACTTCACGAATGTCAGAAATAGCCCGCTTACTTTTCGGGCCAATTTTGAAGTTATTGATATCACACATACCTAATCTAGCCATATAATACCCCTGATAAAGCGGGAAGTTTAACATACTATTTTATTGCATTTTCACTAAAAAATAGTCAAATCAACTGATTTAATAGTTAATTTTCAATGATTAAAACTACTTGGTTCTTCAGCGAACATACATGCGGGCTGATCACTTTACAGTTTTTCAGCTATTGTCAGGTAATGTCCGCATCAATTGAACAACTGCTCATCTGTGTGATTTGGAGTAAGGTAAATCTGCAGAAGTAGAATGTGGTAACCAGAATACCGTTCTTTCATCTGGGCTAGATCTTCTTGACCTTATCACCACTCACCTAGATATCGCCCACTTCAACCTGATGCAATTTCCACTAAAACAATTCACCACAATGAAATGCTATCGCCACCACAAAAATTAATTGTGTTGTGTGCTCAAATTTTTTATGCGCTGAACAAAGATGATTTTACTTGCGCGCCGCTATCATGAAGATAGCCAATCCCGGTACATCACAGCTGATATTGCCACAAGGCAATAATGAAACCATCCAAGCGTATCTTTGGCTGTGCTGCTCAATGAGCAAAAGCGGCGGGCGCATCTGCGCTGATGGCTTCAGTAAGCCCTCACTGGATGAGGGCTTTTTCTTTACGGCATGATTCAGAGAACGGCGATGCACTGGTTCACGTTAGGCTAAGCCTTGCCTTTCTGATTGTTTTCATTTTCAAGCGCTTTCCTGGTGATCTCCTGGTACAGGTGGATCATGCCCGCGGCCAGGGTTTGCCATTCGGGGTGGCGTTCCACAAGAGGCCTGATGCGCTGAGCATCATCCAGGACTTCTTTGAGAAACTGAATATCAAGCTCATTGAGGGTTTCGCCATCATCGACCCGCTTTTTCATGGCTAATGCTCTGGGTAAACGCTGGGATTCCATACGTTCAGCCAGTGCCTGTATAATCCCGGCCTCTTTCTCATTGTTATCCATAGAAGTACCTGTAAATCGACAGAACAGATGAGATGAGTGTAGTCACTGTTTTTGAGAAAGTGCATGCCGGACGAAGAAATGGCCGGTGGCAGATGGACGTTGAGATAATGACAGACGCTGAGTCGCTTTTATTTGGTAAGCTCTCTGTCAGTAAAGAAACGGGGATATATCATGAGTGAGCACGCTTTATCGCTGGTACTGGCATTGAATATTGAGTTGCCGGATCGTGATGTGCAGATTAACGCGGCGGTGAAGGCGGCAGAGAAGCAGTTCCAGCCGTTGTTTTATGAACTGGCCTGGACAGATGGTCCCCACATGACGATAGTGCCTGACTCGATGATGATCAAAGGCATTGCGATCGAGGGTGTAAAGGTCACTGTGACCGTGGACTTTCGCTGGTCTGTTTTTCAGGCTTGTTTGCTCACCGAGCATCTGACTGAAAACGAAGCGAAACTTCAGTTTGAACTGGTGGGGGATTCACTTGTGATGAATCAGGCTTTTCCGCCGCGCTGGTGTTACGATAACTGATCGCAGACCTATTCGCTCAGAACAGGCATCTTAAAAACAGACATCTTAAAAAACACGCCTCACAAGATGAATGACTTGCGGGGCGTGTTTGCTGTTGGGTGGGCCTTTATTCCATTACGGTTTCCGTTCCCGCTTTCTCGGTCTGCGGTTGTTTTTTCGGGGTGCGGAGCAGAAACACCAGCGGCACGGCAGCCAGAGTGACCCACATCATCAGCCGGAAATCCTGCAAGTAAGCCAGTAACGCTGCCTGCTTCGTCACTTCACCATTGATGGACATCAGTCCCTGTGGTGTCGACAGATTGTATATCCCGGCATCAACGGCCTGATTCAGGGCAAAGTTGAATGGTGTGATGTAATCGGCGAAGGCGGCATGATTGGCTTGTGTCTGCTGGGACAGGTAAGTGATCACCACCGAGATGCCAATACTACTGCCGATATTTCGCATTAGGCTGAAGAGGGCGGTCCCCTCACTACGGTATTTGGGCGCCAATGTTGCAAAAGTAATGGTCGAGAGAGGCACGAAAATAAAGCCCAGCCCCAGCCCCTGAATCACACCTGTGCGGACAATGTCCCAGCCACTGATATTGAGATCAAACAGCGTGGTTTCCCACAGCGACAGGGTGGTCAGCATCAGGCCAAGGAAAATTTTGTACCTGGGATCAACCCTGCCGGCAAGCTTGCCGACCGTGATCATCGCAATCATGGTGCCGACACCGCGCGGGGCCAGCAGATAGCCGACATCCAGGACCGGATAACCCAGTAAACTCTGCATGAAAGGCGGTAGCAGGGCCATGGTCGCAAGCAGAATGATGCCGATGATAAAGATAAACAGCAGGCCAATCCGGAAGTTACTGTCGCTGAATAATCCCGGTTCGATAAAGGGCGCTTTATGGGTGAACATATGCGCGATGAACAGGTAGAAACAGCTTCCGGTCAGAATAGCTTCGATGATCACTTCCGGGCTGTCGAACCAGCCCTGTGATTCACCGCGGTCGAGCATCATCTGTAAGGCACCAATCGCCAGACTGAGAATGGCGAAGCCGAACAGGTCAAATTTCCGGGATTTGTCGATAGCCGTTTCTTTCACGTAAGCGGCAATTCCGAACCAGGCCAGCAGACCAAAGGGCAGGTTGATGTAAAACACCCAGCGCCAGTTGTAGTATTCGGTCAGCCAGCCTCCCAGCGACGGGCCGAGGATCGGCCCCACCATGACGCCAACGCCCCACATGGCCATTGCTGAACCATGCTGTTCGGTCGGATACGTATCCAGCAACACAGCTTGCGACAATGGGACCAGGCTGGCCCCGAACACGCCCTGGAGCAGACGGAACAGCACCAGTTGCTCCAGCGACTGTGCGGCACCGCAGAGCATTGAGCTGATGGTAAAACCGACGACCGACCACAGAAAAATACGCTTCTGACCCAGCTGGGCGCTCAGAAAACCGGTTAATGGCATACAGATGGCGGCAGCCACAATGTAGGAGGTCAGGACCCAGGAGATTTGATCCTGCGTTGCCCCCATTGCCCCCTGCATGTGCGGTAGGGCAACGTTGGCAATTGTGGTATCCAGCGCCTGCATAATGGTTGCCAGCATCACTGCAAGGGTGATGAACCCCCGGTTGGCAGGCTCAGCAGATGCTGTCTGGATGTGCTGACTCATAGAGACAGTCCGAGGAATTTACGGTGGTACTCGGTATCAATTTCAACCACTGTGCTCAGACCGGCACGCAGTGCAGGGGTGTCTGCATCCGGCGTGATGGAAATACGCACCGGAACGCGCTGGGCGATCTTGACCCAGTTCCCCGTCGCATTCTGTGCCGGGATCACCGAGAACTCTGCGCCAGTGGCCGGGCTGAGGCTGTCGACGGTACCGGTCCAGCGGGTGTCCGGGTAGGTATCTACATGGATGGTGACTTGCTGACCGGGTCTGACATGTGTCAGATCGGTTTCTGTAAAGTTGGCTTCAATCCAGGGAGAAGTACTGGCAACCAGCGACATGACGGTAACGCCAGGGTTCAGGTATTGCCCCGGTTTCGGCGGCTGGCCGACAATTCCGTCAACTGAAGCTTTGACCGTTGTACGCGCCAGATCCAGTGTGGCACGGTTTAACTGGGCGAGGGCTGCCATGTATTTCGGATGAGACTCGATCGGCGTCTCGAGACTGCCGCCCATGGTCTCTGCAATGCGCTTCAGATCCAGTGACAGGGTATTGATTTCCTGATTCGCGAGGTCAACTGACTGTTGTGCCAGATCGAAGTTGGACGTCGAAACATAGTTTTTCACCGCCAGATTTTTCTGCCGCTTCAGTTCTTTTTCAGCAAAAGCCAGCTTGGTTCGGGCCAGAGCAATTTCTGCCTGCTTTTCTTTGTAGCTGGCTTTCAGAGCAGCCAGATCCGTTCGGACCTGTGCCAGATCCGCCTTAGCTTTCGCGACCGACACTTCAAATGAAGCCGGATCAATGCGAAAAAGCGGCTGACCGGCAGTAACCGACTGGTTTTCTCTGACCAGGACCTGCAGCACCGGACCGGACACTTCAGCGCTCACCGGCACTTTGTCGGCTTTGACATAGGCATTATCGGTTTCGACATACCGGCCACCTTTCAGATAGAGAACACTGCCGCCGAGCAATGCAATGGCAGGTACAACAACAAGCAGCAGAAAGCGTTTTTTAGAACGTTTGGGTGGCGGGCTGAGTTGTTCTGTTTGGGAAATGTTGCTCATGGAAGTCTCCAACTTTCGGTCAATAGCGGCTGGTTACAGCGAGGTCATGTTATCGCGCATTTTCTGCAGGGCGGTCGCTACGGTGGTTATCTCACTCTCGGATAGCCCGGCCAGCGCATCCTTCTGAATGCTCTGAATCACGCGGAGGATTTCATCAAGAATTGGTTGTGCCGTCGGTGACGGATACAGTTGGTAGGCCCGACGATCTTTGGGATCCTGACGGCGCTCCACCAGCGAGGCATCGACCAGCAGATCAATCAGCCGGACCAGTGAGATGGGTTTGATCTCCAGCATGTCTGCCAGCTCAACCTGCCGAATGCCCTGAAACCGGGCGATATAGTAAAGCGCCCGGGCCTGAACCATTGTTAATGCTTGATCTTTAAAACGCTTTTTAAAGAGTTTCCGCATCAGACGGGTCAGATCGGTCATGACAAAACCAAGGGTATTCGGGTTCATCCGCTCAGCCTCAAATAGTAAGTATTGCGTATTATGTGTAAATATTACTAAATGTTTCAATCCGTGAGCAGAAAATTGATCCGTCAGGGGATGGCTCTGGGGAAGTCTGTCCCGGGTATAACAGGGCTGAAAATGCACACAGTGATTCTGCATGCCAATCACAGGTATGACCTTGATTCGTGTGGTTAAGATGTTGTGATCAGCGGCGACGAAGAATCAGACTGCCGGTCGGAGCATGCGGCGCCAGAAACCAGGGGTGGGGGGTAACATCCATGCCGATCCGGCTCTCGTACTGAGCTTCCGCGTCCAGCAACGGGGTGTAGTCCCTCATGGCTTTTGAACTGGTATAAACCAGCAGATAGCGGACGGGCGTGCTGTAGCGCGATAACGGAATTTCCAGTTCCAGCCTGTCAGGTTCCTCTACGCTGAAAGGCTGATAGCGGTATGCGGTCAGACTGTCAATCAGCAGAAAATCTTCAGAATAAAGCTGTACCTGAGGTGGAAAGACCGTCTGGCTGACCAGGCTGGTGAGAAGAAGGTCCTGTCGGCTGATGGCCGGACTCAATTTGATAAGCTTGGTAAAGCTGCGGCCGGAAGAAAGCTCAATAATGACATCTTCATGAGTCAGCCGGAAAAGAACGGGCAGCTCATCGCAACAGGGCAGGGACGGCAGATTTCGGACTTCCGTGAAATAACGTTTTGCTGTGGCCAGTTGGTCTCTGTCCTGGCGTGCCTGGGAAACGCTGATGTTAGTGACGCCGTTTACGGTGTCCGGAGAAAAGCTGTCCGTCAGCGAACAAGCTGACAAAGTCATTACCAGAAAGAGGTAAGAAAGGATTCGCATACCGCCTCAGGCTGATCTGGATTTATGTTTAAACATAGCAGTTGGCCTGAGGCTGAGCATAATTTGAGCGTTGAAGCTTAACGGGGAACGCCATCATTTCAGATGACATTCCAGAGGTTTTTGCAAGCTGTCGCCGGAGCCCGATGTTAAATCCTGAACGTTTGTTGGCAGCTCCTGCATTTGTAGAGGGCACGGCAGGTGAGCTTTCTCCAAAGCGTTCGTTTTATCCGGTAAATTTGAGGATTGTCGCAGCACATGATTGGCTCTCATTTTTCTTTATTTTGATAATCAGCAGATTACAGCCAGACCTGTCGTGGATTTGTGACTTCGGTCACTATCAAAAAAGGGGTGACATAAAGCTGACTTTATCGTGACGTCATCTTGACGAATGGGTGCGGAATATTGCTTTTATTGTCAGTGGTTGTCTGAAAGTTGAGCGACCAACGGGAGTTGATACTCCCTTGGGCTACACATAGACAGGTTGAAAAGAAAGGAAAAATAGAAATTCAGAACCGTTTCAGACTTTGGTTTTTTTATGGCAGCTTTTGCATAAGTAGACCGCTTTGCAGGTAATCCGTTGCCAGATACCACGCTTTACCCTCATTAAATTCGGCTTATCGCAACACATGATTTAGTCCTTATTGTCGTGTTTTTTTGACGATATACGAATTGTAATGCAATTTGTTTACTAAATTAAAGTGATGTCTCTCGCAAAAGTCAGGGTAATGGCAAAAAAGTGTTACTAAAATCGTCGGAAATTAGCATTTTTATTCAGATGCTTACAAGGGGTTGTCAAAATATTGACTCAGTGATTGCATAAATAATCCGGGCTTTCTTCTGGCATTTTATCCTGGCGGTAGTTTTTTATTATCCCAAAGCGAGCCAGAGCCCCACACCCATCATGAGTGTGCCGGCAATTCGGTTCATGAAGCGAAGATTGTCTCCCCGGCTCAGGAACAGCCGTAAACTCCGACCGCCATTTGCATAGACCATCAGCGCGATGAACTCGGTCAGCAGGATGATACTCAGCAGACCGGCCATCTGAGGTGCAACAGGGAGTTCAATATTGATAAAAGGTGGCAGTAGAGAAATCATAAATGCCCAGCCTTTAGGATTTGCAATTGCAGTGATAAATCCCTGAGAGATGAGTTGTCCGCGCTGGGTTTCGGTTGGAGCATCCAGATTCATTGACATTTTTCCGCGATTCCGCCACATGCTGACACCCAGCCAGATCAGATAAGCGCCGCCAATCCACTTCAGCAGATGGAAAAGCTGCGGATAATTCAGCATCACTGTGGCGACACCCATAACGGCGGCAATGGCGACCAGTGCCACGCCCACCAGTTCGCCCAGCATCATCCAGAGTGTCCGTTTGACACCAATACTCATGCCCAGTGTCATTGCTAATGTCATACACATGCCGGGCGTAATGGAGACAAAGAAAAAAGTCGGTATAAATGCGCTGAGTAAGGTGAAATCTAACATATCGTCAAGTGGCCTCAAGATGCAGGGTTCAGAGCCCCGTTCGGGAAGAAACAGCGGTCTCCAACAAAGAAGATGATGTTGAAGTGGGTGATTCTTTTTCGTGAGCTGGTGATGAACCGAGCATATTGAGGTTATCCGGCTTTATCAATCAATTTGTAAACGATTCATTCGCTCATGCTATGAGAAGGCTGACTGGCAAGTCTTTGTAAAAGAAGCTCACTGGCGCTGACAGGATTGATTCCAGATATACCGGGACATCGTGCCCCGGTCCGCTGTGTGATGGAAATATTCAGATCTTTCAGAAACAACGTTCCAGGTGAGCGTCAAAACGTGTCAGGTCGTTTTCAATGTCCGGATTCTTCAGGACGTCGTAACAGACAAAGGTTTCCAGTGGCGTCATACCAAAGAAACGAAAACTCATATGAATCGGGAAAAACAGGTCATCGACACTTTTGCCCTGAAACAGATATTCATCCGGGTTGCCGAATGCTTCTGCAGGTGCATTGAAGGTCAGTGACAACATGTATTTTTTCCCCTGAACCGTGCCGCCAGTGCCGTAATTTTTCTTCGGATCCGCCGAGGAACGGCCGTCGCCGGTACAGAGTGAGCCGTCCATTCCGGCGGTATAGACTTCATCCATGTACTTTTTAAAGATCCACGGTACGCCCATCCAGAAGACTGGTGTTTGCAGAATGATGATGTCAGCCCATTTGTGGTTCTCAACTTCCTGTTGTACATCGTAATCATTTTCCATGGTCACGACGCGGGTCTGGTGGCCTTTTGCGGTGAGTAAAGTGGCAGCACGGTCCATCAGCGTCCGGTTCAGTCTTCCTTCTGAAAATGGATAGGCCTGATGGGCATTGATAATCAAAATATTGCTCATGTCACGTCTCCTGGCTTGTTCTCTGTAATCAGTGTGATTTGTGGTTTATTATGGTAACCATGAGACTTTAATCAACCAGTATACTTTTAGTAACCTTGTTGTTTCGGAGGCGTTTTCTATGGGAAGTTCAGTAAAAACAGATACTAAAGGCAGAAAAATTGTGCTCAACGAATGTAAGGAGCCCTGTTCTGTCGAGAAAGGGATGCGGCTGATCGGGGGGAAGTGGAAAGGCACAATTCTTTATCATCTGAAAGATGGACCTGTCCGGTTTAATGATCTGGCCCGGATGCTGGGCGGGGCGAGTAAGAAAATGATCGATCAGCGGTTAAAAGAACTCGAAAGTGAAGACATGGTGGTCCGCAAAGTGATCAGTGACCGGCCAATTGCTGTCAGTTACGAGCTGACCGAGTTTGGTCGTTCGGCTCTGGATATTCTTGAGCAGATCCGGCTTTGGTCTGAGAAATACAATGTTGGAGAGAAGGTAAAGGCGGTTGCGGTGAGTGCCTGACGGGACTTGCTGAGCAGCAGGGTAGGTCTTAAGAGGCCTGGCGAAAGACCTTGATAAATACTTATGGCGGCATAGATATTCAATAGATTGAATGGTTCGTGTGATTTTTAGACATTTACCGCAGGGGATGGTGAAAAAATTCATACTTTGATGACAAAGTGTTCACAATTTATATCACTGTTATTATATTGGTCTGACCGAGATGTAAACGGACTTATCACTGATGAAACTTTCCATTGCAAGGAAGCTTCGGGTCAGCTTCTTATTTTTGACTGCCTTGTTTCTTGCGGCAGCCATCCTGCTTTACCTTCAGATCACCAAGGTTGAAAACCATGCCAGCTCGCTGCTGAGTGTGGATTTACCGACGGTCGATGCCAGCCGCTCATTACAGCAAAATGCCGAATTTTCGTTATCCAGTTTGCGGGCGTATATGCTGGCAGCGGATGAAACAAGGCAGGCTAAATACCGGCAGCAGCTTGATGATGCTTTTGCCAAAGTCGATGAAGAACTGGTTCGATTGCAGAGCCATGTGTCACAGGCGCAGTTTGATCAGGTGAAAGCTGACTGGGATGCGCTCAAAACCAGCGAACTTGCCGTTGCTGAGCTCAGTCATCAGCCTGAAAACTTACCTGCGCACCATCAATTGCAATTTGAGGCTGCACCTTTGGCTGAAGTGGCGCTGGATCAACTTCAGGGGATGATTAACGAAGAAGAAAGCATCGCTGAAGGCGAAGCACGCAAGCGTCTGATGAAGCTGTTTACCGACGCTTATACTTCTCTGTCGAATGGCTTGGGTGAGTTGCGGGCATTCCTCATCAATGCAAATCAGGACAATCTGGACAAGTTCGAAGAATATATGCGTTCGCACAATCGCGCAGTTTCAGAAATTGAACGCAAAAAAGAAAGCCTGACAGAGAGTCAGCAAGGGCTGTGGTCGCTGTTTAAAGAAATGCAGGACTTATATTTGCCGATGGCGACAGATGTGGTGATGCAGCGGCAGGCGCAGGACTGGAATAAAGCCAATTATCTGATGGAAACTGAAACCCTGCTGGCGGTAGAACAGCTTGCACAGACAATTGAAGCGGTCGTGCGTGAGCAGCAGGCTGTTGCCGCACAAAGTGGAGAAGCCATCGGCAGCAGTGTCCAGAAAGTCGTAATGTTGCTGATCGCGATCAGTGTGATTGCCAGCTTGTGTTCTCTGGTGATCGGGACCTGGCTTGGCCGGGATATTGGGTCGCGGCTGGGCCGGGTGGTTGAGCGTGCAGAACAAATTTCCCACGGTGATTTTTCTTCCCGGGCCATGGAGAATAAGGGTTCGGATGAAATCGCAACCCTGATAGGTTCTGTGAACCGGATGTCTGTATCGCTGTCAGGGCTGGTGACCGGGGTCTCGGATAAAGCGCAGGCTGTGAATGCCAGCATGGATAAGCTGCTGGTGACAAATACGGATATAGCGGGCGAAGTGACTGATCAGGCATCGCGGATCAGCTCGGTCGCAACTGCCATTGAAGAGATGACGGCGACGGCCCATGAAACCGCTCAGAATACTCAGTCAGCGTCGGATGATCTGGCACATTCTGCTTCGTTGCTGGCCAACGGAGAAGCGGCATTGATGCGAAATCACCAGACAGTTTCTGAACTGAATACGCTGGTGGCGCAGGCTAGTGATATGGTGCTGCAGCTCAGCGCTGACAGTGACCGGATTGAGCATGTCACGGACGTGATCCAGAGCGTTGCGGAGCAGACAAACCTGCTGGCTCTGAATGCTGCCATTGAAGCTGCACGTGCCGGTGAACAGGGGCGCGGCTTTGCGGTGGTGGCAGACGAAGTGCGTTTGCTGGCACAGCGGACAACGGAGTCGACCACTGAAATCAATGCAATCGTGGATGCGATTCAGTCTTCAACTCAGCATGTTGTGAAAGTGATTGAGCAGAGTCAGTCTCTGGTCAAAGTCGGAACGGAACACACGGCAACCGCTAACGAGATGCTGAAAGATACGGTCCGGTATATGGAAGAGGTGTCGCAGAAGGTGAGTGATATCGCCGTCGCCACTGAGCAGCAGTCCAATGTGTCTCAGTCGGTGGCTGAGTTAGTCCACCAGCTGTCATCTTCTGCCGATGACGTGTCCGGTAACTGCAGTGTTGCAAATCAGACATCGCAGTCCATCAAATCTCAGGTTGAGGACCTGAATCAGGCCATGAAGAAATTTACGGTTTAAAAGATTGTGCTGCAGATGGACAAAGCCCGGCAAATGCCGGGTTTTGTGTGTTTGAAGGTAGCTGCTGCTCAGAGTTTTTTCATCCGTGAGACTTCGGTCGGCGCTGCCAGCCATTGTGTAAATTTTTGAGCGACAGCTTGTGTATGTGCTTCCTGATGATGGTTTTCCAGTGCGTTTTTACTGATCCATTCCTCGTAGAGATAAATATATCTTCCGCATTCAGACGTATGGATATCAAACCGGATACAGCCGGGTTCCTGACGTGTCGCATCCAGCATACCGAGGAGTGCTCGTTTGGCTGATTCAAAGAACGTTTCATGAGGGGTGATTTTTGCAAAGACAAATGTATTTTCTGTCGACATAGGCGCTCTGTTTTGGGTGATGAAAATGGGGCAAGCGCTGAAAATATCATGATAAAACTGAGAGTTTCAACCTGATGCTTATGCTCTCGCAACGGATTGAAGCCCTCATGGTTCACAGGAGCTGATGGTGGCAAGTTGTGTTTCAGACGGAATCTAAGACGAGCACACAAACCATGCGCTGGCGCTTGCTGTGATGTACGCTTCCTCGTGCCAATCCAGTGGCTCCAGGTAAGGGGCTGTACGGATATCGCCTTTGAATTTTTCTTTAATCAGCACTCTGACTTTTCCTTTGTCTGCCTTTTGTACGGTCCCCCGGTAGGTATAGCCCAGACTGTTTCTGTCTGGTTTTTCGTACAGACATACCCGTTCACCGATACTGGTATAAATATGTTCACTCTCTTCAGTCCAGGTCCCATTGGTGCCGGGTGCTTTGCGGGTATTGGTCAGGAGGACTGTTTCAGGAGGGAGATCAATCAGCTGACGATCGGTTGAAAAGGGCAGATAACCCAGTGCGATAGCAGACAGATACCATTCATTGTCAGGGGCGCCGTTATTTTCAATCACTTTCAGAGTAATGAAAGGGCCATCCAGACAGAGATCAGCCCATTGTTCCGTACTGCTGATGCTGGCGTAAAAGTAGGGGCGTTCATCTTTCGTGTTGGCATCGGCGACACACCAGGAGCCGGAGTCCAGATGAATCATCCGGCCGTGATTGGCGTTGCAGACCTGTTTGACCATGTTTTGATACTGGGCAATGTCTTCGTGGGCTTGTGCCGGTGTATTGCTGCAATAGCGATAGGTATATGAGTAGGCACTTTTCGGGTAATACATGCCTTTGTCGACGACTGCACCATTTTCACGGCTTTCACTCTCTGAGATAAAGTCCTGTGTGGTGCGATACATACTGTACTGGCTGCCAAAGCCCAGTGATGCGGGCAGGCTGCTGCAGCCTGAAAGGATAAGTGCGCAAGAGAATGTGCGGAGCACAAGAGAAAGATGCCTTTGCATGCCGTAACCCCTAATACACGAAACATATTCTTATTATGCTGTTTTCTAGTATAGGAAAGGTCAGGAATTTTTGAAGAATTACAGAGGGTAAGAAGTGGCACGGTCAGGGTCTGAGCCCGTGCCACATAGGCGGATTATTTTGTCAGTGCCTGATTCAGCCACTGGTCAAAGCGAGATTTCGGTAATGCGCCATTCAGGGTATCGACCAGTTGACCCTGTCTGAACACCATGATGGTCGGAATACTGCGGATACGGTACTGAACGGCCAGCTCTTGCTGCGCTTCCGTATCAATTCTGACGAAACGAACCTGATCTTTGCGTTCTGCGGCTACGTCTTCAAAGATTGGTGTGAATCCGACACATGGGTTACACCAGGGGGCCCAAAAATCAACGACTACAGGCTGCTCACTTTGCAGTAAAGCCTGGAAATTTTCTGAGGTTGCATCAACGGGTTTGCCGTCGAGCAGGGATTCTTTACAGTTTCCGCAGGTTGCTTTGTCATGAATGCGTTCAACCGGAAGACGGTTCAGTCCTTGGCAATGCGGGCATCGGGTCGTAATTGTTGACATTGTAAGTTTCCATTGTTTGCTGGGATAAACTCAATGTACTGATTTTAGGCGGTTCAGAAAAGAGGTATGCAACAATTTGTGCAATCGGGGAAATCAATGGATAAAGAAGGCGAACACAGGCTAATGCCTTTTCAGTACATTAGCCTTGATGAGTAAAGCTCAGGATAAATAACCTTTGTATATACCGGGCTTAGTGGAGCAGACCCAGCTCTTTTGCTTCTTCGATGGTTAGCCCGCATTCGCGGATGTCACGGAGCATTTCAATACGTCGGCGGGCAGCAGCTTGTTGTTGTTTGTTCCCTGTAGCTTTTGCCGGGGTCGCCGTTTCGTCTTGCTGATCCCACTTGGTAGTGGCATCAGCCATGTCAGAAAAATCAAGTGAGTTGATAGACACAATTACCTCCTAAAAGCACTATGCGTCGAGATCAAGCATATCTTTATCAGAGCTTTCTCCTCGCTTCAAAGCAGATAAATCGTGCTTTGTGAGCAAAAGCGTATTTGCGAGATGAAGTCGCCTGCAGGATAAAATACTGCTTTGACAGATGATCATTTCGGAGTATCTTCCGCAATTCGGGCCTGTGATTATCGTGCTGAATAAATCGTCGGCCTGAATCAAAAGAAGCCAGTGATGAAACTGGCTCCTCGGTGTCCTGAACCCTGCAATATCAGCGCAACTGCGCCATGACCGGCCGGATAGCGGCCAGAACATCCTGACCGAAAGCCAGGCTGCGTTCCGGTGACCAGCCATAGAAGGCGTCTGGTTGAAGGTTGTGATCCTTGAACGGCATTTCCACCGTGAATGCCAGACAGTGAAATTGTTCCCCGACCCAGGCGGTTGCCATGCTCAGATTTGCCTGTCCCGGAGCATCCTTGTCATAACCATAGTCGTCCTGAAATTCCGGTGTAATGGTCAGCAGCGCTTGTTTGAAGTTGTTTTCCAGCCGGGCATGTCGTTCATCGTAAGACGGAATTCCTTCACAGCCTGCCACGAAGTTATACGGAATGGCTTCATCCCCGTGAATGTCCAGAAACAGATCAACCCCTGTCCGTAGCATCCGTTCGCGTACCAGGAAGACTTCCGGGCTTTGCTCCAGACTTGGCGACTGCCATTCCCGATTCAGGTTGATCCCAGCGGCATTGGTCCTCAGATGGCCGCGAATGCTGCCGTCCGGGTTCATGTTCGGCACGATGTAAAAGACGGCCTCATCAAGCAGGGCGCGCCCGACTGTATCGGTTTCGTCCAGCAGGCGTTGCAGCAGACCTTCCATGAACCATGACGCCATTGTCTCTCCCGGATGCTGGCGTCCAATGATCCAGATTTTCTTTTTTGAATCCGCAGGTTCGCCGATGGTCAGCAGGCTGATGTCGTTGCAGTCCAGAGTGCTGCCCAGAGTTTCCAGAGTGCAGTTGTAGTTCATCTGGGCCTGATGGAGCAGATCCTGGTGCCGATCACAGGAATAAGGCGCAAAGTACGCGAAATACATGGAGCACTGTTCAGGCATCACTTGAAAGCGCAGGGTATCGCCATCAAATTGGGCCGGCACACGAAACCATTCTTCCCGATCATATGACGCAACGACATCGTAGTCTTTCCAGCCTTCCGGATAGGCCGATTTTGCTAAATCCAGTAATGCAAAATTGTGTTCGACTTGTGCCTGCGTTTCCAGACGGAAGTAAAACCACTGGTAAAACTCCGACTGGTTATCTTTGTTGATCTGAAGCCGGATGTCATCCGGTTGTTCGGCCTTTACGATACGGATATTGCCGCTTTCGAAGTTACTGAAAATTTTCATCACACTGAACCTTATCGGGCAAACGGATAGCACAACTATAGCAAGTCTGTAGTCAGTCTCTCGCCAAGCCGTTAAGCTGTGCACACAGAGAGCAAGATGACAGGCGTGAGAAGGTGACATTACATTATTCTTCCCGTGCACTGATTCAGGTGCAGGATAAGATACTTTTGGTCAGACGGGTTGGAGACAGGATGAGTTTTCTGCCCGGCGGGCATGTTGAACTGGGGGAAGCTGCTGCGAAAGCGCTGGCCAGAGAAATTGAAGAAGAGACCGGGATGAAAGCCATAGTTGGCTCTTTGATTGGCATGGCTGAAAATGACTGGCTGGAAAGTGGTCAGCAGCAGGCAGAAATTGCACTTGTTTTTCAGGCTGAACTGGCTGGGGTTTGTGAGGCCATGCAGATTGATTCCAAAGAAGCGCATCTGGAGTTTTTCTGGGCGGAGATTCGCGCATTGGATGAACACCAGCTTTATCCGGTTGCCTTGCGTGAGTTGATACGGGAAGGCATGAGCCATTATCAGGGTTTTGTAGCTTCCGATCTGGATAAGTAGCCTGTTTTCCTAGCAAAAAGGTTTGATTCACAGCAGTGGAAACAGGTTTTGATGGCTTATTGAGCACTTGAACTTTTTTTACTTTACAGCCGGGCCATCACCACGTATTATTCGCCGCACTCACGGAGAGATGGCTGAGTGGTTGAAAGCACCGGTCTTGAAAACCGGCATACGTTAATAGCGTATCTAGGGTTCAAATCCCTATCTCTCCGCCACATTCAAAGAAACCGCTGAACTATCAGCGGTTTTTTTTCGTCTGAACTTCGGCACACAGAGATAGGGTGAAGAAGCCTGGTTGGGTTCAGCCGAGCGTAGCGAGACCACGTTGCCTTCAGGCAACGCCCGAAGGGGCGCGAGCTTGCGAGCGATAAATCCCTATCTCTCCGCCACATTCAAAGAAACCGCTGAACTATCAGCGGTTTTTTTTCGTCTGAATCTTCGTCAGAGCCATGATATCAACGCCATGGGTGATGCTTGTACCGTATCGTGAATGACTGCCTGAAGAGCAGCCATCATTTTCATGAGGCGAATACGTTAGTCTGACATTAAGTTCTGCTCCATTGCAGCTCTGGAAAGAAAATTCAGATTCATGGCGCTGTGAGGCTTTAATGCCAAGCGTTCGTTCGCGAGAGCTTGCGCAAGATTTCTCATACCGCCTCGTAGAGCTGCCTCTGTCAACGTCAGATCGATGATATCGCGCTGAGCATGACTGCCACCGAAGCGATTCGAGATGTAACGCGCACTGTAGAGCTGCTCTGCAGCGGCTTGATAGTCCCCATTCCAAAACGCCTTAAATCCTTTCATCAGAGGCAATCCAATTTGATGAGCCCATATTGCGACCTCCTTCGACGAGCGACTCTGTGACTGGAAGAGGGTCAGGAGCCGTTCTACGTCTGCATCTCGCCCAGCCCCCAAATAGGCCATCACGGCATGCCAGTCATTGAATGGGTACAGTTTTCCATCCGCATGTTGATCCCACTGATTCGCCAGCTCCTGCCAGCGGTTACCCACCTTGCAACCCAATAATTCCAGTCGCCACAGCAGTGCTGAGGCGTCCACCATGTCCAGGGCAACACTGCTGCGATCCTCACGAACTGGTCCGTCATAGAGTGCAAGCGCTGTGTCGAACTGACCCAGATCCAGATAATAAAGTGCGAGGTGCCACCAATTATGGACTTTGAAAAAGTTATCTTCACCAGACCAGCAGGACTCTCTGGTCGTCATCCAACCGATGCCGTCCTGGACACGTCCCTGCATCTCCATGACATGGGCCACGGCATGGTGTGCCCAGCAATCAAGGGGTTCCATCTCAATCGCCTGACGTCCGGATTCTTCTGCTTGCGCATAATGACCACATTCCTCTAACCCAAAGGCGTGCATGCCAAGCAGGATGGCGTAACCCGGTATCTCAGGAGACCACTGACGCAACACACGCGCGATTCTGTCACGCAGGTTTCTGGAATTTGCCCGATAGAAATCGATCAAATGGCCAATCTGCAAGCCAATCAGGTCGCGTGGGTAGGTGATATTATGGTGATCTAACAGGGTGGCTGCCTTGCTCCAGTTGCCTTTAAGCAAATGATTCAATGCATTGATATGGGATTTTTCTCTTTCATTGACGGGTAGTGCCTGTGCTTTTTCAAGCATTCCCTGAGCGGCACTTATCGAGCTGGGCTCTGTCGCCATCGCGCACAGATACGCTTTGAGTATATAAGCCATCCCAAAACATGGCGCTTGCTCAATGGCACGGTCTAATAAATGAAAAGGATCACCGCGATAAAGGTTGAAAGTCGTCACAGCCCTGTCATAGAGCTGTACCGCTTCTACCGACGCGCCTGACAAGTTGTTACCTTGCTGATCGGATAACATAACTGACCCCCTGGCTGGACTGCTGCTTGTAGTGCGAATCCCACCTAAGTGTAGCCAATTGCAAATCGATTCTTCCGTTGATGCCGGGGAAGATGCCGTCTGAAATCAGTGAACACTGACGTGCGGACTCTGATCCGCTCTTCTCTGAATCACTGTTCGCTTATCTGGTTTGGGCATAAGCTGTTGAGAGTCGAGCGCTTACCTTGACCGGATCGGCTGTTGATTCAATGATCGCGAATGAAAATGTCAGAGGCGGGATGTGTATAACAGCGAACGCTAAAGTATTGATATTTTGAGTGAACATTTTTGTGTTCTCTGTTTCAAATGCAAACTGTCGATTCAACAAAAAATCACACCTAATTTTTAAATTTTATTTCCATTCAATGAATTGCTTACTGTTGTCTTATATTCTCACAATTGAGATATCTGTATTTATTTGTCAGGTAGATAATTACAGGGATTGAGTGATATAGGAAAGCAGTCATGAGTCGTCATCCTCAGTTAGTGATGTTTTCAGATAAAAGCATTCATTGCGATGCACTCTGTAATGTATTGAGAAAAAGTGGTGGATTTGAGCTGTTACAAATCAGCGATGTTCAGCAATTGGAACCTCTTGTAAATCAAGGGAAGGTCATCCTGATTGTTGATACGCAAGCATCTGAAATAATGACAATTTATCATCTGATTCAAAGTCACTGGCTACGGCCAGATAAAATTGTTTTGTTTAATGTGGGCGACCATTATGATTTTCGCTACGTCTTAAAATGGCCTCAGTGCTGCGGCGTACTGACTCAGGATGTCAGCTATCATCATTGGTTGGAAGGATTAAGTACAGTTGCTTCCGGTGAATTTTGGTTTACGCGGAAGGTCATGGCAGACCTCATTGCCTCTTATCGTAACCAGGGAAACTTTGAGGCACAGAAACGAGAAAGGAAAGCGCTGAGTTTAACGAAGAGAGAAGAAGATATTTTGAAGTTAATCATTCAGGGAGAAAGTAATGCAAAAATTGCAGAATCTTTATTTGTGAGTGAAAGTACAGTGAAAACACATTTGTATAATGCATTCAAGAAAATTGATGTGAAAAATAGAAGGCAAGCCCGGGATTGGGCACGAGAGCAATTATTGTTTGAGTATTAGTTTTTTTGTTTTTTAATAAGGGAGCTTGTCTCCCTTTTTTTATGTCTGTAATTCTGTTTGTATCAAATGATTGATTTTTAATTTATTGATTTTAAAGTTTATTTTTAACGTGTAAATCACTTCGAACTTTATATTTGATGTGAATCGTTTATGAATCAGTTTGTTAGGTTTGGTCGTTATTTGTTCAGGTTTAAATCATACTTTTCTCATACTTTGTTTCGGGAACAACGATCTAAAATAAAAATAAGCGAACGGGAGATGGTGTGGGGAAGATGGCAAACATCAAAATTCATAAAAATAAGTTGGTTTTGTTGCTTTGCTTAATATCTTCAACAGCGATGTCCGGTGAAGCGGTAAAATTGAACTTGAAGGGTAAAATCAGTCAGAAATGCAGTATTTATAACATGTCAGACCTGATTGATTTGTCTAAGAGTGAAACAAAAATTGTAGCTTTTAAGTTTTACTGTAACTCACCATTTGATATTTCAGTTTCATCACAGAATGGTGGGTTGAAAAACGGGAGTTACTTGGTTCGATATCACTACGCTTTGGATATTCCAAAGGCCGGAGTAAGCATTTACGGTGATAGCGAGAAAAGTGTTATCAACTCAAAGATTGTGAATGTGGAAAAAATTCCTTTCGAAAGCAGAGGAGAGATAAAGGTCAGTTTGATTGATAAGCTTGAAATGTCTGGGCATTATCAGGAAACACTGAAAATAAATTTATATCCAAAAAGTTTTTTATGAATGCTGAATGTGCTGTATCCATTGAGTATTCATAATTTCAAAGCAGTAAAAAACAATAAAATATCCTTAATGTATGTAATTAGCAGTTATGGAGTATGTTATGAAAAAGTTCATGTTATCTGCAGCAGCTGTAATCGTTCTTTCTTCTCTGTCTATGTCTGTGAGTGCTGGTGAAAGTTCACACGGTCCTCGTGGACCACAGGATGGAAGAAGCTGTAATGGTGATGTGTGTGATTTGAAAATTATCGCAGAGGTTGAAGAAAAATGCTTCTGTTCATTCGAAGGCCATGACTATGTCAACCTGGGTAAATTGAATGCATGGCACTCAACGACATCTCAGCCTAAAAAACTGCGCATTTACTGTAACACACGTAAAGCAGATGTTCAGGTCAGAACAATGAACGACGGTCTGAAAGGTCTCCATGATCACTACGGTGATGAAGATGTCGATTACGTTATCAAATCTGGTGGCTACCAATTTGATACAAACGCTGATGGTCACAAAGGTTATCAGATGTTTGCGAACAACTTCATGGGCGATTACCTGAATATCGTGATTCAAAGCAAACCATATGACTTCAAGAAAGTAAAACCTGGTTATAAATTTGATACGGCTTACTTCAAAGTAACGCCAGTGAAATACTACTAATACCGTCATGGCTTGAAAATCAGTGGGAGCATTGCTCCCACTTTTTTCAAAAGGAGGATGTATGCGTTGGCTCGTTTTGTTGTTGCTCTCTTTTAAATGCTTTGCCTTCGGTATTATGCCGGTCACTGTGGAAATTGGCGCATCAGGCAGCAAAGCACAGCAGAAATTTGTTGTTTCGAATCAGTTTGAAACACCATTACAGGTCGAAGTGGTCCCGCTGCAGTTAGAGTGGAAGGACGGCGCCTATCATGCAGTCCCTGCAGACGAAGATATTCTGATTCTGCCAGACACAGCAATGATTCAACCAGGCAGCAGCCAGGCGGTGATGGTGAGATATCTTGGCGAGCCGGATTTATCGCGTTCTAAAGCTTATGTCATTCAGTTTAATCAGGTGATGACGGAAAACAGTCAAACTGAACAAACGGACGGAAGTCTGGTTTCTATGGCTGTCAGTTATGATGCTGTGGTCACTGTTGCTCCGAATAAGGCGATTTCTGACCTGCAACTTGCCAGTGCCAAATCGTTAGGCAATGGGAAGTGGGAAGTCCTGATTGAGAATGCCGGTAATAAACATGGCTGGGCAACCAAAGCGGATTGGGTGATTCAGACGGATAAGGGACCTGTGACAATTCCGGGCAAGGAAATTGCGAATCACATCGATGCAACTTTTTTTCCACCACTGAGCTCAACCAAGACTACATTTAAGTTAAACAAAGACATAGTCATTAGTAAGCAATTATCGCTTGAAGTGAAAAACACGAATTAGCTTGCAGGGGAATGGGAATGAAATGGATTTTCATCGCGCTTTTGTTCGGTAGCGTCGCCGGTGTATGCCATGCGTTGGAAGTTGGCCCGCTGGTCCATGAAATCCAGTCCGATTCTCCGATGCGAAGCAGCAAGGTCACGGTCAGGAATAATTCTGCCAATACCCAGCTGGTTGATGCACAAGTGATGGCGTTAAATTTTGACAAGAGCGGCTTTGTGGCCGCTCCAGTCAATGGTGATGAAATTATCGTTACGCCACCAGCCTTCAAACTTGAACCCGGTCAGATTCAGTCATTTATGGTGGTTTGGGCTGGCGGCCAGTCACTGAAACAATCTCGCAGCTACAGCGTGCAACTGTCAGCGCTCAGCCAGAAAACTGGAGCACAGCAAAACAATATTTCGATTCTGATTAATTACAATGTGATTGTGCATGTATCCAGCACCAGACATGTTGCAAATATTTCAACCCAGCCAATTCACGTCAGCAAATCTGATAATCTTGTCAATTTTACGGTTGATAACCTCGGCACCAAATATACCAAATTAAGTAATTACAACCTCCGGTTCAAAAAGAATCAAAGCTCAAAACCTTATGTGTTGACCGGCGAACAGATTGCCGGCAGTGATTACGATGTTTTTATTCCGGCGAAGCAGGCAACTGAAATTCACTTGCCGAATATTCTCTTTTCTGGCCGGCAGTTTGAGCAGGTCACACTTGAGAAGAGGTTGCCATGAGGTTGAGACTCTGTGCATGCTTCATCGCGATCATGACACTGTTTTTCAGGGTGTCCGATGTCTGTGCAGCTACGGATCTGGTCACCCCCAGAGTCATCACTTTTACCAGCCTGCTGAACTTTTACGGCCAATCCGTAGGGGAAGTCATGGTAAAGGTCACCCCCAAAAAGGAGCTGTTTATCAAGTACGACACGCTTGAACCCTTTTTGAAGCAAAAGCTGAATGAAGAGGCATTTTCAAAAGTTCAAACTTCAGTCAAAGACGGGTATGTGAACAGTGCAGAGCTTGCAACGCATCAGATTAACGTTGATCTCAGCTCAACCACTTTAGAAACGACAATTTCAATCCCGAAAGAGTTACTGAAAGACAGCGGGCTTTATCTGTTTCAGAATGATGAAGCGGTTGGGAATGCTGCGCAGGCAGATGATATCAGTGGCTTTGTGAATTATTTCTTGTCTGGCAGTTATCTGACCGGTGGAACCAATGGAGATAACTGGTTTTCCAGCAATGTGATAGAAACAGGTCTGCGTTATCAGAAATTTAATCTGTTTAATGATTTCTCATTGGACTTTGATGACGGTGAAACGGATTTTTATCGTTTATTATCCCAGCTCACTTATGACTTTCCTGATGAAGGAACGCGGATTACCCTGGGGGATTTGTCATTCAGGGCTTTCGGATTTCAAAGTGGCGAGAGCATTCTGGGGCTGAATATCAGCCGTGACTTTGGGGTGATTCCAACGAAAAACGTCCGCCCGATAGCCAATCAGCAGTTTGTCCTGGAGCGTACGTCATCTGTCGATGTGTATATTGACGGTATCTTAATGCGCAGTATTCGTCTGGCTCCTGGCGCTTACGATATCCGGGACTTACCTTTGACGACGGGGGTCAACAATATTCAATTGGTGATCACCGATCCTTCCGGACGGCAAGAAGTCATCAATTTTAGTATCGCGACCGGGATCAGCTTATTGGCTGCAGGGGAATATGAATATTCGGCCTCATTAGGGATCGACAGCGAGCTTTCAGACAACCAATTAGAATATGAAACCGATGATTATATCTTTTCTGTCGGGGGAGATTACGGGATTACAGAATCCTGGACGGCAGGATTAAATTTTCAGGCAAGAAAGAACATTCTCCAGCTCGGTGCGACAACGGGGTTTGGGACAGACCTGGGGTTGTTTGGCGTGGAAGGGGCAGTCAGCCAGCATCAGGTGCTGGACACCGGATTTGCCTTACGTTTGAAATATGATGCTTTTTTTGATTCCGATGATCATACGCTGAATGCACAGTATGAATATTTTACATCGAAATTTACGACCATCAGTGACAGCAGCATTGATAATTTTGTAGAAAACCCGAACGGTGTCGAGCATCGTTTTGATGTGTTCTATAACTATCTGTTATCAGACCGGTTGTCTGTCGGCATGTCTGCAAATGCACGATATTTGTACGGGAATAATTTTGACTATGCCCTGACGCCGTCGATGGCTGGTGTCTGGTTTGATACACCGGCAAGCTGGAATATTCGCGTCACCTATGAAGATGATGAAGATCCGGATACGGATGAGTGGCGATTTTTTGTCTCAACCTCGATACCGATTGGCTCATGGCTGAATCCCAACCATCAGATGAGCGCGAGTTATGACTCGGTCGATCAGCGTTCTCAGCTCAGGTATAGCTATAATCAGAACACCGGTACGGTGGGTGGTGTTGGTGTTTTTGCATTGGCTGAAAATAACCAGGATGAAGATTTTGTCGGCAGCCTATCGGCGAACTATACGGGGAATCGCTATCTGCTGACTCTTGATCACGACAGTCTGGTTGATATTGACGGTGAGTATTCAACCGTCAACCGTCTGGGCCTGCAAGGTGCGGTTGCATTCACCGGCAGTCATGTTGCGGTCGGCCGTCCGATCAGTGATGCCTTCGCCATTATCTCGGTCCATGATTCACTGGGGGAAAGTCCGGTCATGGTCAATCCGGAAGTGGATGGCAGTTATGCGGTACACTCTGATTTCATGGGCCCGATGCTTTTACCGGATATCGTTTCCTACCGTCCTCAGCGGATCGACTATGACGTTGAGGACTTACCCGTGGGTTATGACCTTGGTGAAGGCGGATTCAACATTAATCCGGAGCATGGCAGCAGCTATAGTTTAACCATCGGTTCTGATGCAAATATCACAGCACTGGGTTATTTGTATGATGCAGAAGGGAAAGCTGTGCCGTTAACCGAAGGTAAAGCAGTCCACCAGAATGATGCTGATTTTTCTGCGGTAGACTTTTTCACGAACAGTAAAGGACGCTTCGCCATTTCAGGACTGAAACCAGGCCGCTATAAGGTCAGTGTCTACAGTAAACCTCCGCAGGAATTTAACCTTTCAATCCCTGATGATGCAGGCAACATCATTCGATTGGGTGATATAAGGGTCAAAAGATGAAATTAAAACCGTTTTTGATGTTGTGTGCCCTTGCAGTATTTTCCGGCAGTCCATGGGCTGCACCGAACTGTAATCTTTCTCTGCAGAACATTCGGCTGGAGAACACCGGTAAGAATGTGATTTATGACATTTTTGAAGCCGGTAGTTTTTCACTGATACAGAATCATCTTATTGATATTAAAAATAATAGTAGTGATTTAACCTGCGATACCGTGGTGCTGATTCAGCCCAAGCAGAATTATTTTTCGGGCTCTCAGCGCGGACAACGGCTGGAATATCAGATTCTGGCGGCAAAAAATGCGGCTTCGATTTACGAAAATGGTTTAGCCATTGTGGTCCGAAACCTCAAGCCCAAAGAAAAAAGAACACTTTCCTATCAGCTCAGGTTTGCTTCGGGTCAGTATGTTTCCCATGGCCAGTACCAGAACCTGTTTGACTACACGGCCGTTGAACACCCATTAAACAGAACCAATATTTTTGACGAGACGGAACATGACTTCCAAGTCAGGGTCAATAAAACAGCAAAAATCAGCTTATGGGGAACCAATGACCGGCATCAGTACACCGTTGATTTTGGTGAACTGGAAACGGGAAAAACCCTTCAGATCGCCCCTCAGCTTCTGGTTCAAAGTACGGCGGATTATTCCATTGATTTTCAGTCTGAGAATTATGGTCATCTTCGCCACCGTTCCGGGGATACCAAGTGGGATGTGGACTACGACTTTTTTGTGAACAACCGGTCCGTACCCTTGGCAGCCGGCGGACACAGCGTGAGTTTCAGGCAACCGGCCAGCGCGGTCGGAGACCGGTACTCGATGATGTTCCGGATCGGAAATGTCAGATCAAAACCTGCCGGACAATATGAAGATGTCATCACGATTACCGTGACACCATCGCTTGTTCATTAGGCCCGCTTGCCGTCTGTTTAAGACAATCGTAAAGGATTCGGCCCTGTCGGGGCCGGTCAACCTCAGTAACTTGCCTCCAGTCTCAATAAGGGACAGCACCAGCCCGGCGTTTGCGTTTTACTCATAAAAAGGTTGAGGAACAGGGGCCGGGTCTGGCTCCCGTAGGTGTGTCTGCGGCACCAGAATCAAGTGTTGAATCGTCGTTCGGGCGACCTATGTGAAGTCTGCGTCTGATGAAGATAATGACTTCAGATTGCTTTAGCTGATCAATTCCGAACAGCGTCACGGTGGATGCAGCGCGGGTAAAAACACAATTGGAGGCAGGTATGAGCCAGCTAGAGGCCGTATCCATTGAGAGCTTTAAAAAGCACTTTCAGGGAAAAATTGTTCTTCCCTCAGATGATGATTACGATGAGGTTCGTCAGATCTGGAATGCAATGATTGATCGGAAACCAGCCATCATTGCACGCTGTATTTCTGCGGAATGTGTTGTGCAGGCGGTCAATTTTGCGCGTGAGCATGATCTCCTGCTGTCTGTCCGTGGGGGAGGACACAACATTGCCGGGAACGCTGTCTGTGACGGCGGCTTAATGATTGACATGTCCCTGATGAATGCTGTGCATGTGAATCCGAATACCCAAAGGGCGGTTGTGGAACCTGGTTGCACCCTTGGCGATGTGGATGCTGCGGTGCAAAAACATGCTCTTGCGACACCGCTTGGAATCAACTCGACTACCGGGATTGCCGGTCTGACGTTGGGCGGTGGTTTTGGATGGCTGAGTCGGCTTTACGGCATGACGATTGACAACTTACTTTCTGTCCATGTTGTTACCGCGAACGGTACCCAGCTGAAAGCCAGTGAAACTGAAAATGCCGATCTGTTCTGGGGTGTGCGGGGCGGCGGCGGTAATTTTGGTGTGGTCACTAGCTTTGAGTTTCAGCTTCATCCGGTCGGCCCTGATGTGCTGAGCGGGTTGATTGTCTTTCCGTTTGATCAGGCGAAGTCAGTGCTGACTCAGTTCGCTGAGTTTACGGAGTCTATGCCGGAGGCACTGAATGTCTGGATGGTCACCCGTAAGGCGCCACCACTGCCATTCCTGCCTGAAGCAGTTCACGGTAAAGAAATCGTCGCGCTGGCTTTGTGTTATTTCGGTGACCCGGCTGAAGGTGAAAAACTGATTGCGCCTTTACGCAGTTTCGGAAGGGCATACGGTGAGCATGTCGGTGTGCAGCCTTATAGTGCCTGGCAGCAGGCCTTTGATCCTCTGTTAACCCCGGGCGCCCGGAACTACTGGAAATCACATAACTTTACCCACTTATCTGAAGGCGCCTTAGATGTTCTGATTGAATACGCCGGAAAGCTGCCGTCACCCCATTGCGAGATATTTATCGGTACGATCGGTGGGCAGACAACTCAGGTGGCAGCGGATGCAATGGCCTATTCAAGTCGTGATGCACGGTATGTGATGAATGTTCATGGCCGTTGGGAAACACCTGAAGAAGATGAAGCCTGTATTTCCTGGGCGCGAGAGTTTTTCTCGAAATCAAAACCTTTCGCCAGTGGCGGTGCCTATATCAATTTCCTGACGCAGGATGAGAGCGATCGCGTTGAATTTGCTTATGGTGAAACCTACGCACGATTGGTCGAGCTCAAGAAAAAATATGATCCCAACAACCTTTTCAGAATGAATCAGAATATTAATCCGGACGGCTGAAGCGTCTTTAACGTGAAAGCCCGCCAAATCTGGCGGGCTTTCAGTGGTTGTTTTGACTGAGCAAGGTGTTGCGGCCATTGTTATGTCAGCATCAACACCGCATGCAGCAGGATAACGCCTGCAGTCAGTCGGCTTCGCATCGGCTGATATGCTTTGGGTTTCTCTTCCCCTTCCGTCTGCCGAATCAGTTTTTCTGCAAACCAGACAGCCAGATAACCCAGTGCCAGGAGTCCGGCTGCTGTCACGCTATGCTTATTGCCCTGCAAAATTGCGCCCCAGGCCAGCAGAACAAACAGATTGCTCAGAATCAGGGCATTCCGGCTGAGTTTGTGAGCCATATGATCAATGGCGTTGCCCCATAAAATTCCGGACAGAAAACTCAGAATCACGGCACTGTAGGCGATGAACATCTGTTGGCCGGACAAGTTGAACAGCCTGATATCCGTCATAGCCAGCATCAGGGTGATCAGAAAAGGCAGCAGGCCGAGATAGCCAAGCTGTTTCATCAGAGAGTCAGGTGTTTGCATCATATGTCCTCAGGTGATGAATCACCGGCTGATCCGGGATGATTTTTCCTTCATAAATATAGCTTCAGTCAGTGTTTCATGCGCAGTTGCGACCGTTTCGGCATCATAAGAAACAGATCCAGCCGGAAACCCGAAAGTATTTATTTTCCGAATACTGACTATTCAGTTTATTCATGCATTGGCGGGGCCTTTGAAACGTATAGTGATGGGTTTCAACGGCTGGTTGTGCTGTTGGTTCGGACGAAAGTCGCGTGATGCAGGATGCGCTGATGCTTCTCTTCCGGGCATCGTTTTTATGAAAATTAAGCCAGACTAGCTTGGCCCGATTTCGTGACAGAAGCTTCCGCCAATCTATGAAGACTCAGCTACAGTTAGACCAGCAGAGAACGAGAATCACTGAGCAAAAGCGTATGTAACACACGGCAGGCATATCCGAACCGGTATTGCAGCTTGCCAGAGCAAGTATTTACTGACTGGAGAAATATGATGAAAGTTCTGTATTCCACAAAAGCAACATCTACTGGCGGGCGTGACGGTGCTTCGGAGACTGAAGACGGCAAACTGAAAGTGCAGTTGAGCACACCGAAAGAGCTGGGCGGAGCCGGCGGCAGCGGCACGAATCCGGAACAGCTCTTTGCGGCGGGTTATTCTGCCTGTTTCATCGGAGCAATGAAATTTGTAGCGGCACAGGATGGCATCAAATTACCGAATGAGCCCAGCGTGACAGCGCAGGTGGGGATTGGTGAAAATCCGAAAGGCGTTGGCTTTGCAATTGATGTCGAGTTACATATTTCGCTGCCGGATCTGGAGAAGGATGAAGCCAGGGCGTTGGCAGAAAAAGCGCATGAAGTTTGCCCTTACTCAAATGCGACACGTGGCAATGTTCGTGTTGAACTCGTGATCGTATAACGAACATTTCATAATTTTAACGGGCTCAATTGAGCCCGTTTTTTGTTTTCAATGTTTTGTTTTTAATTTTGGCTGGTGGCGGAGTCAGAGATGTTTTTTATTTAAATATCTGCAAGTAAATTATAATTAACTTTGTTAAGTTTGAGCCATTCAGACATAAGGCGACGATGCGGAGGAAATATTAAATGCCAGTTTTTTTGATATTAAAAAACTGCTGATATAAAAACGACTTAGCCTCGCCATTAATATTTGTGAGGAAGGTCAAATAAAGTTGTGGGTTTTCGTTCAGCCCTTTGCTGGCGTGGCTTGAGGGTGTGTTTCGTTATGAGCTTTCTTATAGTCAAAATGACTTTATTTACCCTCAAAAAGTCGGAATTGAAATAGGCTATTGAAATGCTTTATAAGAGAATTCTAAACTCAGCGCATCGAATCATTTTATGGCTGGTATTTCCCTTTGTCTGAGTCTGATAATCAAAAAGTGTCTGCGATTGATAGTGTGATTCATCGTGCGCTGATTAAAAAAAAGAAACGTCAAAAGGAATTGGAGCTTGCAAGCAAACCTTCTCTTGAGGAAAGCCTGCGGGCCAGGTTCGATATTCTCGAAACAATGACCAAGCCCGGTCGCGGCACGGTTGTGTACAAGCTGGCCGATAAAGATGATCCCAATAAAGTCATTTGCTGTAAGTCCGTCATCGAGCGTGGAAACGAAGCAGCAGAGAATGCATTACTGAGTGAAGCAACAAAGCTTGAGGTCTGTCAGCACCCGAATGTTGTGAAATTCATTAAGGTTGGCCACGAATTTACCACCCCTTATTTTTTCATGGAGTGGGTCAGTGGCGAGAATCTGGCCCAGAAAGTCAGCCGTCACAATAACGGTGGCTTTCGTGCAGATCACATTGCCTGGCTGATTTATCAGCTGGCCGGTGCGCTGGATTATGCCCACACCCAAGGTGTGTGTCATCTGGATATCAAGCCTTCGAATGTGCTGATTGGCGCAGACGATGCTGTTCGTCTGGTTGATTTTGGTGCTGCGCAATATGTCGGTGAAAGTAACGAATATGTCGAGGCCAGTCTGAACTACGCCTCGCCTGATTATGTACGTACCGGAGTCGGACAACCTGAAGATGATGTTTATTCACTGGCTGTGATGGCCTATTGCCTGTTCCTCGGGGTAACTGCCAGTGCAGATATCGGCATGGTTATTCAGGGCCAGAAGCGGCCGGTGGTGATTCCGCCGCATGCATGGAAAGCTATTAAAACCGTGATCACCAAACCCCGTTATCACGGCTATTCGCCGATTCAGTTTGCGCAGGTGCTGGGTCAGATTGATACAGATACACCGCTGTCGAATGCACCGATTTTCAACAACATGCGAAATGCCGATCTGGTTCTGAGTAAGAAAAAGGTCCATGCATTCAGTGCCATTGAGGGCTGGAAGTCGCTGGAAATTACCCTGATTGGCGCCACTTTGGTTTTGGTTGCTTTCCTGGTGCTTCGCAATGTTTTTTCTTTTGCGTTCGATATGAATTCAGGAACGCCGGTTCAGCCAGCCAGTTTCACCTACGACGGTCAGATCTTCCAGCCGGATGATACGTCCTGGTTTACCTACCAGTTTCTGAATGAGTTTACATCTGAGACACCAGAGCTTTCGAAAACGGCGGTCTCTGTGGTTGAAGCCTATGACCGGAAAAAGTCGGAACGTGAAAAGCAGCTGTATCAGCACCTGAGTCCGGTGTTTGAGGATGAGCGTCAGGCTGAGACGACACGCCGTGAAGAACTGAATGCGGTCAAAAATGAACTGATCACCATTCGGCGTCTGATGCAGGGCGGACAGCCGGGCGACAGTGTGCACATTGAAAAACAGCTCTCCAGTGCTCAGGCAAGGATCAATGCGCTCCTGCAAAACGAAAGTTTATACAGTGAAAATGCAGTCACGCCTGAGGAAGCCCTGAATTTGCTGGAGGTCGGCGATGCGGTGTTTGCCCGGAAAGCGTTTGAATCTGCCTGGCAGAAGGCCACGGCTCAGGCTTACTACTATTCGCACGAAGTCCGTTATGAGACGGTCGTGAAGGTACTGTCGCGCGTTTCTGTCCTGATGGATGAAAGCAAGTTCAAAGATGCCTCCAGCCTGATCGAAAGTGCGCAGGAAGTATTCCCGGAAAGTAAGGATATCCGCCGGATGGGTGCCTTACTGTATGCGCGCCGCGGGGAATACATTCTCCAGCAGTCGCTCCACTCAGATTTAGTCGTGGATAAAAGCATTATTCAGCAGGCGTATCAGGACGTGAAGACGTTTGCGCCGGAACGACTGGAGCAGGTGAAAGCACAGCTGAAAGAAGAAATTGCGCAGGGGAGTGAATCCAGATTCAAAGCCGGTGCGCTGAGTATCAATGCCAAAAATGTAACGTCGATTGTTTTACCGGATTGGGAGTGGGAAGCATGAGTGATTTAAATACTCGGCTGGATGCACTGTTGTCTCCAATCAGCGCGGACCAGCCTGTGGGTGAGGATGCCCGCTATGAGCTCTGCTATGAGCTGATGGAAGCTGAAGTGAAGAAGTTCGGCTCATTGTTTGGTGAAACAGTTGACTGGATGGAAGTGGAGAAGCAGGCCGAGATTGTTCTGCTGCAGCACAGTAAAGATCTGAAAGCCATGGCGTATATCGCCCGTGCCTGGGCGGAGCATTATGGCAGTGCTGGCCTGAAAGCCGGTCTGGTCTTGCTGAAATCCGCTCTGGAACAATTCGGGTCTGCTCTTTATCCGTCTCGGGCCAGAGCCCGGGATAGCGCCATTGAATGGCTGGACAAGCAAATCGAGCTGGTCGCGCCAAAACTGAAGAACTCGTCTTACGAGGATCTGGATACGAGTTCGGCGCTGTGTCAGGACATCGGCTTCTCGATGGGCGAGGTATTCGAAGGGTCGGATGTCTCAATGGTGAGTGCCCGGGATGCTTTGGCAACCCAAAGCCGCAGTATGGGCGCTCCGGCAAAACCGGCAGAGCAACCGGCGGTACAGTCTGCGCCTGCTGCGACAGAAAAACCGGCAGAGCCTGTGAAGCAAGCTGAAGCGGCGCCGGAACCTGTTGCGCCGCCTCCAAAAACGGCCAGACCGGTATCCAGACCGACAGCGGCACCGAGTGTCTCGCTGAGTGGTGACACTGATAAAAAATCGCTGGAGCAGATGGCTGAGCATCTGCTGCACCAGGACCCGGCAATGCCGCTGGCTTATCAGGTTGGCCGGTATCTGACCTGGATGGCCGTGGATGAGTTGCCGCCACATGACGGTGACGGAAAAACACCGCTGCGTCTGCCGGTGAGTCAGGACACCATCAGTGATTATGAGGCGGCGCTGTCAGCCAAAGCTGTGGATGAACATTATCGCCGCCTGGAGAAAAGTCTTCGCAATACGCCGTTCTGGCTGACCGGACACCGTCTGATTTCGGTGATGCTGAAGCAGATGGCGTTTGTTCAGGCAGCCGAGGCTGTCCGTGAAGAGACACGTCGTTTTATCTCCCGCCTGGAAGGCGTGGAAACCCTGTCATTTGATGACGCAACCCCGTTTGCCGACGAGGCAACGAAACAATGGCTGGCTGCGGCACCTGCGGGTTCCGGCAGTGCGGTCAGTGAAGGGTTGTCTGAATTACTGGGCGATCTGGACGGCGACAATCTGGAAGGTGCTGAGCTGGGTCAGTTACTGGTTTCAGCCTCTTCTCAACTGGATGCCGCTCAGTCCGGGCGCGCCAGATTTCTCTTACATCTGCAACTGGCCAAATTACTGCACAACAATGGTCTTCACAGTCTGGCGCTGCCACATCTGGAAGTCATCTGGCCAGAAAGAGAACGGGTTCATTTGAGTTACTGGGAACCGCATCTGGATGCAGAACTGGAGCAGTTACTGTCTTCAACACTGACTCAAATTTATTCACGGGAAGAAGCCTTTCCCGGCAAGTACAGAGAATGGCTGAAAGCCGTTCATTAACATATAGCTGCTAAGTAAGGACAAGTTATGTCTAAAGATGGTTCAGTCGCTCCGAAAGAGCGAATTAATATCCGATACGTACCCGCTACCGGCGATGCCCAGGAAGAGGTAGAGCTGCCCCTGAGTATGATGGTCGTGGGTGATTTCACCGGCCGCGACAATGAAACACCGATTGAAGATCGTGATCCGATCAATATCGACAAAGACAACTTCAACGATGTGCTGAGTGCGCATGCACCGAACGTCAAAGTGAATGTAGCCAACCGTCTGAGCGATGAAGAAGGCGCACAACTGGGTGTTGATCTGACCTTCAAAAATATGAAGGACTTCTCTCCGGAAGCGATTGCCCGTCAGGTCCCGGAACTGGGCAGTCTGCTGGAACTTCGTGAAGCACTGGTGGCACTGAAAGGTCCGCTGGGGAACGTACCTGCTTTCCGTAAGCGCATTGCGCAGGTGCTGCAGGATGAAGATTCACGCAATAAACTGCTCAGCGAACTGAGCATCAATACGAATAACGAAGAATAAGCAGGTGCCGAATGACAACTGAAGCAATGACACCGGAACAGGATGCACAACTGGTTGAATCCGGTTCTCTGTTAGACAGTATTTTAAACGAAACCCGTCTGAAGCCATCTGAAGATGGTTTTGATGTGGCGAAACGTGGTGTGGAAGCGTTCATTTCTGAACTGCTGAGCAAAAACATCTCTGACAAAGTTGACCAGTCGCTGGTTGATCTGATGATTGCTGAAATCGATCAGAAACTGTCTGCACAGGTTGATGAAATTCTGCACGCAGAAGAATTGCAGGCGATTGAATCTTCATGGCGTGGCCTGAAGTATCTGGTTGATCAGACGGATTTCCGTGAAAACATCCAGATCGAAGTGATTTCTGCGAAGAAAAATGAAGTGCTTGATGACTTTGATGATGCACCGGAAGTGGTGAAATCGGGTCTGTATAAGCAAATTTATACCCGTGAATACGGTCAGTTCGGTGGTAAACCGGTTGGTGCTGTGATCTGTGATTTCAAGATGACGGCTGCATCACCGGACATCAAGCTGATGGAATACATGGCAAACGTGGGTGCGATGTCTCATGCGCCGTTCATCACGTCGGCGGGTCCTCAGTTCTTTGGTGTTGACAGCTATGAAGAGCTGCCAAATCTGAAAGATCTGAAGTCGGTCTTCGAAGGCCCGCAGTACACCAAGTGGCGTGGTCTGCGTGAACACGAAGATTCCCGTTACCTGGGTCTGTGTACCACGGGATTCATGCTGCGTTCTCCGTACTCGGTTGCAGATAACCCAATCAAAGCATTTGATTACAACGAGAATGTGTCTGCAAGCCACGATCATTATCTGTGGGGTAACTCGGCGTACGCACTGGCTTCACGTATTTCCGACTCATTCGCGAAATTCCGCTGGTGTCCGAACATCATCGGTCCTCAGAGCGGTGGTACGGTGAACGATCTGCCGGTTCATAACTTTGAGTCCATGGGCCGCATTGAAACCAAGATCCCAACTGAAGTGCTGGTTTCTGACCGTCGTGAATTTGAACTGGCGGAAGAAGGCTTTATTGCCCTGACCATGCGTAAAGGTTCTGACAACGCGGCATTCTTCTCTGCTAACTCGGTTCAGAAGCCGAAGTTCTTCGGAAATTCTCCGGAAGGCAAAGATGCAGAAACCAACTACAAGCTGGGCACTCAGCTGCCGTACATGTTCATCATCAACCGCCTGGCGCACTACCTGAAAGTGCTGCAGCGCGAGCAGATTGGTTCGTGGAAAGAGCGTACCGACCTGGAAATTGAACTGAACAAGTGGATCCGTCAGTACGTGTCTGATCAGGAAAATCCACCAGCAGAAGTTCGTGGCCGCCGTCCGCTGCGTGCTGCAAGAGTTGAAGTTTCCGATGTTGAAGGCGATCCGGGCTGGTACCGTGTTTCTCTGGCGGTTCGTCCGCACTTCAAATACATGGGCGCAAGCTTTGAGCTGTCTCTGGTCGGCAAACTGGATCAGAACTAATTGAAGGCGAGCGGTCGCTGTCAGGTAAGCATCTCGCTTATCCGCCAGCAGGCCGCTCGATATGATTTATGGATAAAGGTTACCGGTTACTGGAACGGATCGAGCTGGGGGAACCCAAAAACAGTTACGATGCTGTGGGCTCGACGCAACACCTGATTGAATCAATTCACAATCACCTTGCAGATTTGCTCAATACCCACACGGGTAATGCCATGATTGCCAACGATTACGGGCTGCCGGACTTTAACGATGTCCTGGCGGACAAATCGAATATTGTCAGAGAAATCAGAAACAGTGTGAAAAGCACGATTGAGAAATATGAACCCCGTTTATCCGCCGTTGTTGTCCGGTATATCCCCCATGTGGACAACCCACTGCAGCTGAATTTTGCTGTCAGCGGTGAAGTGCTGCATAACGATAAGAAAACCATGATGAATATCGACTTATCCGTGGGTGTCGACGGTAAGTTTTCTGTTTAGAGACGACGAAAATGACCTATAGCAAGTATTTCCAGGACGAGCTCTCGTTTCTCAAAGAAGCGGGTTCCGAGTTTTCAAAAAGTCACCCGCAATTAACCAAATTTCTCTCAGAAAGCAGTAACGACCCGGATGTTGAACGTCTGCTGGAAGGCTTCGCTTTTCTGAATGGTAAGCTGCGTCAGAAGCTGGATGATGAACTTCCGGAACTGACTCAATCCCTGATCGCTCTGCTTTGGCCGCACTATTTGCGTTCAGTGCCTTCGATGTGTATTGCTCAGTTCAGCCACCATGCGGGGAGTCTGTCGCAAAAGACGACGATTACGCGCGGGCATGAAATGGCCAGCAGGCAAGTGGATGACACGCAATGTGTTTTCCGGACCTGTTACGATGTTGACCTGTTTCCGCTGGAAATTAACTCGGTCACACAGCAAAACACACGATCGAACAGCCACCTGAATGTGACACTGTCGACAGACAGCGGCTCAGAGCTATCACGTATTGGGTTAGACTCCCTGCGTTTCCATATTCACGGGGAGTTGCACGTTTCCCGGATTTTGTATTTGTGGCTGTTCCGGTACCTGGACAGTGTTGATGTGCAGCTGGCGGGTGGCGGAAGTAAACGGCTGCCTGCATCCTGCATCAAGAAAGTGGGTTTTGCAGATGATGAAGCCCTGCTGCCATACGGACCGAATTCATTTTCCGGTTACCGTCTGGTTCAGGAGTATTTCTCAATGCCTGATAAATTCATGTTCTTTGATGTTGAAGGACTGGAATGGCTCAAAGGGGTACCGAATCAGAACACCATGAGTCTGGTGTTTAATTTCTCCCGGTCTCTGCCTTCGGAAGTCACCATTCGCGAGAAGAACCTGCGGTTGTTCTGTACGCCCGTTGCCAACCTGTTCGAGATGGATGCGGACCCGATTCGCCTGGATCACAAGCGAACGGAATACCGGGTCCGGCCTCAGTCCACGAGACAGCAAAATCATGAGGTTTATTCCGTGAATCAGGTACGGGGCTGGAGTCAGGAAAACCGCCGTCAGGTCGATTACCTGCCGTTTGAATCCTTTGAACACCAGCTGGGAATCGACAGCCAGCAGCATTACTACAATGTCAAAGTGGCGGAACATGTTTCCGGAAAAGGGTTGTCTCATTACATTTCCTTCTTTGATCATAACGCCGGAGTGGCGAATCTTGAGACGGAAACTGTGCTCATCAAGCTGACCTGTACCAATGGTAAATTGCCGCAGCGTCTGGCACCGGGTGATATTGCTTTTACCACGCACAAGTCAACGAACTATGCGGACTTTAAAAACCTGACAAAACCGACGGTGTCTGTCAGCCCGCAGATTGACAGCAGCCTGCACTGGCAGCTGATTGCCAATATGTCGCTCAATTATTTGTCGTTGATTGATGCCGATGTGCTGAAAATGATGCTGAGTATTTACGATTTCCACTCGCGCAGTGACCGTCAGTCTCAGCGGGCCTCGGCCAACCGGTTAAACGGGATTAAAGCCATTAGCATGAAGCCGGTCGAGCGGATCTTCCGCGGGCTTCCTATTCGCGGGAATTTGATTGAGCTGCAAATGGATTCCTCCATGTTTGCCAATGAAGGGGACATGTATTTGCTGGTGTCGATTCTGAATGAGTTTTTCTCGCTGTATTCCAGTATCAATTCTTTTTCTGAGCTGGAAGTCGTGGATGTCAAAACCGGTGAAATCTACCGATGGAATGGCAATCAGGGTAAGCAGGCAGTGATATGATCGACAAGATTCAACAAGCCAGCCATGAGTTTGCTTTTTTTCAGGCTGTTTATCTGCTTGAAGCGAATGCCAGGAAGCAGGAGCCGGCACAGTTTAAATCGGCCGGTCTGGCGAAAACGCAGTCTGAGGAGTTTCTTCGCTTTCGTATTTCTCCTGAACTCGGATTTCCGCGCGCTGATATCGCGCAGTTTGAAACTGTGCAATGGAGTCACCGTGAGGTGCCCAGCCTGACGGTGAACTTCGGCGGACTGCACGGGACCGGTTCGCCGCTGCCAACCGCATACACGGAGAAGCTGGCCGGCAGAGACGGCGAGGATAATCCGGTCAAAGATTTCTTCGACTTCTTTCATCACCGTTATTTATCGCACCTTTACCGGATATGGAAAAAGTACAGATACCATGTGCGTTACGAATCCGGTGCCGTCGATCCGTTGTCCCGCAATCTGTTTAACCTGGTTGGGATATCCTCTGAACTCAGTGACGAAAGTGACTTTCATTTCGACAGGGCAAAACTGCTGTCTTATATCGGCCAGCTGTCCTCCAGAACCCGGTCACCCAATCTGGTTTCCGGGGTGGTGGCGCACTGCTTTAATCTGAAAAAAGTCAGCATTGAGCAGTGGGTGCCGCGCAGAGTCAAAATTGCGCCCTCACAACTGAACAGTCTGGGGCATGTGAATTGCGTTCTCGGGCGCGATTATCACCTGGGTGACCATCTGATCGATATTACCGGGAAGTTTAACCTGGTGTTTCATGATCTGAGTTTTGAGGAATACTGCCACTTTTTACCCGGCGAGCAGGGGAATATTTTGCTGAAGGAACTGATGCGTTTCGTCTTGCGCGACCCGATGGCCTGGGATTTAAAAATGGAAGTGATGAACGACGATCTGCCTGCCAGCGTGTTGGGTGCGCAGGGGGCGAACCGGCTTGGTCAGGTCAGCTGGCTGGGCAGTGTACAGGGTGACAAGCAGACGGTTGTCGTCATTGGCGCTGTCTGAGCATGGATACAGCGACACCCGGCTGCCGGCGTTGAAGGGGCAGTCGGGTGTCGTGGTTTTTCTCATCAAATCTCGCCAAACGCGAACGTTTGCCGGGATGACACTTACCGGCAGATCGGGCTGTGGAATACGACGGTTGTATGCAGCTCTTTGATACCCGGAATATTCTCGGCTTCATCACACAATTCATTCATGACATGTAATGAAGAAGCTTCCAGCAGCGTAATAATATCGAACCCGCCGCCAACGACACTGATGGTCTTGATTTCAGGGATCTCTCTCAGGCTGTCACACACTTTCTTTTTCCAGCCATTCTTACATTTAATCAGCAGGTAGCAGCTGGTCAGGTTGGCGCTTTTCTGTGTCCCGATTTTCGCCGTATACCCTTCAATGACACCGGATTTCTCCATACGGGAAATGCGTTCAGCCACTGCGGTTCGTGAAAGGCCCACACTGCGGGCCATATTCGCGATAGATTCTCGTCCGTTAATCAGCAGACTCGATAATATCTTCCTATCAATCCGGTCTACGGTGTTGCTATGTAAAGTACTCATTATCTTTATTCTCGACTTTGATTAACCTAGGCTACCAACTTACTGAATCTGTTCTGGGACAGAGAAGTTGTATAATTCTTGCAGCAGGAATGGGTTATTAGAATTTGACGGTTTGACTTTCACCGTCATATGACGCCCTGAGACAAGAATGTCAGCATTGAATCCACCATCGGATGTTGGTTCGAGTTGTGCCTCGTTCAACAGCCGGAAGATAGACCAAAATCCCTCTTTTGCGATTCTGTGTTGTTCTCCGCTTGATGTAATGTCCTGAATGTTTACGTTCACGAAAAACTCATTACTTGCCGGTGGCCAGGCAAACTGCTTACTTTTTGCCGGACCGTGGTAGTAATCCAGTGACTCCCCCCCGAAATCCAGACTCGCACGAATGGCGCTGGAATCCAGATCGATGAAGCGCGAACTGAAATCAATGTTGAACTTGTTCGAGGTCGGGTCAAACAAGACGTTTTTGATCATCGTGTAGTTCTTCATCTGGGTGATCATTTCCTGCGACAGTCGCAGGGTTTCACCGTCGACACGCTTCGCCTGCCACAGGTTGGTGTCGTAAAACGGAGAAAGATTATCTTTAATAAAGCCGTCCATCGTGCCCTGTGCGGCAAAGAACTCTTCGAAATCGGTCAGTGAGATCTCTGTTTCTGCCTGCTTGCTGAACGGATACTTATTCTGTCCGACCAGGGCAAATTTGCTGTAAACGTTACTGGTCCACAGTTCCTGAATCCCCAGCTCTGACTCGGTCAGCAGTGTGGCCCAGGCCTGATGGGCAATTTCGTTCAGCCAGCTTTTCACCGGCTCCGGTGTTTTCTGTGCGATTTGTTTCAGGCGGACAATTGGATCCGCATCCGTTTCACGCATCCGGGCTTTCGCTGCCGCCAGAGCTGCCTGCTGCACATTCGGGGCATCCGTAATTTGCTTCAGGTAAGCCCGGAGGTTACTGAGCGAACTGATGACTTGATCCCAGGGGGCCTGAGAGTTTTCTGTTTCACTGGTCTGCAGGTTATTGATGACGGCAAAGGTTTTTTCTACCCGGTTCATCAATTCGTAATCCGGCTCAATGGCTTTCTCTGCCGTAGCTTTCAATGCATCAACTGCCTGGTTGAGACGCTGATCTTTCGGCGCAAGCTGTGCCAGTGCAGATGTATCCGGCGAATATTTTGTATTGGTATACAGCAGATTCAGGATCGTACTCAGCGGTGATGCCGGGCCGGACATAATATCGATGGCATTGGTCATATCGACGATATTGTCGAATTGCTTAAAGCGCAGATCACTGATGGCTGTCCGCCAGATGTTAATGTAGTCATCGGTATATTTACGGCGAACTTTCGCCTGAAATGCTTTCAGTTCTTCTTCCGACGGCTGGGTATTATTCGACAGCCCCAGCACCCAGTTATCGGCAATCAGGTCTTGCGACAGTGATTCAGACAGCGGGCGGTAGAAGGTTGTAAAACCGGTAGCGGTATAAATCTTGTTGATGTTCAGTTCATCCTGGTGATTTTTCTCCATGTCGAAAATTTCACCAAAGTTAAAACCGATTGCTCTTGGAATACTGAGCTGGCCAAGGTCGGCATCCCGGCCGCTGTTCAGAATCTGGCTGTAAGCAATATCAACTTTCGACTGAGACAGCAGCTCACGGCGTGTGGTCCGCACCAGATCCCAGTTAATGTTGTGCGACGGGAAATTGGTTTTGAAATAAACTGCCAGATAATCTTTGATGTTGGCGTAACTGCCGTCTGTACCAAAATCATCAGCAACAATTCTGGAGATCGATTTCAGCAAAAAGCTGTAATCGCGTTTATCACTTTCGCTCAGCATCAGATACGTCTTCAGCAGGTGCAGTTTCTCCTGATGAGACAGACGGCTCTGTGCCAGTTCCTGACTGATATGCTTTTCAATCAGGGGCATCAGTTGCAGATGAATACTGTCCAGCAGATGGCGATAAGCAATCTGAGTGGTTTTGTCGAGTTTATCGACATTGATATCAATGATTTTCTCATCCAGTAAACGACTGGCATCGACCCAGGCCTGATACAACGGCTGAATCCCGCTGGATGTGAGCGCCAGCTGCCTTTTCAGGTTGGCCTGAGCGTCATCTTCTGTCGGATTTTCTGAAACATCGAGTAGCTGGTTAATGATCGAAATGTTCTGTTGGGTGGTTGTCAGGAAATAGTAACCACTTACACCCAGCAAAGTGACACAGGCAGCCATTGTCATCCGGCTTTTGCGGATCAGTTGCTTGAGATGTCGCTTGTTCTCACCGGCAAAGTTGGCCTCTGGCAGCACCTGTTCATCAATAATAAAACGGGTGAACAGCGGCGATTCCGAAAGCTGGTCATGCTCGGAAGCAATCATCGGGACATTGAAATGGTTGCTGCAGCCTTTGGCCAGCAGGTTGTATTTCCGGCCACCCTGATGACTGGAAGTGAAATAGAGGCCCCGGAGATCCACCATATGGAAGCCGTCTTTTTCCAGCCGCACTTTATTCAGCGTGTCCCGGACCAGACCATGGCAGAGCTCGAACTGTTTCGGAAAAGTGACCAGCGCACTGTTGTTGATCAGAGAACGTTCCATGGCGGCACAGTCCAGTGTGCTCTGCTCCATCTTGCTCAGAATGGCATAAAAACCATTGTCGAAGATGTCGTTGATTGTGCCCTTGGCATCTTTCAGAGAAATCGTCAGGTGTTCTAACTGGGCTTTCAGCGGGCTGAGTGAAACGAATTCCTTGAAGCCTTTCAGCTTATCAATTTTCGACAGGAACACATACGCAGGCAGGGCGCTGTAGGTTCTTTCTGTAATATCACTCAGGCGGGTATTGATGATATCCAGAATATATTCACGCTGTGTATCTTCCTGCGTGATCAGAAATTCCAGATCAACCACATACAGACAGCCAGCGAAAGGCTTCCTTGGCTTGATGCTGATGATTTTATCAAGAAACGCTTGCCAGAGCATCTGGTCAGTATTGGATGTGTCCTGATAGATCAAACGGGGGGCCGGTTTGATAAAAATCGCCTGATCAGATTCGTACCAGAGGAAATAATCCGTCTGGAGCGTGTTTTTCTGATCAATGGGTTTGATCGCATGCGAACTAGTCAGCAGAGACGTTTTCCCTGATTTTTTATTACCAAGCATCAGGTAGATTGGCTTATGGCTGGACCCTTTCAGCAAAGAGGCAAGCAGACCTTTCAGCGTCTCTTCTTCGGTTTCAATATCGCTGTTTGAACGTGACTTACGTTTTTTGACCTCGTAACCGATCAAAACGATGATCGCCGCTGTACAGACCAGAGCAATCGGACCCCAAGTCAGATAATGACTGAAAGGTAAGTCCATCACGAAATAAGAGAATAAGCCGTACAATACAGAGAGCAGCACAGCAGAGAGTATAATAAATACCCTCGGTGTTTTGAGTGTTTTAATCAAGATATAACCTGCCAGTTTTTGTTATTGGTTTTGTTGTTCGAATTGGTTTGATATTTCCATCAGGCGGTATTGGTAAGCGCTGAGCGTTTTTTGCGCTTTGATAATATCCTCACGCTCAATGTGACCTTTCTCCAAATAATCAAGGCGACCAAGAAACGGAAAAAGAGTATTACTAAATTTATAGGCCGCGGTGATATTGTCGCTTTCGTCGACTAAAGCGGCGTTGGCAATAATCGTCCGTGCACGTTTGAACTGGTCGTTTATGGCCTGATAGTCACTGGCCAGTGCTGTTTTTCCTGCTTGGTACTGAGACACCGCAGTTTTAGCCGCAATGGAATCCGGATAAAGTGAATTCACATGATTCGCCAGTGCTTCCAGCACCTGATGGTTGTAAACACGTTCAGGATAGGCGGTCCAGTCCTGCATCAGTTCACTGGTACGGGTCAGTACTTCCTCCTTCAGGCGGTTTTTGAAGTATGGCTCCGCATGGATCAATTTTGAGGTGATCTTCTCCAGCTGCACTGCAGAAGCCGCCGGGATATCTCGCTGATACAGATACTGACGAACAGCAGCAATTGAAAACACAAGACATCCCAGGATAAATACAGTTGCAAGCCAGTAACACCAGGCGGGAAGTCTGGGTTTGGTTTCAGTTTCTTTCGCTGTGTCCTGCGCCGGTGTTGCCTCTTCGGCTGTTTCAGCCAGTGGCTGCGCAGTACCTTTACGCTGGCGGGATTCTTCTTTCTCAGCCAGTTCTTCGAGGTGATCTTTCCACTCGGTGAATTGTTTGCGTACAGGCCCCAGCGATGGTGCCTGCTTGCCCAGCTGGTGTTGCAGTTCCTGTTCCAGACTGAGTGCAAAGCGATGTCCGGCCTCAACCAGCGCCAGGTCTTTCAGGCTGACTTTGATTTTTTTCAGCGCAGTGGGAAGCTGTTCAGCAACCCAGTCAAAAGACTGAACCCGGGCATTGGGTTTGTCGGCACTTGGAAAAGCCGAATGCCAGTACACAATGCTTAGATCGTTCAGCACATTTAAGCCGACGACGGCACCTTTTAAGCCATCGATGCGGCAGGCAGCAACGCAATAGTAGCTCGCACACCGAAAGTCTTTGCTGTGTGAGGTTAACAGTGTTTCGGCCGTAGAATAGATCTCCTTCCATGGTGCAGGGGATACAAAACTACTCAGCCGGTTTACATTTCTTTTGAGATCAGAAAACAGATCCAGTGTACGTGGATCCTGGCCAACGGGCGACTGCGCCGATATTGGCCTGAGTGCAATATCAGTGAATTTCATGGTAAATAGCCAACTTCAAAAGTAATAGAAACTGAAAGTTTTACGTTTGGATAGTCCTTTTCCAATCGCTTACTTAAAGTTTAATTTATTAGTAGATACTAAATTATAAGGCGGAAAAATTTGTCTTTTTGTTAATACCTTTCGTATTTAAAATTGTTCCATCATTCTGCTACAGACGTTTTGTCGCTTTATGCAGTCCATTTTAAAATATCGAGGTTCATTTTCACGGAAACCCCTTGAATTGAGAATATTTTAAGCATAACGGGCATACGAAACTAAGTGGATGATTTGTTTACTGGCTTAAGATCACAAAAGATATAATGATAATGGATTATCTGTTTGTTTTTATTGGTTTTATTTTGTGTTTTCTTTGTTTTTGACATTCCTCTGACAAAGTGAAAAGGCATTTTGTGTCTTAATTAAATCCTTGTTTTTGAAGAGGTAAAATATTATTGTGACTTTTGTTCCATATGTGAGAGCTTATATTTAATGTTAACAACTTGAGTGTTTTGGGAATAATTTCACATTAATTAAAAACCATAATTTCTTTATCAGTTTTGAATGAGCTCATTTCCGGATGCGAAGTGGGTGTTAAATCGACAACAATCTCAGTCAAAATGAAAATATCCATAGTTAAATTAACTGAATTTCATGACGGCCCAATTGAGCCCTTGAATTCATTATTTCATGCGTTTATCTTTCAGATGTTTTTAATTTAGTGAACGCGAACATTATGAATCGTCTTCAACATTCAGTCTGTTTATTCATCGGTTTGATACTTTCTGCTCCGGCTTTATCCAAAGGCGAGCGTTTTGGTGTCACGGCTGCTTATTATGATTTCACTTCAAGTGCCGAAGAGGGCGAGTCAGGTGAAAACCAAAGTATGCGATGGGGGCTTGTGCATACCCGGCCCATTGATGATAACAGCGCACGCTGGCGCTGGTGGTTTGGCCTGAATTATCTCTCCGACAATATTCCTGCACCCCAGAATGGTATCTATCAGGAAGTGGACAATTATGAATTCAGGGTATTGCCTCAGTATGCGTTTCCCGTCACCAGCTGGTTAACGCCTTATATCGGGGCGGGTATCTCACTGGCATACAGTGAGTATTCAGAGCGCTGGTATGTCGATTCCGATGAGTTCAAATATGGCACCCAGCTGCAGGACAATAATGCCTTTGAGGCTGGGTTGTTGCTCAATGCAGGGACCGTCCTGAAAATTGGCAGTAATCCTGATGCACATTTGCAGTTGGTACCTCAGGCAACGCTGATCATTCCCGTCAATAATGGCTTGGGCGGCGTTGAATTTTCCTTATCGTTTCTTTTCTGATTTTTGCTTATGACGCATAAAACGCTCATTCTCACCGTGAACAGCGCCCCTGACGAGTATACAGGGGTCAAAAAAATGGAATTTGACAGTCTTGGGGGCAGCATCGGCCGCAGCGCTCAGTGCTTTTTCCATCTGGAAGATCATAACAAGTATCTGTCTGGTACTCATGCGCTCATTACCAGCTATAACGGTGAGTTCTACCTGAATGACATCAGTACCAACGGGACTTTCATTAATGACAAGCGAGCCCTGAAAAATCAGCCTTCTGCGTTGCAGGAAGGGGACACGGTGTCATTGGGGCGTTATGAGCTGACGGTCAGCTTCGAGAATGAAATCCAGCATATCAATCTGGCAGAAGACATTATGCCGGAGATGAAAAGCAGCGACCCCGTTGAATCACTGAATGTCGTCTTGCCGCCCAAAGCCGAAGAGTTTGCTGAAGGGACCGTAGAAGAGCTCTTTTTTCCGCCGGATGAAAAGGCTGACACCACCGAGCCCTTGTACCATCTTCAGGAAGAAGAAGATGAAGCGGAAGCGCTGATTGAAGATGAGATCCCAAAACCTGAAGTGGATTACACACCACCGCACCGGCAGATGCTGGATGACAGTGAAAGTATTCATTCCGAAATGGACGTGCCGAACCTGATTCCGGAAGACTGGAATTTTGGTGGTGAACCGGTAGCGTCCGTGCCGAAACCGGTTCAGAGACCGGTACAGCGACCAGCACCACCTCAGCCTGAAATGCGTGCCGAGCGCATCCCGTCCCATCCGCCGAAACCTGAAAAACCAGCCCCGATTGCTGAGCCGGCTGCCCTGGGTTTACTGGCTCACACTGAAATGTCGCCCCTCTCTGGCAGGCAGGCTGAATCTGCTTTTCTGGACGGGTTGGGGATGTCGACGGAGCAAAGACAGCTTTGCGATGAAAACTGGTACCGGCAGATGGGATTATGTTTGCGGGGCTGTCTGGATGCGATGACATCCGAGCTGCGCCAGTCACTGGCACTGGCTGGTGAGGCCGATGAGTCTCAGGCCCATTTGCTGGACAGCATGCTGTCGCTTTATCAGCAGTCCATTCTTGAACCGGTTGAACTTGTTGAGCATATCCATGAAGAGCTGGCCACGCATCGGGCTCGTCTGAACCAAGCCAGAAAATCGCTGTTCATGCAGCAACTGACGTCACTCTCCCCTGCAGCTTTCGAAGCAGAACAACAGGAAAAAGGCGGCGGCTGGCTGAAGAAGCAGCGTCTCTGGAGTGCGTATCAGGACCATTTTGCACAGCAGCAGTCGGATATGCAGTCTGAAACGCAAGAAAGCGCTGATGCGAATCTGGCAACCAAGTACAGGGAATTATTACAGGGGCAAAATGCGTAATTTATTGTTGGGTTTAATGGTTGCACTGTCTTTGTCTGGTTGTGCAGTGTGGGAACAGTTTAAAGATACTGCCGGATTGATTCCGGAAACGGCTGAAATTGAAGTGCACATCACAACGGACAAGAGTCTGAATGTCCGGCCGAACGGATCATCGTCACCGGCTATCTTGCGGATTTATGAACTGTCTTCGCCGGTGCTGTTTCGTAGCCTGGATTTCTTTTCGCTGTTTGAGAATGACAAATCTGCGCTGGGTGATGAATACATCAAACGCTACGAATACCAGTTAGAACCGGGACAGGAACTGACCGAATTTCTGAAACTTCAGCCGGAAACGCGTGCGGTCGGATTTGCGGTCGCATTCCGGGATATCAACGGCACCAGCTGGCGCACCATTCACACGATAGAAGAGCGTAAAAGCTATTTTCTGGACGTGAATCTGGTGAATAACGTGTTGTCGGTAGAACGCACCAAAGGTGTAGAACAGATTTATTTCTAAGGAAGTTATTATGTCATTGTATAACCCTGTGGTCTGGCAAGACGGCATGTTTATGAAACCGCAGCACTTCCAGCAACTGGACCGGTTTCATTCCCAGCAGATGAGTTTGTGTACGGCGTTGAGTTCACCGCTGAGCTGGGGCATCAGCCGGCTGGAGATCAACCACGAACTGCTGAAAATGGGCAAAATTGGTGTAACGGTTGCAGAGGGGATTCTGCAGGACCGTACGCCGTTTGCGTTACCGGCGGAAGCGCCTGCTCCGTCAATGCTTGAAGTGGACTCGTCGACTGTCGATAAAGTTGTGTATCTGTGCTGCCCGCTGCCTTCTGAACAGGGCGAACTCTATACCAATGCCGGCGATGGTGCACGTTATTGCCTTCAGGAACAGCAGGTCGTGGACTGCCTGTATGACAGTGAAGACACCACCACGATTCATGTCGGCAGTCTGAATTTCCGTCTGATGTTGGAGAGCGACGATCGCTCGGCATACACGTCAATTGCAATCCTGAAAATCTCTGAAGTGAAAAGTGACGGGACAGTCGTTCTGGATGATAAGTTTATCCCGACTTGTCTGGATATCCGTGCCTCAGCAGTACTGACTAAATTTGTGACTGAATTTGCATCACTGCTGAAGCACCGTGCTGAATCCATTGTGGCACGCCTGGGTGTGGTTGATCAGCAGGGCGTTTCTTCTGTTGCTGACTTTATGCTGCTGCAGGCGGTGAATAAATTAGAGCCGCTGTTCTGGCATATCGGCAGTCTGGAAGGTGTTCATCCTGAAGCGCTGTATCGTGTATTGCTGCAGGCAGAAGGTGATTTGGCAACACTGTGCTCATCCTTACGTCGTCCTGAAGCCTATCTGCCTTATAACCACGGTGATCTGACCGAATGTATGTGGTCGCTGATCAGCCGGAACCGCAGCAGCCTGACCGTGATGTCTGAGCAGCGTGCCATTCCGCTGGTGCTGAAAGAGCAGGGCTATGGCGTTCGGGTGGCCAATATCGCCGATCGCGATATCATTGAAACCACCACCTTTATTCTGGCCGTGAAGGCAGACGTCACGCTGGATGTCCTGCATACACGCTTTGTTTCTCAGGTGAAAGTGGGCAGCCTGGAAAATATCCGTGATCTGGTGAACTTCCAGCTGCCGGGCATTGCAATTAAGCCAATGCCGGTTGTGCCGCGACAGCTGCCTTATCATGCCGGCTTTACTTACTTCGAACTGGACAAGGCATCTGAAGAATGGAAAGCGCTGTCTTCTTCTTCAGGTATTGCGATGCATGTTTCGGGAGATTTCCCGAACCTGGAACTGCAGTTGTGGGCGGTTAGATTATGAGTCCGGCAGACGATGATGTAACGGTCGTATTATTTCAGTCGGAGCCGGGCAAACCGATGGAGGTCATGCCCGCTCCGGAAGTTCCGCGAAATATTGCGGTGAAACAGCTGGAAATCAAGAAACTTGGTATTAACCAGCTGGTGGATGAATTCACCTGGGTGCTGGCTTGCCTGACCTGCATCCCATCAATTCCCTGGCTGGATGACCCGACAGCTTTGCGGGAGCAAATCAGCCGTGAAATTCAGGACGCGGAAAAACGCCTCCTGCTGGCGAACACGGATCGCGCTTCATTGCTGGTGATGCGCTACTGCGTATGCTCGGCTGTGGATGAGGCCGTATACAGCCAGGAGTGGGGCGAGAAAAGTAACTGGAGCACGCACAGCCTGCTGGCTGAATTTCATAATGAAACGTCGGGCGGCGATAAGTTTTACACCATCCTGGACAGACTGCGTCAGGATCCGAAACGTTACCGGCATCTGATTGAGTTTTTGTATTTTCTGCTGCAGGTTGGTTTTAAAGGCAAGTTTGGTCGTGTCGAACGAGGCAATGAAAAAATTGCCGATATTGCTGATACGGTTTACCGGCTGATTAAAGAAGATCGACTGGTTGATCAGGAAAAGCTGCAGTTAGTGAATATGAAGGCGGCCTCCATCAGCCGACCGCTACGGCGAGTGATTCCCCCCAAACTGATTGTCGGGCTGACCGTCACTTTACTGGCAGCGATGTATGCCGCAACGTACTGGGTGATTGACTTTAAGTTTAATCAAATCCTGAGTTAAACCGATTCATTGATGTTCAGAAGACTGCTTGTTGAAGCGCGACTTGTTCGCGCTTTTTGTTTTTATAAATAATTGATTTTATTCATTTTATTTGGGTTTTGGTCGCATCTAACCATGGTCTGATCTTCTAAAGAATCTTGAAACATGGAAAGCAAAATGATCGAACATGTACACACGAAAAAGTCCGTCGCCAAAATCGTTGGGGGTGTTCTCTGTCTGGCTGTCATTGCGGGCATGGTTAATAGTTCCATTTTAATGACGGATGCGGGCTATACCTATGTTCATCAGAACAACCTGACGGGTGAGCTGGATGTTTTTACCACCCCGGGTATTCATTTCAGAACGCCGTTTCTTTCTAAAATCACCATGTATGATCAGGTCATTACGGTCTCATATGGTAATAATCTAGGTGAAGATTCCCGGCAGAGCTTACCTCCGGTACGTGCAAGTTTTGCGGACACCTATGTCGGAATGATTCCTGTGACATTCAGGTTCAAACTGTCGCAGAATCCGGAAGCGATCAAGAAAATGCACCGTGAATTCAGAAACAACACCAATCTGATTGATGCACTGCTGGTCAAAAACGCAAGAAACGTGACCGTGATTACGGCGACACAGTACACGGGCGAGGAATTTTTTCAGGGCGGTCTGAACCAGTTTAAAACGCAACTGGATGATCAGCTCAGAAACGGCATTTATATGACGGAACGACGTAAAGTCGAAGTTGAAGAGACTGATCTGGCACCGGTAGGTGCGAGTCAGAGTAATGCAAATCAGCTTCAGCGCACAAAACAACTGGTCTGGAAAACGATCCCGGTTCTGGATGAGAAAGGCGTTCCGCGTCGTCAGGAAAACCCGCTGCAGCAATATGGGATTGCGGTTACGCAAATCACGATTGGAGATCCGAAACCGGAAGAGCAGTTAGAGAAACTTCTGGCGGATAAAAAGCGTCTGGTGGCGGAGCGCATTCGTGCCATTCAGGAGCAGGAAACCTCCAAAGCGCTGTCTGATACAGAGCAGCTGAAAAAAGAGATTCAGCGGACACGCGCAGTTCAGGATGCAGTGCGTAACAAAGAGTTAGTGACAATTTCTCAGCAGAAAGAACTGGAAATTGCGAAGGGGGCCGCTGACCGGAAAATTCTGGATGTTCAGAAGAAAAAGGAATTAGCCGAAGTCGAAAAACAGAAAGAACTGGCGATCGCGAAAGCGAACCTGGAAATTCAAAAAGCCAATGCTCTTGCTGCAGAGTATGAAGCGAAAGCAATCCTTGCGAAAGGCCGTGCGGAAGCTGAAGTCTTGCAAGCGAAGTATGATGCACTGGGCGCCAATAAAGCTGTTTATCTGGCGGAATTGAACAGGGACGTATCGACCGCTCTGTATCAAAACCTGAAGAACTATAAAATTGAAATGCCAAAAAACTACTTTGGCGGAAATGACAGCGGTAAGCTGACGACCAATCTGGATATCATCACCGGACTGGGTGCGCTGGGTATTTTAGATAAATCTGAACAATATGCGGACGGTGAAAGGAAAGAGAAGAAAAAACCTTGATGGTTTGAATCACAACTTTAACTTTCGCTAAAATTCAGGGCACGACGAACAGGGTTCATTTCTGTTTAGTCGTGCTTTTTTATTTTCAGCCAAAGAACCATCCTTGTTTTTGTGAATCAATATCACACATGCATATCTGGCCGGAATGAAATCAGGCAAACTCAAACAGATTGATTTCGCTTAATGGACATTGCACTTTGCGTTGTAGTTTTACCTAAATTAGGGAGTATTACTGTCGCTTGGTTGCATGTCACAAAAATTAGATTTATACGTTACTTTTTCGTGAAATCCATCTGAGGAAAAGCGTCATTTTGGCCTTTTCAGGTTCAGGTCTGGCTGTTTTTATGAATGAAATACCTGTCATTATGACAGTTGATCCAGTGAAAGTGAAAGTATAACTTGTTGTTTTTACTGGATTGTCTTGTTTTCTGGAGTGAATATAATGTCAGGTTATTGACCTATAATTCAGTGTGGCTATTGTGTTTAGACGAATCACTCTATTTCTGCTTATTGTATTTCTCTCTGCGTGTGGCGAAGAAAAAACCTATCCGGAATATCCGAAAGATCGCCAGCAGGGCATTATCAGTGGTGTGGTGTTTGATGCTGCGGTATCGAATGCCAAGGTGAGCGTCTATGAATTTAACAATGGCAAACTGGGCCGTTTATTAGCGGCCACGAATACCAATCCGGATGGTCGCTTTTCAATTGCTCTGACCTCCAGTTCAGCGCCTCTGTATATTGAAGCTGCAGGTGGCGGCTATTTAGATCCCCATTCAAAAAATGTGGTTGTTGTGAATGACCGGGGTCCGCTGAAATTTCGTGCGTATGTCAACTTTGTTGAAGGACAAAGCCGAAATGTCATGCTGACACCTTTAACGAACATTGCCGCAGGTCTGGCTGAATATAATATTCAGCGTTTAGGTCAGCAGACTGCAGCAGCAATTGATTCGGCAAACGCAGCGGTCAACAGCCAGTATGGATTTGATGTCTTTTCTGTGGAGCCTCTGGACATCTCGATGGGGAATTGGAGTGCGACGGCCACGCAAGGGCATCAGTATGGTGCTTTTTTGCTGGCTTACTCTTCTCTGGCTTATGAGATGCTGCAGAAATCGGGCGGCAGTGACAGTGAAAAGGTCATTTATACCTCCTTTAATCTGGCAGATTTACAGTATCGCGACATCAGAGCAACCGGTCAGTTGGATGGCTGGTCTTTAGATGAGATTTCTGCACTGCCGACGGCGCTGTCTTTCGGTCTGCAGCGACTGACCGTCGATTACTATACCAACACTTTGGCACAGCACTTACTCCGTGTTGTGAACAATACGGACCTGAACGTCTCGGGTACCCCTTCCAGTGATTACAGCCTGCTGGTCAACCGCCTGAACAATGCTTCGGGTGGTATTTATGCGCCGCGTGCGCCTGTCTCTATTGATGATGATGCACCGGAAGTGGCTCGCTTTGGCAATGAAGTGCTGTCCGGCGCTGGTCTGGTTTCTGTGAAGGTGACTGATTTCATCGGGATTGAGTATGCAGAAGTCTTCTTACAGACCAAAACGGCAGAAAACGGCTGGGGAGAGCCTGAGAATTGTAAGACGGGTGTGTCTGCATTGTGCAGTGTGGAATCGGAAGCGATCGAGAGCGGTGTGCGTGAAACGCTGGTAGTGATAAAAGTCAACACGCGGGAAATCGATAAATTGTCGGCGGAACCGGTTGAAGCCCGTCTGGTCCTGAAAGTGGCGGATGTTCTGGGAAATGCCAATGACGCACAGTACGTGCCATTCAAATGGGACAATATTGCTCCGGTGATTCATGTAACTTCTCCGGCGACGTTTAACCCGGTCAACAAGGCATTCTATACCCTGACCGGAACCATCAAAGATGCAGGTTCAGTGATTTCAAGCGCGACGATCGCTGTGAATGCCGGTGCGCCGGAAGTGTTGAACTGCACGATGCAAAAAGATCCGGACACTCAGGAAGATGTTTGTGCATTTACGCAAAACTTCGACCGGGGGTTGTTCATTGGCGGACAGACCACTTTCTTCCTCACCGCAACGGATGGGAATGGGAATAAAAGTCAGGAACAGCACCTGATTTTGTCGGATACGACAGCACCCACGCAAAGCGTCGCGTTTCCTGAAGTCGCAATGAAGTTCTTCGACGCAGATACCGGCGAGTATCAGGACAACCTGACGCAAGAATATTTCCAGGATCTGTACGGAAAACAGTACCTGAACCTGAATTATGCATATGCCCAGCAAGGGCTGAAAGGTGTCCATCCGGAAGTCGATTTTGCAGACTTTACGACGCTGGTCCTGGATCAGAATCAGATTCCCTATCTGACGCTGAGTGTTTCTGACGCAACAGGCAACTCAGAAGTGACCAGTTCTTCGGCTGAAGAACTGAATGTCATCGTGACTTATGAAGCCGGTAAGATTGGCGAGTCGGCGAAAATCACCCGAACGGTGAAAAGCAGCCTGAACCAGATTCCGCATGAAGTTTACCCGGCACCAGACGCTGACGGGCGTATCAGTGAAGCTCACTATTTTATTCCGTTCGTCAAAGAAATTTTTGGGGCAGATTTTGCCCGGGTTGATGAAGGCTATGCGCAAACCATCACCATTGTTACAGAAGACGGGTCTGGCAATACCTCAGTCCCTTATAAATTCCAGTTTAAATCAACCTTCAATCTGCCTACGATCAAGGTGACGTCACCGTATATTAACGCAAATGCGGTCGTCGAACGTTTAAATGGTTCCGGTCAGTGGGCGTCCGTTGCGTCGTGCACCATGCTGGCTGAACCCGCGAAATCAGGCGGCGGTACACTGAAAGATACGGCCAGTTGCCAGATGCACTCACAGTTTTCAGGTGAAATTCACCGGGTCACGGTGACAGGCAAAGCTGATTTCTACAAATGGAACAAGAAGTCGTTGACTCAATTGGATCTGACAGTTGATCATGGTTTGCGCAGTTATGGCATTGTTGGCGGCGAGTCTGGTGACCGTGAATTTATCGTCACGGAGCTGTCGGTCTTCCAGTCCGGATTCTTTGATTACCTGTTTGATAAATCAAATAAAACACAAGGGACTGCTCAGGGTATTCTCTCTGATGTGAATGCTATGTTTGGTGAGCAGACCAGTCAGTTCTTTGGCTTCAACCCAACGACTACCTATTACGCGAATAATGATGAGTTGCTGACGATTCCAAACCCGCCGTCCAATAAATATCTGTACCGTTTCCTGCTGGAAGCCATGGGTGATATTGCCAACGCGAGTGCGGTTCAGAACAGCACGGATCTGGCAAAACTGTATTACACCGATATCGTCGGAGACGGGAAACCGGATGGGAAGAATGCTGCCGGTCAGCAGCTGTATTTTGCCAATGACCCATTGGGCGAAAATTATTACCGCGAGAAACTGGGCGAGCATTTCTACGACTTTGTGAAAACAAACTTTACCGGCAAAGTCGATGATAAAGTGGCGATGTACTATGCCAACCGCTTCGCGAAAGCAGACCCGACGCTGCAAAGCCAGAAGGTCTTTAACTCGCCTGTGGAAGCGGTCGATCAGGAACCACCAGCGGTCAGTCTGGATCCGCTGGCCAGTAATGCCATTCAGTTATTCAATAAGTGGTATGTGAGTGGGGATCTGAGCGCGATTGTGAATGTGACCGATCCTTCCGGCCTGGATAAAAGTGCACAACCCACCAAGCTGGAATTGTTTTGGGGGTTGGACACGGAGACGAATGCGACCACGCCAACCGGGATCACGGTCAATAAAATTGATAACGACGCTTACACAGAGAAGCATCAGTTTGGTTTAGACACGGCCAACGATTATCCGGGCATTGCCCGTTTGGATCTGTTGCTGAGTGCGACTGACCGTGAAGGCAACAGCCATGGCTATAATGGCCAGGCGAAAAAAGCGACTATCTTTATCATCGATAACGATCCGCCGAAATATACCTTCATTCCGCCGTTTAAAGCCGACAATCTGCCGGACAACACCTATATCAACACCAACTTTAAACAAACCCTGAAGTTTGAGGTGGATGAAAGAGTGGGTGAGGATCCGGCCAAGCGTCGTTTCATTTTCCGTAACGGGACGAAAGAGCGTGTGGTGACGCAGGAAGAATCAAAATCTGAGAGTAACACCGTCACCATGTACCTGTGTCTGGATACGCAGTGTGCCGATGATCTGGAAATTCCGAAGCCGGTACATCTGGATGCCGGTTCGTGGACGCTGATCACCGAAGGTGCGGATAAACTGGGCAATTTCATTCCTGCCACCGATCCGAATGTCGGACGTTTCCGGGTGAATGTCGATTATCAGGCACCGGAAGTGCTGGATTCTGATATGGAACTGCTGGGCGGTAACAGCGAGTGGTCGCCACTCGCAGTGCTGAATAATGGTATCGGTAATGTCAGTGCATTGGGGGATATTGAACTCAAACTGCATACCGGTGCGGGACTGATTGATCTGGCGCCTTGTGGCACGGATTGCTCAACGGTGCCGGCCTATTTGCTGGGTGAGAAAGCCAACACCAAAATGCAGCTGGTCGCAAAAAATCTCGAGCATGGTAAAACCTACACGCTGTATATCACAGCGAGAGATACTGCTTACCCGCCGAATCAGGGTGAGGGCACTTTTGCATTCAAGATTGACAAAATGGGGCCAGCGATCGCGACGCCTACGTTGAAAGACGGTACAGCACCTGAGTTGTCCGGCAATATCATGGGCACGAATTTCATCGCCAATATTGCCAGCATTACCGATGATTCCAGTGTGGAAAATATCAGCTTCTGGCAAGAACTGAGCGCCAGTGACGTCAAACTGGTGGAGCCGTTCAAGCCGGAAGGGCTGACCAATATCAATATTGATCTGCAAAAGGCGAATACGTCGCTGATCAATATCAGCGAAGGTCATCAGATCAAAGTCTTTGTTAAAGCAACGGATAAATATGGCTTCGAGAGCCGCTCAAATGCGGTCTCCACCTACTTCGATAATGAAGGTCCGGCAATCACACTGAACAATTTTGATGAAGTGAATGATTATGTTGAGCCAGGCTATGTGTTCGGTATTTCCGTTCAGGACGAGGGCACAGATCCAATCAAACCGGGTTCAGTCGTTTATTGGACTTACACCGGAACAACGCCACCGCCGGGCGTGGCTGGCACGCAGCCAACCAATCCAAATGAGATTGAAACCAATATGCAGCAGGATTTCACCCTGAAAATCAATGCTGAAGATATTCGTGGCAATCTGCAGGATAAAACAACCTTTGCCATTCAGGTCGATACCACACCGCCTGATGCTTCGCTGACCGCGCGCTATCAGAGCGATAATAAAGAAATTTCTCCGGCGCAGACCATTACTGAAGCCGGGACGATTGATCTGTACCTGGATGCGATCGATCCGGAAAGTGGCATTGATAAAGTGGAAGCAACACTGTTTCGCGTGGGGACTGAACAGGGCGAAACCATTGTCTTCAGTCCGGTTGCAGGCAACGAAACACAGCGTAAAGCCAGTCTGAATACCCAGATTGCCAACGATGGTAAATATAATCTGGTGGTGGATGTGTACAACAAAACGAAGGTGAACAAAGGCAGACCACGTCAGAAAAGAACCGTAGTACGACCACTGACCGTTCAGCGTGAAGGTTACAGCCTGACCGTTCTGAAACCAGCGAACTTCGGTACGTCTACGTTTGGTCAGAGCCTGAAAGCTGAATTTGGCATTCAGAATGCAGAAGGTGCAGTCCTGAATAAACTGGAATGCTGGCTGCGTGAAAATTACACCAGCGACAAAGCTCCGGAGAACGATACATCGGGTTACTACAAGGTATACACCAATACCGCTACGCCAGTGTGTCAGTTCGACAACATTGATCGCAATATGGCGAATAATCCGGTATTGATTACGCTCACCACAGCGAGTAATAACGCCAAAGTTGATCAAATCTTCTCGTTCAATATGGTGGATATTGATGCGCCAGTGATCGCGAATAAAGACAACTTTATGCTGAAGAAAGAAGCTGTGGATACGGTTGATGGTGTGAAAATGCTTTCTTTGAGTATTACGGTCACTGATACCTTATCTGGTATGGATGACACCGCATCTGTGAAGCTTTTGAAAGGCTTGAAAGAGTACGAGCCGACGGCTATTCAGCGCAGTAACGGCAATAAGACGATTACATACACATTTACTGGCAAATATAATGATTTAGTCCGTGGTGGTGATATTGAACATTTTGTGAAAATCAATGGCCTGAAAGATATAGCAGGGAATGCAGTTCTGGATGTGGATTCAACCATTAAATTGTATGTACCAGATACAATGCCAACAGTCGTGATCACGGATATGAAAAACGATGATTATATTAACTCTAAAACATTGATATTCAGCTTGAAAATAGGTTTAGGGCCTGAGGCTGGACTCGGCAATGTCGTAGTTGAATTAGGCGGAACTAACACGGGTAATACTAAAACTGACTTCAATACTGAGCCAGGTAATTTTGGCAGCAATGTAAATGAATGTGTTGATGATCCTAGTTATCGATGCACTACTTTTACGGGACAACTTCCAGCAGATTATGTAGCGACTGATGTACCAGTCTTGGTAACGGTGAGTGACTCTTGGGAAAATCTAGCTGTGGCTAAGCTGTCACTAGGCATCGATCAGGCTCCTCCAGTCATTGAAGATGCATATAGTATTGGCTCTGATAGCAATGGTAATGTGTTAATGAGATTCGATGTTTCCGACGAAGCAAGTGGCCTCAGTCAGGTGAAATATGCAATAAAAGGACTTGGTGATACTATCGTTGTAGATAAATACTCTGGAGATGACACTATTGAGCAACTGACATTTGACCCTGCACTGCTGGGTAATAATGACAGTTTCCGAGTTACTCTCACTGCATACGATAAAGTGGGTCAGAAGGCATTAAAAGATTTCACCGTCAATATTATCAAGCCGCAAGCAACTCTGGAGTTGCTGGGTATTCAGAAGAAAGGCTCGAATATCGTCCTGTCTAGTAACACGCAGACGTTCAATATTAGTACTGTTACGGATCCGAATTCTCGTGCAAAAGTGAAAGGGTATGTGGTGACACTGGATCCACAGGCTGCGGGTCTGAGTCCGATTACCCTGACCGGTGATTTCAAAGGTCTGACAACTGCAACTAATATTGCGACGCTGGCAGAGAGTATGCAGGGGCCATATCACTTGAAACTGACGATTCTGGATAATCTGGGCCGTTCACTGCCGAGCTATACCCTGAAAGGGGAAAGTACGCCAGTGACCATGTCACCACTGATTATTGATATGGCGAGTCCAATCATTCTTGATGTGCAGACTGAACAGCTACCTGTACAGCCTGGTGCGGATGGTAAATATACTTTCCGTTTATCCGCCAAGATTCAGGACGCAAACCTGAACAGCACCATGGTTGTTGCGACATTGGATGATGGCACAAATCCGTCTGATTACACCAAGCCGGCAGAAGTGAGTGGCGTTTATACCTTCGACTTTAAAGCGGCCGTGGGCACTCATAACTTGATGATTAAAGCCACTGACTATGCTGGAAATGAAGTCAGTAATCCGGTCTCTAATGTTGTTGTTGAGCCGTGGAGTGTGCCTGTTGTTAACAATATGTATGTTGAAAACACTGTTGTCGGAGGGAATCAAACAGTTGAGGTGACGATGGAATTCTCAGAGCCCGTGACGGATATTACTGTTGATGATTTTGAGGCAATTGCTGATCTAGGAAGTGAGCATGGCTATTTCAAAAATGTAAGCAGTGGTAGAAATAATATGACTTGGTATGTCGAATATGTGACACCAAGCGGAGAAGATACCAATGTCACCATCTATTTAAAGAATGGAAGCTATGTTGCTGAAGATGATGGAATGCCAGGTAAATTAAAGAACACTAATCTCAATGTGATTGCTTCCCCGTTGATGAAATCAATTGTATTAAGTAAGAATTCAATGAAAGTGGGTGAGACAATTCAAGGTACAGTAACTTTTAATCGTCCAATTAAAAGTTGGGAAACATATATAGAAAATGGTGGAAGAGCATCGAGTGTTGACTGGATTAATAATAATACGACTTTATTATTCTCATATTATGCTAAATCTACCGGGAGTCATAAAATTGGAATTGCGGCAGGTCTTGATGATGAGTATGGAAATTTAACTAAAGAAGCAACAGCGATAGTGAATGTAACTAATTAATTTATTTATTTCTTATGAGGAATCACCGCCATCCGGCGGTGATTTTTTATCTCCCCCCCACCAACAGCACCCGAATCTCCCTTCACTTAACCCGTAAACTCACTGGATATTTTTTCGCCGCTCCCGTGCCTCATCAGCGATCTTCAGCCAATGAAAACAAAAGATGCGTCTTGGTGTATTGAGTTCGTGGGACTATAAGTATATACGCCGTTACTCATATGGGTTTGACATATTCGAAGAGATGAAAAATGAATCAAAAAACGCTGCTTGCTTCACTCATCATTGCATTCTCTGGTCATGCATATGTGGATAATCATTATTATGAAGCGCCGATTGCATCCGGAGAATTGAGTACTGCGTCAGGATCATCGACCGTTGCATCCGGGAAAGGTAGTACGGCCTGGGGAATATTTGCCAAAGCGACCGGTGACTATTCGACAGCCTGAGGTTTTGAAGCGGCTGGTTTAAACAGAAGAAGCGCTATTGCGTCCGGCAATGGTTCAACCGCCTGGGGATTTGCTCAAGCTTCCGGAACCTTTGCCACAGCCTGAGGGTTTGGTGCACAGGCGAAAGGGGATCATGCAACTGCTTGGGGTAATGGTCATGCAAAAGAGAAGCTCTCTACGGCTTGAGGGAGATGGCGCGCATGCCATCTGAATCAACTCAACGGCAATAGGTACTAATATGGTCGTCACCGGAGAGAGCTCGGTCGGTATCAGTGTGGGTGATCCTGCTCGCGACCATGATATTCATAGAGAAGAAGTGGCGGAGAATAATACCTTTGCTGTTGTGGGGGCAAAATGAAGCTATGCAATGGTGCCGTTGTATTTCCGGATAGATGTATTGATAATGTACAAGAAATGATACTCGCTAATGAATATGCCGGTGAATACAACCGAAAATTGATCAGTCAGCAGGCGGAGGAAATTAAACTCTTAAAAGCTCAGCTCTAGACCCTGACGCAACAAGTCCATGCCCTGAAATAAAAAACAGCCGTCTTTGGTTTTGATGTGCAAAGACGGATAAGCGTAGGGTGAGTGTCGAGTTCTGAAGCGCTGCGAGTCACTTCACCCTTCCTCAAGAAATGTATGCGCTCATGTGCTTATTTTTTTCTGGCGTTCTATACCTATAGAGAAATCCACAAACAACGTCAGGTGACTTATGAATCAGCCCGTTTCGAATATTAATCAATTAAAACCGAAACATGGATATGTCATTAACCCGCCGTCTCGCGGTGCTTATGCGGTTGAGCAAGGCTGGTGGAATTTAGGGGAGTGGCATGTTGTTGAACTGGAAGGCGGTAAAAACTTTCCTGCGCAAGAAGGTGGTGCCGCATTTTATGAATCGACCGACGTCAATAGCTTTCAGCCTCCGGTTGATGGTCTGATTTTGAGTGGTGGTCATGAAGATGTTCGCCAGAAACTGAACTATACAGATCAGCAATTGATCGCTGAAGGCAAAACGCCCTGGCCGCGCTTGACGGTTCCGGCTTCGAAAGTGATTGATATTGAGTGGCGTTATACCATGGCGCATAAAACCCGTGGCTATGTTGCTTTTATTACCAGAGACGGCTGGGATTCAGATCAGGTGATTACCCGCAACCAACTGGAGTCAAAGCCATTTTTTGAAGATATCTACCCTGAAGCACCTTATTGGGAGCATGATTTACCTGCGAAAATTCATCATCAACTGGTGTTACCTGATCATAAACAAGGTCACCATGTGGTGGTTCTGCTTTGGCTGGTTGCTGATACAGGCAATGCCTTTTACCAGACATTTGACTTTGATTTTGGCTGAGTCTGGAACCAGCTAAAGTCAACTATATTCAGGATGGTTTTATCCTGAAAAATCGAGGAGATGAATGTTCATCTCCTTTTTTTGTCAGTCTGGTATGACGCAGAATCCCGGACTCTGCGTGACCACTCCCTTTCGGGAGCAGACTAAGGCATGATTTCATACTTTTTAATCTTATGGCTCAGAGTGCTGAGCGGCACCGCCAGAGATTCTGCAGCTTTACGGGTTTGCCAGTTGAAGCGTTCCAGCGTTTTCATGATCACCGTGCGCTCATACTGAGTGACGGAATCTTTCAGGGAAGCCATATCCACTTCAGGAAGCGTACTGTCGAACACACTGTCATCCGGGATGTCTGCCTGAACGTCCGGAATAAAAGTGTCACCTTCACCGAGCTCAATGGCATCGACGGTTTCGAAATCAGATAACAGCACAGCCCGTTCAATGATATTTCTCAGTTCACGGACATTGCCCGGGAAAGGATAATCCATCAGGCTCTGTCGGGCCTTTTTGCTGATGACTGGTTCGCTGTCCAGTCCCAGTTTCTGGCTGGTGAGAGTAATAAAGTGTTCAGCCAGCGGCAGAATGTCAGCCGGACGCTCCCGCAGTGGTGGCAGAGTGATCGGAAAAACATTCAGACGATAAAACAGGTCAGCGCGGAACTCGTTCTTCTGAATTTTCTCCTTCAGATTACAGTGAGTTGCTGCCACAACACGCACATCGATGCTGCGTTCTTCACTGCTGCCGATAGGGCGAATTTTACGCTCCTGCAATACACGCAACAGTTTTGCCTGCAATAACAATGGCATATCACCAATTTCATCCAGAAACAGCGTGCCGCCGTCGGCAGCTTCAAACAGACCTTTTTTGTCTTTATCAGCGCCAGTGAATGCTCCTTTTTTGTGACCGAAGAGTTCTGATTCCAGCAGCTGTTCCGGGATTGCCGCGCAGTTCTGCGCGATAAAAGGCTTCCCGGCCCGGTCTGAATTTTCGTGGATATAGCGGGCAATCACTTCTTTCCCCGCACCGGTTTCACCCCGCAGCAGGACATCAACCGGCAGGGCCAGAATACGCTGTAAACGTTCAAGCACCTGACGCATGGGATCGCTTTCGGCAATCGGACCATTGTAGTCGGCTTTCTTCCGGGCTTTCAGCTGCTTGTTTTCACGGTTCAGGGCTGCATTGTCTGCTTCCAGACTCCGCAGACTGGTGTGATAAGTATCCAGCAGCATCGCCTGACGAATACTGGTGCCGGCGAGTTTGGTAAAGACAGACAACGACTGTTCATCTTCAATCAGACACAAATCGAACAGTACCAGCAGACCGACCGTCAGATTCTGGTGATCTTTCAGTGGCCAGGCCAGGAGATTGGCGCTGTGCAAATCCATTGCTGTTTCGTTCTGATAGATCGCATCGCAATTGTAGCCGGAGTAGGCATACAGATCGTTGATCAGAACAATTTCGCCTGTGGTGATGGCATAGCCAAACGGATCATTTTCTTTCAGCAGATCCAGCTGCAACGGTACCCAGGGGTGTTCCTGCAGTGGCTGTTCGTGCTTGTGCACGCTGAGGGGAACCAGTGCCTGTCCGGTCTGGTCCAGCACGTACATGATGCCGTGCCGGGCCTGTGTCAGCTGACGCGCCGCTGCCAGGATGGCGTCCATGGTGGACGCCAGCTGGGTACGATCGGCCAGAGTCTGACTGATGGCCAGTAACAGGTTACTGAGTTCTCCAGAATTAACTGAAGGCATACTCGATCATTCCTTGTTCATCGACGGAAATCGTCAGTGTGGTATGGGTGCTTTCCTCACCCTGATGCGACAGCAGCTCGGTCGACAGCTGAGGCAGTAACTGGCGGTTAATGACCGCATCAATGTTACGGGCACCCGTTTCGCTCAGGCGGCAGTGGCCCAGTACGAAATCGACCAGATCCTGTTCAAAGGCCAGTGTGAGATCATGGTGTGTTTTCAGGCGCTCGCCCAGTTTGCCCAGTTTATGCTTGATGATGTCGGTCATCGCGTCATCAGCCAGTGGCAGATAAGGGATCACATTCATTCGGGCCAGCAGAGCTGGTTTGAAGTAGCGGTTCAGTGTCGGACGAATCGCTTCACCAATTTGCGACGCCGTGATGTCGTCACTCTGCTGAGACAGCGCTTCAATCTCCTGTGTTGCCAGGTTACTGGTCATCAGGATCAGGGTGTTCTTGAAGTCAATCGCACGGCCTTCACCGTCGTTCAGCACCCCTTTGTCAAAGACCTGATAGAACAGGTTCATGACTTCAGGATCGGCTTTTTCGACTTCGTCGAGCAGGACAACGGAGTAAGGTCGCTGGCGAACGGCTTCCGTCAGCATGCCACCTTCACCATAACCGACATAGCCCGGAGGTGAGCCGATCAGCCGGGAAACGGTATGTTTCTCCTGGAATTCCGACATATTGATGGTGGTCATAAAGCGCTCACCACCGAATAACTGATCGGCAACCACGCGTGCGGTTTCGGTTTTACCCACACCACTCGGGCCGACCAGCAGGAATACACCCATCGGTGCATCCGGGTTCATCAAGCTGGCTTTCGCTGCACGAATCCCTTCACTCAGGGAATCAATGGCGAAAGGCTGCCCTTTGATGGCGCCAGACAGAGAATCGCTCAGATTCAGCACAGAAGCGGATTCATCTTTCAGCACTTTCCCGACCGGGACGCCTGTCCAGTCTGCGATGACCTGACTGATTTCAGCCGGACCAACTTCAAAGTGAACCAGTGCTTCATCACCGCGGCATTCGTCGAGTGCCCGCTGACAGCGTAGAATGGCTTCGCGGATCGACGCTTCGTCCATGTCCACGGTTTCCTCTGCGGCTTCGGTTGCTTCAGAATCAGCGTCAGCCTCTGCTTCACCGGTCGCGATATGTAGCTTTTCGCGCAGACTGATCATTTCATCAATCAGCGCTTTTTCTTCTGCCCATTGTGCGGTCAGTTCGGCCAGTTCTTCTGTCAGTTCGACAATCTGGCTTTCGATGTGCGGGATCAGCGTGGCATTTTTCTTATCACCGGTTTGCTGAATTTCGTCACGTTTCAGACCGTCCAGCTCACGTTGCAGTGAGGCAATCTGTTGTTGCAGACTTTCAACCGGGGCCGGCGTTGAGCGCAGGCTGATGTTTACACGGGCACAGGCCGTATCCAGAACATCAATTGCTTTATCCGGGAGCTGACGACCTGAAATATATCGGGAAGACATTTCTGCCGCACAGGCAATTGCATCATCACGGACATAAATATTGTGCGCTTTTTCGTAAGCCGGACGCAGACCACGGATGATCAGTGCGGCTTCTTTCGGAGAGGGCTCATCCAGTTTGACCAGCTGGAAACGGCGGGCCAGAGCCGGGTCTTTCTCGAAATACTTCTTGTATTCCGACCAGGTCGTGGCAGCAATAGTTTTCACTTCGCCGCGGGCTAGTGCTGGTTTGAGCAGGTTGGCTGCGTCACTGCCGCCAGCCTGGTTTCCGCCGCCAACCAGTGTGTGTGCTTCATCAATAAACAGAATGATTGGCGTGGGTGAGTTCTTCACTTCTTCCAGCACACCGTTCAGGCGTTTTTCAAATTCACCTTTCACGCTGGCGCCAGCCTGCAGTAAGCCCATATCCAGGCCAAACAGCTCTACGCCTTTCAGAATATCCGGCACATCGCCTTCAACAATCTTCAGGGCCAGGCCTTCAACCACGGCAGTTTTACCAACGCCGGGCTCACCAACGGCAATCGGATTGTTTTTACGGCGACGGGCCAGAATATCAATGATCTGGCGGATCTCGCGGTCACGGCAGAACACAGGGTCAATTTTGCCTTCGCGTGCTTTACCTGTGAAATCAATGGTGAACTTGCTCAGTGCCGAACCTTCCTGACGCGGCTCACTGCTTTCTGTGCTGGCAACCTGAGCCTCAATCGACTCCGCGGTAAACTGGTTGAAGTTGCGTTTCAGGGTTTCACTGTTAATCGGTTCGAACAGTTCCTGAATGTCATGTTGGCCGTAGCGGACCGGGTTTTTCACCAGTGTCAGCAGCAGAGCGCCGGTACGGATTTGCTGATGGCCCAGATCAATGGAAGACATCAGCCAGGTTTCCTGCAGCCATTCAATCAGCAGGGCAGAAAACACCGGTTTGCCGCCTGCGGCTTTTGCACTGCGCTGTAAAGAAGCATTCAGTGACTGGCGAATTAAATTTTCAGAGCAGTCAAAACTCGCCAGAATACAATCAAAGTCACTGTTCGGGCGTTCAAGCAGGCTCAATAAATAATGTTCAATCGATACTTCTGTTGAACGTTCAGACACAGCAAGTGCGGCTGCATCTTCCAGAGCAACTTTTGCAATGGGATGCAGACGCTGAATCAGAGAAGCTAAATTTACGTTAATCATAGGTCCATCAAATTCGAGTCGTGGAAAGCCTTGATTATAATCAGATTCAAAAATTGCTGACGGCGGAGACAAGGGCTCTAAGTGGCTGTATTAGTGACTATTTCATGGCTGAATGACATTCCGCATAGGGACATTCCAATCAGGCGTTTCGAAGTGAGCTTTCTTGTAGGAGAAATGAAAGTTTGTCCTGTGAAATTCACGGATATTCAAAAGTGTGGCAGGGGTTTCAGAATTTACTAAATAAGCGTGTTCTGTCGGGAATTTTTAAAAATGGATAGTAATAAAAAGAGAGGAAGAGTAAAGCAGAATATGATGTTCATATTTAAAAATGAATTTCTGAAAAATGAGAAAATATTCTAATAAGTTAGACGGATTTCTTGGGGTTATCGTAATGATTAATTGTAAGTTGTTGATTTGAAATAACTAAAATAGTTGGCACAGTGCTTGCTTTGATATTGGCATCGCAATGATTAGCGATATGTTCAAACTAATCAAAACAATTGAATTTGAAACTGAAAGGAAAGCGATATGCCAACTCCAGCTTATATGTCGATTCACGGTGAAACTCAGGGCCACATCACGAAAGATGCTTATACTGCAGATTCTGTAGGTAACACCTGGCAGGAAGCACACGTCAATGAATTCCTGGTACAGGAACTGGACCACGTGCTGACTGTACCACGTGACCCGCAAAGTGGTCAGCCAACGGGCCAGCGTGTTCACCGTCCGATTATTGTGACGAAGCAACAAGACCGTACTTCACCACTGCTGTTCAACGCACTGGTCAGCGGCGAGAAACTGCCAGAAGCTTACATTAACTTCTACCGTACTTCGACTCAGGGCAAACAAGAGCATTACTACACCATCAAACTGATTGATGCGCTGCTGGTTGACATGCAAACCCGCATGGCACATTGCCAGGATGCAGCGACTTCTGACCGTGTGGTTGAAGAAGTGCTGAAACTCACTTACCGCGCAATCGAAGTGACGCACGAAGTGTGTGGTACTGCGGGTAACGACGACTGGCGTACGCCGCGCGAAGCTTAATCACGCAGATTGGAACAGGGGCCTTGTCGGCCCCTTTTGTTTTAGGTTAACCGCCCAAGTTGCATCAGGTAAAAGTAATGAGTAATCAGGTTCAATTTTCGTTTTCAATCGAAGCTGCAGAACACGAATTCCGCGTAGAAAGTTTTGAAATTAAAGAGCGTCTGTTTCAACCTTTTGAAATGAAGGTCTCATTACTTTCACGTGATGCAGATATTTCACTCGATGATCTGGTCCGTAAAGCCGGCGTACTGAAACTTTTTGGGCAGGGACGCGATGTTTCCCGTTTGTTCCACGGAATTGTCAAAGAAGTGCGGTTTCTCGGAACCGGCCGCCAGTTCAGTCGTTACGAGCTGATTCTGGTGCCAGAGTTGTGGTTCCTGACCCAGCGTCAAGATTGCAGGATCTTCCAGGACCAGACAATTAACGAGATCATCGAATCTGTGCTGACCGATGCGGGTGTGACGGCATTCCGGATGCTGGCTGATGCCGGTGAGAAGCAGGAATACATTCTGCAATACCGCGAGACCGATCTGGCATTTATTCATCGTCTGATGTCTCAGCACGGCCTGTGGTATTTCTTTGATCATACGGAAACCGGCCATGAGCTGGTGATCGTCGATAAAAATGAACTCCTGAGTGAACTTCCCAGTACAGCAGACAATGCAACACTGGTTCCTGATGTCGGGGAACATACCATTCTGTTTCATGGTGACTCTGGCGGTGTGCCGGATCGCGAGCATATTTTTGATGCGGATTTTGGCAAACGTGTCCACACAGGCTCGGTGTCGCAGTCAGATTATAACTACCTGACGCCGAGAACGAATCTGATGACCAGTGTGGCACAACTGGATGAATCAAAAACGTATACGGATCTGGCCATTTACAATTACCCGGGCCGGTACGACCAGCAACCACTCGGTAAATCGCAGTCGGATTATCGTTTGTCTGCGCATAGAATCTCCGGGACCGAACTGAAAGCCACGGGCTGTGTGATGCGTTTTCTGCCCGGTTACAGTTTCCTGCTGGAAGGTCACCCACGTCAGTCGCTGAACCGTAATTTCATCCTGCTCGAAGTGGAGCACATCGGCCGTGATCCCCAGGTTCATGCCGAAGAAAACAGCGGCGAACCTACCACGTATTACAACCAAATCATCGCATTCCCGGCAGAAATGACATACCGGGCGCCTGTGCTGTCACCCCCTGTTGTGGATGGCCCGCAAACGGCTGTCGTTGTGGGTCCGGCGAACGAAGAAATTTACACCGATAATCTGGGACGGGTGAAAGTGCAGTTTCACTGGGATCGTCATGGTGTTTTGGATGAACATTCAACCTGTTGGGTTCGCGTCAGTCAGACCCTGGCGGGTCCTGACTGGGGCGCCGTGGTATTGCCGCGAATCGGCCATGAGGTCGTGGTGACATTTTTGGATGGTGATCCTGACCGACCGCTTGTCACCGGCACTGTATACAATGCGCTGCACCTGCCGCCGTACCCGTTGCCTGAACATAAAACAAAAACCGTTCTTCGTACACAGACTCATAAAGGCACCGGATTTAACGAAATCTCGTTTGAAGATGAAGCCAATCAAGAGGAAATGTTCTTTCATGCGCAGAAGAACATGCGTACCCGAGTGCTCAACGATCGGTTTGGTGAAATCGGGCAAGATGAAGAATTGATTGTCGGCCATCAACAAACCAATCAAATTCTGGGGAACCAGAAGGAAACCATCGGCGGGAATAAAACTTCGTTGATTGAGCAGACGTTTGTCGAAGATGTGGCAAAAGATGTTGTCATCACTTACAACGCGAATGAATCTGTCAATATTGCTCAGGATCAGACAAGAAAAGTCCTTGGTCATCAGGATAGTGAAGTCGGTAAAGACGATCGGTTAGAGATTAGTGAAAATCAAGTGACTACGGTTCATGCATCCCGCAACCTCAACATTGGGGGGAATCATGGGTTCAATGTGGATAGTCAGTTTGCACTCAGTGTCGGGAAAAATGTATCAGTTACTTCCGATGGTCAGACAACCATTATCAGTGCGGATGAAATTCAACTGCTCACAGGATCATCGGGTATTGTTTTAAAAAGTGACGGGAAAATTCTGCTCTCTGGCCTCAATGTGACCCTGGATGGGGCGGATAAACTGAATGTTCAGGGTGGAAATGTAAAGATAAATCCGGGCCAGGAAACACCACTGCATACGGATATTCCAGTCGCAGCAGCGGTACTTGCTCAGTTTAATGATGAAACCCACCTTCTGGAGTCAACTTATGCGATTGAGCATCTTCAAGGGCTCACAACAGTTTTTGATCGTGAAAAATTTGCTATGTGGCTCAGTGGCGTGTTTGGGTACAATATTCCACCTGAAGCTTATCTTGGCTTATTTGAAGACCTGCAAAATGGAGCATTCGAGAATCCGCCAATTGAAGTGACTTTAGGCAACATTGCTTTTTATGACAATCTTCAGCAAACGATTTTTGTCGGGAAGGGACTGATTCAGGATGCGATAGAGAGTCAGGATCAACAAAGTAAAGGAAAGCTGCTGGCCATTCTCGTTCATGAGTTCGGACATCACATCGATTATTCTCTGAGAAATGTTTACAGCACATTGGGCGGTGATGCGATGCTTGATGAGGGAGCAGCATTCGCAGCGATTCTTGGCAACCTGAATATGCGGAAACAATCATCAACCCTCATTGCGCAGTACACGGGTTCGCTGGGAACACAATCAATTTCGTTGGAATATCCAGCACTGCATGCGGCGCTCAAAGAGCAGAGAAATTATATTGAAAATGATCAGAAGAGCCAGAATGGCGATCGTGAATATTTCTCGGCAGGCGGCACAGCTGAGCAAGCACTGAAAGGTAAATATGGCCACCAGTCTGTCGAGTTGGTTTTACTGGAATATTTTACTGAACAAGAAATTAAGGCAATTTACTATGGAAACTGGCTGCGGGATTACTCACAGGTCGTCGATCCCAAGGTATTAGACCTGAATCTTAACTTACTCATACAACAGGCGGTAGAAACAGATCTGGGTCTGGACAAACTTCGCAATGAACTGTCATCGTATTTAAAAACAATAGCAGACACGACAGAATCACTGAAAAAAAGTGCAATTCAAGGACTCAATACCGCTCGGGTATATACACAGCGATTCAGTGATGGTCTTTCTGATTTTGCAGATGATGTATCCGGCAGATTGTTTGGATACTCAGAAACATTGAAACAGCAAAATGAAATCCTTGAGAAAAAGCGGTCAGATTTAGAAAAAACAAAGGATAATTTATCTGCTGATAATGTGAAAAGCCGTGTGAACATTGAGCATGCGATTGAAAGCAATCGACAGCACCTGGAATTAATGGAGTCTCTGCAGGCTAAAGTTAAAGCTGGCAATACTCAGCAAAAATCTGCGAGTCAAAGTGCTCAGGCTGGGCTGGACAAATCTTCACAGGAAATCTCCCAGCTCGAAACAGAAAAGTTTTTTGCAGAGCAAGAAAAGCATATTCCTGAGGCTCAGCAGAAGATTCAGGCATTGGAAGATCATATCGATTCCGCATTCAATGCAACGAAGGAAATTGCAGCCAAAGAGGTCGATGACCCATCAGGCCTTACCGGTGGTGGTAAAACGATCGGAAGCAAAGGTATTTCTCATGAGGCACTGACTCAAGTTGTTGAAATTTTGGCAAGAAAAGAGTTTCCAATGCTCTTTGCTCAAGAGGATAATTCTCCTTATCGATTAACCCCGGAGAAACTGGGTGCTTATTTGCCTAAAGAACATTTGGATAACCCTCGAGGTGTTACAGCGCCGGAAAATCCTGAGTACGCAAATATTTTCAGAGGGGATTATCAAGCGATCGAAGGCGAGATTGACTCTGGGAAGTGGTATAAAAATTACTTTAAACAGTCAATTGAATATGCCAAGAGTCAGCTCAGACTTGCTGTTTCATTGGGAAGAACACCGGAAGGTTTGATTCATTTTGGTCAGGCGCTTCATGTGATGGAAGATATCTTCGCGCATTCTAACTTCGTGGAACTGGCGCTCAACCGAATTTTGAAGGAACTTCCCGGTTTTTCCGAAGATGAGCGGCGGCATGTGAATGATTGGGTTCAGGCTGTACCAGTCCAGAGTGCCGATCAGACGGCTCAGAACATTCGTCCTCTGACAACCGGTGTGTTTGGTGCCTCCGATACTTTAGTGAGTTTGCTGTCGGTGGTTGAAAAAACGAAGGATCACAGTCCGGAAGTGGAAGAGGCACATTTTCAAACTCAATTAAGTATTGCATTAATTTTAATGCAAGATTTTGCGCCAAATGCCGTTGAAATGATTTATGATGCCTTCGGCTTGGAATATTCAAGCGAGGATGAAAGAAAAACGGCTGAGCAAGCCCTTGAAAATGCCAAAAAGCTCGATGAGTTATCTTATGATTTCAGAGAAAGTTATCATGCGGTGATGGAGGCAATGTTTGGCTTTATTAACCGATTGACTGCTTTGCTGGCTCGTCAGGCGATGGAAGCAATGAAGAATGCACAGGATGATAGTTCCCCGACGGATCCGACTCATACACAATTGGCAAAAGATCCGGACGATCATCCATTGCATACGATTGCAGCAGAAGCTGCCCGTGAAATGGTGCGGACTTTTGGGGAGATCATGAGTGAAGTTTGGGATGGTGAAGAAAATAGTAATATGCTCCTGTCATTAGTCGATGATTTCTTTGTTCACCCTGAGCATATTTCGCCAAAGAGCCCGGGGCATATACAAAATGTATATCATGTGATTGCCGAATGGGCTGCATCAAGCCCCGTTCAGCTGAATCAGGCGAGAAGCTATCAGGGCCATCTAGAGCATGAGTATCTTAAATTGAAACAGCTTGCTGAATTAAATGATTATCAACTGAAATTTACGACGGATCTGATGAAAAAGGTGAACCCATGATATCAACACATCCTTGTTCTTTTTTTGCAAAAATATTGGCGGTTGTGGCTGTTTTTTTCTCAGCAACGTCTTATTGCCAAACAGGGATCACGAACACCAGCGATCAACCCGTTCGTTTGGTGATTACTCCAGAATCCATCACCTTTGATGGTAAGCCATTGCGTTTTGAAGAGCCCCTGAAAGATTGGATTCAGGTACTGGGGGACAATTATATCCAAGGTGAGCGCGATTCGGTTGCTGCATTTAAATCTAAGAGGTTTATCTACCCGGAGTTAGGGATTGATCTTGAAGTGCAAAGAAATACAAAATCGCCTAGTTCTGACTGGGTAAATGGACAAGTAGGTACGCTGAATGATCCCATGAATCGATATATTGTTGATGTGAGGATCAGACTCAATCCAAAGAACCAAATTGATCCTCCTCGCATTAGCGAGGAGAAATTTAAAAACCATCCATATAATACGATGTTTGCAGATTATGCAATCAATTTTTATGGTGCAATTGTTGATCGAAATATTCAGAAAGAACAAGTGCTTAAGTATGGTTCAGGAACTCAAATGGATCAGCACTTTAATTTAGTTGGAGCCAGTGCTTCTGAGACGCATGATGCATCTATCGCGTTTCATCATTTCTGGGGACAAAAGCCTGAATTAGCCGTTATGTTAACTGTTTATCCATCTTTGACGTTAAAACATGAAAATGAAGTGAAGTACTTTGGTCAGGTTGTTTCCCGGTAGTTTATTTTGCGGTATGGGGGGAGGGTGATCATGAGCATGATATCAGGCACAGGCTTTCATGTTCGTCTAAAAGTATTATCTCCCACATTATTGGCTGTAATGTCTATGTTGCTCTCTGCAATCTCTGTTTGCAGAGCAGAGAGCGCGAACACCTGCGACCAACCTGTTCGAATGGTGATTACTTCAGAATCCATCAGCTTTGATGGTCAGCCATTAAGCTTTGATAATCCCCTGAAAGACTGGCTTTATGTGTTCGGGGACAATTACATTCAAGGGTATCATGGTTCAGTAGCTGGGTTTTATGCTGATCGGTTTATTTATCCAGAATTAGGGATCGATCTTGAAGTACAAAGAAATAATAAAGCACCCAAATCTGACTGGGTGAATGGACAAGTTGGAACTGTTCAGGATTCAATGAACCGATATCTTGTTGATGTGAGAGTAACACTTACACCCAATACGAAAACAGAGATACTATCGGTTGAGGAACAATATAAGTCACATCCATATAATACGATGTTTGCAGATTACGCCATTAGTTTTTATGGAGCGGTTGTTGATGATTCAGTAAAGAAAGAGAATGTCATCCGATATGGTGAAGGTGTCGTCATGGACCGGCACTTCAACTCAGTCAATGCCAGTGAATCTGCAACACATAATGCGACGATCTCATTTTATGACTTTTGGGGAAGAAAACCCGAAGTCCCAGTGATGTTAGAGATTTATCCATCCTCGAAATTAAAAAATGAAAATGAAGTGAAGTACTTTGGCCAGATTGTTTCCCGGTAGTCTATTTGGCGGTATGGAGGAAGGGTGATCCTGATATCAGGCACAGGCTTTCATGTTCTAGCTCCCCAAATATTGGCGGCTGTGGCTGTTTTTTTCTCAGCAACATCTTATTGCCAAACAGGGATCACGAACACCAGCGATCAACCCGTTCGTTTGGTGATTACTCCAGAATCCATCACCTTTGATAGTAAGCCACTTCGTTTTGAAAAGCCCCTGAGAGATTGGATTCAAGTACTTGGAGACAACTATATTCAAGGCGAGCGTGATTCGGTTGCTGCATTTAAATCTAAGAGGTTTATCTACCCTGAGTTGGGGATTGATCTTGAAGTGCAAAGAAATACAAAATCGCCTAGTTCTGACTGGGTGAATGGACAAGTAGGTACGCTGAATGATCCCATGAGTCGATATATTGTTGATGTGAGGATCAGACTCAATTCAAAGAACCAAATTGATCCTCCTCGCATTAGTGAGGCGAAATATAAAAGCCATCCATACAATACGATGTTTGCAGATTATGCAATCAATTTTTATGGTGCAATTGTTGATCGAAATATTCAGAAAGAACAAGTGCTTCAGTATGGTGCAGGAACCCAAATGGATCAGCACTTTAATTTAGTGAGAGCCAGTGCTTCTGAGACACATGATGCATCTATCGCGTTTCACCATTTCTGGGGACAAAAGCCTGAATTAGCCGTTATGTTAACAGTTTATCCATCCTCAAAATTAAAATACGAAAATGAAGTGAAGTACTTTGGTCAGGTTGTTTCCCGGTAGTGATTGGGTTTGTTCGGGTACAAAGAAGGAAACATGATATCACAGTAATCAATGTAACGAGTCCAAATTAACCGGCCAGAGTTTTTTTGAAGCTCAGTCACTGCAATCATCACCAAGTTTGCAGTTATTGCAGATGCGGGCAGTATGTCTATATTCCTCATTTCTACCCGTCCTTTCTTAAATGATGTCGTATGCTTTTCGGGTTTTAGAATATTTTGATTGGAGACCTGATCTCACTTTCTCTTCAACCTCTCTAACTAAGCGCCTTTTCTCTTTCTCAGCCCCATTTTCTTTGAACCGACACCCCATCACGAAGCACCGAACCTCACATTCAGTGATGATTCGGGTAAAACCACAGGTTTCCAAGAATTGAGAAATTTTTCTAAGAAATTGGATGCCAGGACGGCTTACTGAAATTGCTGTTATTATAAGTGATTGATTTTTATGTTTATAAAAGTTGGCATGGCAGTTGCAATAATAAAATCATCGCAACGTTTAGCGATATGCTCAAACTAATCAAACTAATCAAAATAATTGAAATAATTGAAATTGAAAGGAAAGCGATATGCCTACTCCAGCTTATATGTCGATTCACGGTGAAACTCAGGGCCACATTACAAAAGATGCGTACACTGCAGACTCTGTTGGTAATACCTGGCAGGAAGCTCACGTCAATGAATTCCTGGTACAGGAGCTGGATCATGTACTGACTGTACCACGTGACCCGCAAAGCGGTCAGCCAACGGGCCAGCGTGTTCACCGTCCGGTTATCGTCACTAAACAGCAAGACCGTACTTCTCCGCTGCTGTTCAACGCACTGGTCAGCGGTGAGAAGCTGCCAGAAGCTTACATTAACTTCTACCGTACCTCGACTCAGGGCAAACAAGAGCATTACTACACAGTGAAGCTGATCGATGCGCTGCTGGTTGACATGCAAACCCGTATGGCTCACTGCCAGGACGCAGCAACTTCTGACCGTGTGGTTGAAGAAGTACTGAAGTTTACTTACCGCGCAATCGAAGTGACGCACGAAGTGTGTGGTACAGCAGGTAACGACGACTGGCGTACACCACGCGAAGCGTAATCACGCTGATTGGAAATGGGGCCGCGTTTGGCCCCTTTTGTCTTAGTTGCATCAGGTAAAAGTAATGAGTAATCAGGTTCAATTTTCGTTCTCAATCGAAGAAGCAGAACACGAATTCCGCGTTGAAAGTTTTGAAATCAAAGAGCGTCTGTTTCAACCATTCGAAATTAAGGTGTCATTGCTTTCACGTGATGCAGATATTTCACTCGATGATCTGGTCCGTAAAGCCGGTGTACTGAAACTTTATGGCCAGGGACGCGATGTTTCCCGTTTGTTCCACGGTATTGTCAATGAAGTTCGGTTTCTTGGTACCGGCCGGCAGTTCAGTCGTTATGAACTGATTCTGGTACCAGAACTGTGGTTTCTGACTCAGCGTGAAGACTGCCGGATTTTCCAGGGTCTGACGATTCATGAAATCATTGAGTCAGTGCTGGAAGGTGCAGGTGTGACGGCATTCCGGATGCTGGCTGATGCGGGTGAACAGCAGGAATACATTCTGCAATACCGCGAGACCGATCTGGCGTTTGTTCATCGCCTGATGTCTCAGCACGGTTTGTGGTACTTCTTTGATCATACGGAAACCGGCCACGAGCTGGTGATCGTGGATAAAAATGAGCTCCTGAGTGAGCTTCCAAGTACTGCAGACAATGCGACGCTGGTGCCGGGTGCCAGCGAACATACTATTTTGTTCCACGGTGATTCTGGCGGTGTGCCGGATCGGGAGCATATCTTTGAGGCTGACTTTGGTCAACGGGCCCACACAGGCGCGGTGTCGCAGACGGATTATAACTATCTGACGCCGAAAACCAGCCTGATGGCGAATGTGCCAGAGTCTGATGAGTCAGAAGCGTATACCGATCTGGCGATTTACAATTATCCGGGCCGTTACGGCCAGCAGCCCCACGGTAAGTTGCAGTCGGATTATCGCCTGTCGGCGCTGAAAATTTCCGGTACTGAACTGAAGGCAATGGGCTGTGTGATGCGTTTTCTGCCGGGTTACAGCTTTGTGATGGAAAGCCATCCGCGTCAGTCGCTGAACCGGGATTTTATCCTGCTGGAAGTGAAACATGTCGGCCGGGATCCTCAGGTTCATGCAGAAGAAAACAGCGGCGAACCGACCATTTACTACAACGAATTCAAGGCATTTCCTGCCGAAATGACCTACCGCGCGCCTGCATTGCCTGCGCCTGTGATCGAAGGCCCGCAGACAGCCGTCGTGGTAGGTCCCGAAAACGAAGAGATCTATACCGACAATCTTGGCCGGGTGAAGGTGCAGTTTCACTGGGACCGACTGGGGAGCATGAATGAGCACTCGACCTGTTGGGTGCGTGTCAGTCAGACGCTGGCTGGACCCAACTGGGGGGCAGTATTCCTGCCGCGTATCGGCCATGAAGTGGTCGTGACCTTCCTCGAAGGCGACCCGGATCAGCCATTGGTGACCGGCTCCGTTTATAACGGGTTGCACCGCCCGCCTTATGATCTGCCGTTGAAGAAAACACGAACCACACTGCGATCTAAAACCCATAAGGGTGAGGGATACAACGAAATCAGCCTGGATGATGAAAACAATCAGGAAGAGTTGTATCTGCGGGCACAGAAAGACATGTCCGTAAAAGTGCTGAACGACCGTTTCGAACAGATTGGCAACGATGACATGCTGACAGTAGCCCGTCATAAAACCAATGAGATTGGTCAGAATCAGAAAGAAACCATTAAGGGCACAAAAACGACTGAAGTGAAGGGTACCTTCACGGAAACCGTCGATGGTGATGTCACGGTCACATACAACAGTAACGAATCTGTGACGGTTGTGAAGAACGCCAGCCTGAAGGTAAACCAGAACCGCACGACGGAAATCGGAAAGAACGATGAACTGACGGTGATGGAAAACCAGACGCTGACGGTGCATGGCTCACGTCAGACGCAGGTTGATAAAGACAACAACCTTAATGTTGACGGAAATTCGACGCTCACAGTCACTGGCAATATTACTTCTGAGTCAAAGAGTACGACCCAGATTATCAGTAAAGACAAAATCGTCCTGAAAGCCGGTCAGTCGCAAATTGTGCTGAACAGTGATGGCACGATCCAGGTGACGGGCGCGTCCATCACGATTAATGGTTCAGATAAAGTTGTTGTTCAAGGCGGAAAAGTATCGGTGAACTAATGCAAAAACAGCAGACGCAACGAAGTCAGTTCTTTGAAACAGGTGCCGGGGAATCCCCGGCGTCTTTGCATCCCCGCTTCGGCCGGATTCTGGCGATTGAGGGGGACTGTGTCCGTGTGACTTTCGATGGCTGCGACATGCCATCGGGCATGGCTGCGCGACTCGGTCGACAGTTCTCGGTTGCTGAGCTGGAACTGGCGAGGCAAAACGCGTTGTCCTGCCGGGTTGAGTTTGTCGGTCAGGATCCGAATTTACCGCTGATCACGGATATCTTTTTTTCGATCATAGAACAGCGGGATGAGCTGGTTCTCAAGGCAAAAAATATCCGGATTGAAGCCGAAAACGAGTTAGTCGTCGCCAGCGGCGAAGCACAAACCCGTTATGAAGCCAGGCAGAAACGGGTCACAACGGAAGGTAAGTATATTCATAGCCAGGCCGAGAAATCCCAGAAGATTCAGGGTGCAATCATAGCGATTAACTGACGGATGCTGACATGATGAACAGTCTGATTAAGCCGGAAACGCCGGGGTTTGCCAAGTTAAAGGATGAGGATATCCAACAGCTGGCCGCCCGTATGAAACAGGCGATTGAACAGGCCAATGCGACGTCGCCGGGGATTCTGCGTTTTGCCAGAGAAAAAGCAGAAACGGCTGCAACAGAAATTCGCTTTTTACTGATGCAGCAAGATCGTGCTTTCAATGCCGGGCTGCCGGATACACGCAGTCATTACTACCATTTGGTGAACCGGAAACTGAACCAGTATCTGGCGGTATTGATTGCTTTGTACCGGGTAGAGCCGGGCTATATCCTCTGGCTGGCTGACATCTACCCTCAGGTATTGCTCTGGGTACTGACCTCCGCTGATCTCGAATCACTTGATGCGGAAGCTTGCGAACTGGCACTTTTGCTGACGGAGAAAATGCCGGCGAAACAGTGGCAGCAAGTGGTGACCCTGGCGACTGCTACAGGATTGCCGCTGATATTGCAGTCGGCTGCGATCAGCGAACTCAATCAGGCCGAGCCTGCCATGCAGGCATTGATCCGGCGGAGTGAACTTACTGAAACATTTGCCTCACTGTGTATTCGTGAAGGAACGGACAAAGTCAGTTTGCTCGCTCGGTATCATCTGGCACGCATGGGGCAAGAGGCGGGGATCAATTGGATCAACGAGCACGGTCATCCGTCCAAATCACTTTTCACCCATCTTCTGGTCCGCAAAGACAAAGTCGCCTGGCTGCGGGGTGAATTGCTGCCGCAGGCGGACTATCTGACCGACGTGCCAATATATGCCATTCTCAATCGCCTGCCGGAATCGTTTGAACAGCCTGATTATCAGCAGGATGAACGGGCTTATCTGAAGGCTGCTCTGGCAGGGGATCCGGACACCGTCCAACCCATGATTGAAGCGATCCGGCAGGAAGATGATGACACGCGTCTTGAAAACTGGGTCCATGCGCTGACCCTGATCCTGGGGGAGCTGCTACCGGTGCGGGTGTCTGAGTTAGGTGTGAAATATGACGGCCAGCAAGCGGCAGACATTCTGGCGTACTGGTGGCAGCACAACCATGGCGGGTACACCTTGTCTCCGATGATGCGGATGGGCAGCGCACTGAGCTACACCAGCAGTATTGATGCATTGCGCAGCCAGTCGTTACCGGCTGAGTTCCGGACCTGGGTCTGGAAAGAACTCTGTCTGAACGGCGGTATTTATGTGGCTTACGATCCGATGAGCTGGCCGGAACGTCAGCGCCGCGCGATTTACACACTCTCCAATAACACGACTGCCGCAGAGCGGTATGACCTGAGGATACGCGATGCAGCTGTGGGACGTTGAATCTTCTTTGCCTTATGCCACGAAAGGGCAGTTCGTCCGGGATCATGACGGACAATCTGTGTGGGTCGTTTGCATGAAGACCGGCTGGCAGCTGGTGGGCGGACAATGGCAGCCGCTCAAATCTCAACCGGACATCTACTCCACACCGGTGTTTGCAGGAGAGCCCGGATTTTCTGCATTGCTGGCTGATCAGGATTTTGTGGTGACCAAAGCCAACACGGATGTGCTTGTCAGCGGCCATGCCAGAAGTTATGGCAAAACGCCCGTCACGAAAATGAATTGCCGCCTTTTAATCGAAGGGCACATTGATAAAACGCTGCTGGTGCTGGGGACACGTCAGTGGATCACTCAGGCCGGTCAGGTGGGCGTGACCGTGCCCGCTGCCTTTATCGAACAACCTGTGTCTTCTGCACAGACCATAGGCGGCGAAGATGAAAGGAACCGTGTTGGCTGTGGTGTCGCGCAGAAAACTCAGAACTTGCTGACGCAGCCGGTCCCGTCTGTCTTTTACCCCGGGCAGGACTGGCAACTGGAAGCGTCGAAAATCAAGCCTGCCAGTTTCGGCCCGATCGCCGTGTTCGATATGCCCCGGTCCAGACTGGCGGGTACCTTTGATGAAGCATGGGAAGAGGAGCGCCGCCCGCTTTATCCGGTGGATTTCAACCCTGCATTTTATCAGTCTGCACCTGCTGATCAACAAACCAAGGGTTTGTTAGAAGGGGGAGAACGGCTGATTGTCTCCGGCTTCAGCCACGAAGAAACCCTGTATTTCACCGTGCCGAGACGCAGTTATGAAGCGCAGGCCGTTTTTGGTGAAAACAAAGAAAAGCAGGCCATGGCATTACACACGTTATCGGTGGATGCCGATGCGCTGATTGTTACGGCAACCTGGTCAGCCGCTTTCCCGTGTCAGGGACGGGAAGCGCAGCTCATCAATACCGTCATTTCTGAAGAGAAGGCCACTGTATGAGTGCGACATCAGCAAGATATCTGCTAAGTGCAGACGCAGTAACGGCTGCCGGATTTAATCTGGATGTGTCTGTTGCTGTGGCGCAAGCCAATCTGGATATGTATGAAACCCGCATTTTGGGCGAGGGCGATGAAAAGGCAACGGTCGCTCCCGTCTGCTATCTGGATACAGAAGAGAGCGTGACCGACCGATTGCTGTCGCTGCTGACTTTGCTGGTGAATCAGCTGACGGTTCAGCTCCCGGGCAGTCTTTCGTCGGTGCCCCTGTATGTCCGGATGCCGGATGTTGCCACGCAGCGCATGCTCGATGAGTGGCTGGCGCAATTGCAGCAGGATGAAGATTCCCAGAAAACAATTTCCCGTGTGGTACTCAGCCATGTCTCCGGCCATCAGCATTTTTCAGAGGTACAGAAGGCACTGAATGATGAGGAAGTTCTGATTGCAGTATCCATCGATTCCCCGATTGCCAAACTGGATGAATTGTCAGAACAACAGTGGCTGCAAACGAATCGTCAGCCGTGGGGCGTCATTGCCAGTGAAGGTGCAGCCGGTGCAATACTGGCCAGCCGTAGCTTTGTCGAGGCCATGAAAATCAAACCGCTGGCTGTGCTGGACAGCTGGTGCCATGAGCCGGGTGAGGACTTCCGCCTGATGTCCCGGGTTTTACGCAGGCAATGTAAAACCGTGGACGACTTTGGTTTGCTGTTCAGCGACATGACTAACCTGAGACAACATCAGGAAGACTATGGTTTTGCGATTGGCGCCCGAGGCGAACGGCTTGTGAATCCAGAGCAGATCATACTCAGCCATTCTCTGTGGGGCTATCTCGGCGATGCTTCCTTGTTCGCCACGCTCGCACTGGCTGTGCATCACAATAGCCAGCATCTGATCCGAAGTTTGTTTCTGTTTGGTGCGGACAGCAGCCGGGCGATGCTCACCCTGTCTTTACCTGAAATACCGAAACCTGCCTGATAAGCAGGGAACTTATTGTGTGTGAAGAGAAAAACTGAATTTTTTGGCTCAATGCCACAAAGTCACGTAATGAATACGGGCAGAGTATTAAATCAGTTGATTAGGTCATTCAATCTGTTAGGGTTTTTCGCTGTACGTCTGGATGATGGTACACATTGTTCTTTCAAGAACGGACAAACCAAAAGTGAATCCTGGCTGGTGTAATTCTGAATCTGGCATTAGCACCCGCAGCCAGCAAGATTACATGCAAACAACGCTGCGGAGACTGTCATCTCGATGTGCTGTCTACAGAGACTGAATGACCAATCAGATTGCCGAAAACTCTTCTCACACCATATAACACGTAGCCTGATGTTCTGTGAACTGAATAACAGGCCTGTTTCCCTCATGCTGTCTGTCAGAATGTCTGTCGTTTTGTGCACAGTATCTTCCGGCAAACAATATGATTCCGCTTCGCCATTGCGATAAAAAACGAGAAGATTCATATGGAAAAAGTGAGATATGTAAAGGCGAATTACACGCCACTTGAAGATATTACCCCATTGCCGCGCAATGTTGTGACTCAAGCTATTGAACCCGTCCCGGATCATAAACTGGTGGTTGAACTGGCCGGGCAGTGGCAGGGGAACTGGGCTCACTTTCAGTTAGCGAAAACTGAAAAGCAGGCAAAAAAAATTACCCGAGCCGTAGCCGACGTAAAAAATGGACACCGAACCCTTGCAACGTTTCAGGGACTAGAAAATGAACCGAAGAACTTGTATCTGGTATCGCCTTTGCGAGGGATGCCAAACCCGCTGACTTTCTTATTGGCTGAGAACCTGATGCCAGTTGAAAAGGAAGCAGAAATGGACGAATGGGACACCGTATTGATACCCGTTCGTGCACTGGCTTATCTGGATGGCAGTAAAGATAAAAACAAAGCAGCAGAGCTGAAAGGCGGCTACTTGTATGTATTTTGGAAAGGCAAACTCTGGCGCGAGCTGAAAGTCAATAAGAGTGGTTATTACCAGGATATTGATACTGAGTATTACCGGGCCAGAGACAAACAGGAACGCCAGAACCAACATCCTGTGATTGAACACCGGGAAGCTGACGGATTTGATATCCCTCAATTCTGGGTGCCTTATAAAATTGCGGGTGAGGTTCAGGAAGGGGCAAATGGCGTTAAAGTGATGTTTTCTCCTGAACAAAAGACGTTCCAACAAATAGAATCCCTGGAAAGTGATGCGGCAAAACTGGATTCCGTTGCAACGCCCTTGGATGAACTTTCTGTTTATTCGAAAGGTAAAGCTTTTCAATCGCAGGAACATACCGCGGATATTCAGTCAGCACAACTCCATTCAGTTATGGAAGGGGAGGATATGTCATGGTTGAGTCATCAGTGTTCTGTCTTTGAACAGTTTTCTCCATCAAATACAGCTGTGGCGTATGTGGATGGCCATAATAAAGGATTTACAATCACACTTGAGCGAGGTTTAGCTGATGAAAATATTGCGTGTGTTGAAGAACTTTATGCGATTTTGAAAGATCAAAAGAGTGGATGGCAACAAGCTGTTTTGTTGGAAGAATTAGAGGATGGTTGTGGACATTTTGTTCGAGGGCTGTTTTCTGGTTTGCCATTGGATGGTGAGTTTTCACTATTTATTGCAACGCCTTGTGATCCTTTCAGTGGACAGTGTGTTTTTGCACATAGATCATTTCAAGAAATTATGGAACCTAAAAGATTGGAGCCAATATCTCCAGCACCAGAAAATGAGGCAATCAATGAAGATGAAATCAAAGCTAAAGAAGAAAATAAATTTAACCTAATGGAAATGTGGAAAAAAGAAGCATTAGGAATTGAATAATAGGAATGATTTGATGAATAAAAAAATAAAATTGATATTATCAATGGTCGGTCTAGGCATATTAGCTACAGCAGGAACGTATGCATATATACAAGCGCAAAGTCCATATAATGATGAATATATGGAAAATTTAGAAATCATTGTAAAAAATAGAGAAATACGTGGATTAAAGAGAAAATCGCATTCTTGGATTATCAATATCGATATTCCAGAGCCTTTAATTTTAGAAAAATGGGATGCCAAACATATCATGCCACAAATACAGTTTTATTCTACATCTCGAATGGGGAATAAAAATGGCGACTTTTTCACTATGAATATGAATGGTTCTGATGTTCGCTTACTATTCACCCGTGAAGAGATTGGAGGAGTCCCAGAGAGAAGAGGAACATCAAGACCCTCACGTTCTCCAAACGGAAGATTCATTATTACTGCAGTTCAGCAAGATGCATTTAATTTCACATGCGCTTTGTTTGATTTAAAAAAACGAGAAGTGAAAAACTTAGGTGATGGGCGTTGTTTTAATTTCGATTGGGAAAAAGATAGCAACGGAATTTATTTTGTGGGTGGTGACAATTGGAGTCAACCTTTTTACTTTGACGTAGCTCATGATGAACTAAAGGATCTCGTTCCTTCAAATAGAAGTGAACTGGCTGATTTGAATTATGAAGATGATATTGTCGGTGGACGTCGTTCAGCTGATGGTAAATATTTCATCAGACAACTGAAACATGATGTTATTAATAATAGCCCTGAATTAGGTAGACATGTAATATTTAAACTGCCTGAGATGAAATATATATCTCGTGAGAATGTTTTTCCCAAAGAATGTAATGATGGGCAACAAATAAGCGCGGACGGACAATATTTCACTTGTGTTTTCTCAAAAGATGGTAATCACTATTACCGTCTGGATGAACCTCAATTGTCACTAGGAAATGCCATTGAACCATGGATTATTCAAGCTAGTAGATGGTATATGCTTGATAATACAAATGCAATTCTTAGGGTCTCACAAAATAGCGATGATTCACCTTTGGAAGATTTACTATATATATATAAATCGAGAAATTCAGACTATGAAATTGGTCCTTTATCGTACTTTATTCCAGAAAGCTTAATTAATAAAAGTGATAATATTAATTTATATCAATACTTCCCCCCTATGCCGAATGAAACTCTTTATCAAGAAGCACTTAATAATGTTTTAAAGAGGGAGAACTCTCATGACTGATTACCCTTTATCCGGCACATATTTGATGGGACGTGTTTACGGGAAAGATGGAAATGTAGCTAAAGGTGCAAAATTATTCCCATTGCCTTATGAAACATTGTTGCTTTCAGCCGAATCATGGAGTGAAGAGCTAGGTTATACAGATAAAAATAATCTATCGAGCACTGTTAAAGCTGAAAATCCATTCGCATTTAGTGATCAACATGGAAAGTTAAATTTATTATCAAATGATATATCATCTGACAAAGAGTTAAAATTAGTTGGAAGTCCTGTTATTGTAAAACCAGGAGAGACTGGTCACGCTAGATCGAAAAAAAGTATATTTTTCTTTCCAGCGAGATTAATTTATGCATATCAGTCAAGTCATGGAAATGAATGGGCTAAAAATTTATACGAAGTTTTGGGTCAAAACAGTAAAAAATCAAGTAACTTGTTCAAAAATTCTATTAAAGAGTTGGATTTAAATTCATCTATTTCAGAGTTGATTCATATACCATTTGACGAAAGAAAGAAACTTTCAGCATATAGTTTATATTTTAAAAATTATATAAATTGGCGAGATTCAATTGAAAGATTAAAAAGCGAAAATACTAATATCAGTGTTTTAGAAGTGCCTCAATATTATACAATTGTGGTAATGTTTTCTTCTTCAAAATATGAAGGTTCAACCGTTAGGTTGTCGGATTTTCCACAGGGATTATGTATCTCAGGTACCGAATCCTCAGCAACGTCAATAGTTGAGAAGGTACCTTTTATTGATCTTGATGGAGAAGAAAAGTTCTCGTTCTGTGCTACTTTCTGGATTGAAAATGATATATTAAGTATCAGTAATGAGATTGAACAATTTTGTCGAATAAATGTAGATGTAAAGTCAGTTAAAAATGAAGCGGGAATAGATTACTTTGAGAGTAAAGGGATTGATGAGTATAGTTTAAAGGAACGTGTATTTCACCTCCCGATAAAAACGGTTATTGGGAGAACGGCAGTCGTCAATGGAGATCCGATTAGTGTTGAGGAATCTCTATTACTGCAAGCGCCTGATCTATATCAAAATTTTATTAAGCAGTTAAATAAAAATCCGTTGGCTTTACCACAAAACGTGCAAACAGAAAAAGGCGGGCCTACAAATAAGCAAGCACAGCTTTGGCATTATCTTCAGACATATAAGGGATTTGTTGACTCGAGTGTAATGTTATTAGAAAAGGGTGCAACGTGGCAAATGTTATCTAAATTAACATATGCTATTTTGTCCAAAGCCATTACAGGTGAAAACTCTGAATTAGCACGCGCAACTTTAGCGGCTGCAGGTGTTGCTGGTGCAGCAAATGGTTTTATTAGTTCAGTTTCTAATTTGAAACTGAATAATGCATCTGTTGCGAGAGCAAAGAAAATTAAAAATGTGATGGGAACAAAAGTTTTAAATGTTGTTCCAATGTCTGATAGTTTGAAGCCATTCATTTCGGATGCAGGTAAAATAGCTGGTGTCCTTTTAGATAAGCCACTGTCTCTTACAACGGCTGGTATTGCTATATCAAAGAGTGTCGATAGCAGTAATCAGTTAGAAAAAGCTGAAAAGTTTTTCTCGAGAGATGTGCTAAAGTATAGCCTATCTACTATTTCCCCGACGGAAAATAAGTTAGTAGCTTTGAAAAATGATGCAAAATTAGAAGAAAAGGAAGAGCGTGCACTTAACTTATTAAAAGAACAATTGAAGTTAATGACTATTTCAAATACAAAAGGAGACCATTTATCTTCAAGTCTTGTTCTAAATGACACATTATTCAGAGTTGATAGTACAACTTTTGGATTTGATCGAGCAACGCCAAATTTTACTAACAAAAGTATTGCAATAGCATTTGAAAAAATTGGCTCATTATTATCTGAATTAACTGATCCTATTGATATCATTGTATCTGGTCATACATGTGATATTGGTACAGAAAAATATAACTTAACATTGTCATTAGAACGAGCTGAAGCTGTTAAATCTTGCATTCTCGGTGCTATAAATAATAAAAATAGTGCACTTCTACCGATATGGGAACCAAGAATTCAAGTGATTGGTTACGGCGAGCATGATAACTTAGTCCCAAATACGAGTGAAGAAAACAGGGCAAAAAATCGCCGAGTAGATTTGTTGATGAAATTTAGTGCACAATTTGACTATCCTGCAAGTCGAGTTGCTCTTATTGAAGTTGAAAAATCTCGAAAGGCGTCAATTGTTGCATCAATGAATTTTGATGAGAATGTTATTGGTTTTACTGCCGAAATGGCTTCATTAGCATTTGACATAATTATTGGTTCAATAGCAAAAGTCTATCCAATGGCAAATGTTTTGCTTGTTGTAAAATCTGGTTTAGAGCTTATTGTAACAAGCTATCAAGAGTTGGAAAAGTCAATAAGTAAAGAGAGCTATTTAGCTAAAGATATACTTAAATTATTATCTCATGTTGATATGAGCATTGTTGGACGTTTTTTTAATGAAACAGGTTCTCAGTCTCATCAAACAATATTAATGAAGTCTTATCTGAAACGATCGCTAGCTCTGAATGGGTTAATTCGGCTTATAAAAAAGATAAATTATGCTCAATATAATACTGATGAAGATATATCTGTAACAGATTTTGATCTCGAAGGATATATTAAGCATTATATATTGGATGACAGTTGGGAACTTGGTGAGGGAATATTAGATCCTATTCATCTTGATGATGTTTGGTTAAATGTAAAACAGTTAAATAATACTGATGGGTATATATTCCCGACATTAAAAACAGTAATTGCCGGCGGAAGGATGGTCTGGAATAAATCACAGATGGATGATAATGGAAAGCTGATTCTGGAAGATGCCAGAAAAAGTAATAAATACTTCCCCATCCATTATCTGGCTGCCGATTCTATTGAGAATTTCGGAACTGTATTTGCTTCTCATATTCCTGAGGATATAGACAAAGATATATTTAAGCATGTGATTATGTCTGTTCGTGCTCCAGACGGTGAAAAATGGGTTGAATTTAAAGATTATTACCAACAAATAAGAGAAAGAAAACTTTCTCCATTTGATAAAATTCGTATACTTGTCATAATTGATGAAGACAAAGCAGATTTTGAATTGAATGATTTTATTAATTTTCCGATTGTAGCTGAGGCAGTCAAAGTTAATTATACAAATAACGTGATGGGACTGGAAACTGCTGTCACAGAAAAAATTGCATCTACTAATACAGAATATGTTCATAAAATCAATAGAAAAGATCTTGAAAAGTTCGAGCTAGATCAAATTAGTGAAGGTGATGTTTGGGGTGTAATAATAGAGCCATATTTCTTTTATGGTGTTCATCAGATATTTGGGACGCGACCAGTCGTTAACTACAATGATTCGACGATGATGTCTCTATTCTCTTCTAAAAAAAGTGATAAACCGAATGAAAAATTAATTGGTTCACAAAAGTATCTTCCTTATTATTATCAAATAAAGGTTCCTGAAAGATCTAAAACGAAGATGAGAGTTTGTTATGATAGATATAAAACGCCACATTATAATCATGGTTATATTAAGTCAGAATTCTTTTTAACTTTAGATCCAAACAGAGAATATCAATTTGTTAAAGATAATGGCAGATATACGACCAATTTGGTTAAATCGGATCATATTTTTCATGAAAAGGGATTTTTAGAAAATAAGTTTAAAGGTCAAAGTTCTAATTTCGTTCGTGTCTTCCATAAACCTAAAGTTGATTTATATTTAGGTCAAACAAATAGAAAAATTGGACTAAATCTAAATAGTGAACAGAATGACTTAGAAAAAGATGACCCTCTTTTAAGCAGAAGGATGTTAAAAGGGGAAATTGACAATTTTGATTGGAATAGTAGTGTTTATTTAACGTTAATTATTAGAACAAAAATAGTGGATGGCTCCAAAGAACAACTCATTAATCAAAAATATGATCCCAATTGTATATTTTTAGCTAAGAGGTCAATGGTTGTCGAGAAAATGTTCAGTGTTTCTGATTATGAATTTGAATTAGAAGAAATTAACTGTATTTATCGCATTGGGACCATTAAAGTTGATGAGTCAGGTAGCATCAGTTTTATTTCTGCTGAGTATGATCAAAACGATCTACCCTCCAAAATAGATGTATTGCGATCGTTGTATAGAAAATTGTCAGATGAAGAGTTAAAGAAACATGCTGTTAGGAATATATTTGGAGGATTAGAGACAACGGAAATATGGGGTAACTCTTCTTGGCTGAAGTATGTAAATATTCTTGGAGCTAAGGTGGAAGGATTGACGCCTATGATTTATCCGGAAGAATTAAATATAATTGAGAGCGATAGAATCACCGACAGAAAAACACTTGATTTTGTAAGGTTTAGTGTAAACATTAACGGACCAGTAGACTCTGGTTTGAAAAATTCTAAGTCAAATGATATAAAATTAAATGGCAAGCCAAAGAAAGTGCCGTTTAACTGGTATAAACCAGTTAGTGATGAAAGTATAGAGTTTGCGAAGAAACAAATTGAAACAAATAATAACAAGGAGAATATGTCTCAAGAGGCTGAGATTTTCGGGATGAGAAGCAATGTTGTGAAATATAATATTCATGCGCATGATGTAGATCCAAATATTTCTTGGGTTAAATCCGATCCTGAGAATATTTTTGAAATTAATGATGAGAGACGTAAGTTAATTTTCGAATGGATGAATATTTAATCATTAAATTGGCACCTAGGGTGCCAATTTTTTATATCATGCTTTTGGTTTAATATATTAATTGGTAATATTTTTCATTGGTATGTTATCATTAATAATGTGTTTTATGATGTTCTATCAATATTAACGTCAATTTTTTAAAGTGAAAGGTGCTCATTTCAATTTCTATCGAATTCTATTAAGGTTAATAGCTAATACTGATCTTATGTTCGCTCGAATATTTATTGATTTTGTTATGGTTTTAACATTTTTATTTAATTCAAATGATAGTAATTTTTTTTTAGAAAATTCATTGTATTGATTTCCATATTTTCTAATACGATATATTTTTGTTATATTGTTTTTATTCTTATTTTTATATTGCCTTTGGGATATCTGGACTGACTCGTATTGAGTGCTCTGGATTGAACAAGTTGTAAATAGGTTAAACAGGCGATCAGTAAGTCTGGTGTTTGAAATTGTATGCCAAATCACTGCTTGCCATTGGAACATAATATGCCGATCAGGCAGTTGTTGTTTGAATCACCCCGTACATCTTAACGAATGGAGTTTGCAGCTATCGCCGTCCTTCTATGGTGCAGTTTCTGGTTCCAGGTATTTACGAATAGTGCTGCTGATGTTGTAACTCCTGCCAGTGCCCCAGGATTGCTTCTTGCAGGTAGTTTGTCGACAGCATGCATCAATGACTACTGCGCTATTGAATGCTAACCGTCAGTTCGGTGCTTCTTTAGTATTACTGCAATGGTGATGGTGATCCGAATGAGCGAAGACAGGACGACTGCTATCTATTGGGGCATTGGCTCTGTGTTCTTGGCTCACTTGTTTGCCTTTCTTTTGACGGGTATTCTAGATAAACGTCAATTTTTTAGCCGGACAAATATTACATGATCACGATTTTCCGGGGGATATATTTGAGGGAATATTAGCATGATGGGCAGCATGTCACTCAATTGACTCTTCATCATCCAATAGATGTTCATACTGTTTATGAATTTAGCTATATTCAACAGCGCTATGTTTCTGATTTCTTATTCAGTTTCATTCATTAAAATGCTGTTAGAAGCCTTACAACTGAAAGAGATTTCTGTTTATTCAAATGAAAAATTTTTTCACCGTGCAAACAGATGTCAGGTGTTCAGTCGGCGCAGCTCCGTAGCCACATTGAAGGAGTCTCAGATATGGTTTAGTCATCGGTGTACGGTTTTTGAAGAGTATACTGCAACCAACATTATTTGGAGGATGTGAATGTTCTGAATGTCGGATTTACTTTTAAAATTGAATTCGGTCTTGTTTCCTCTGTTTTTGGAGAATTTTCGCTTACTCATGCGGGATTGGCAGACGAAAGCAATGACTGGAAACAATCAGTTTTAATGAAGGAATGTGAGGCACTTGAAGTATCCTGCTGGCATCAAGATTTGTTCATTGATTTGCTAAAATAGGGAAGACTCACCCTATTCATTACGAATCTGAAAGATCTACATAGCGCAGAATTTATTTTTAGTGAACTTTCTTATGAATAATTGAGTAACGATCAACATGAGTGCGACAAATTTACAATGAAAAATGGTGATTATGAAAATAAATAAAATAGTTGTTATTCTGATGTTTTTAACTTCACTCAGTATATTGTTTTTTTGGTTTTTTAAATATTTAAGTAATAAATATGAAGAAGAAAAAGATTTTAATGAGCAATTAAGTTTGTTAGTAGAATCTATTGAAATAAAAAAATGGTCAACAAAACTGTCACCAGCATATTGGGAGATAAAGGTCTATATTCCTGAGCATGTAGAATATGAACAATGGGATCAGGAATATGATATGCCGAGATTACTATTTAGAGCAAGGAAGAAAGGAGAAAAAGCCTATAATATTTATTCGATGAACTTGAATGGTACAGATATAAAGCTTGTTGCAACCCATAAAGACTTTGGAGGTGCGTTTTGGCCGAGGCGAGGAATAAATAAGCCGAGCCGTTCTCCTGATGGTCGATTTATTATAACAACATTATTTAATAAAGGTTTCTGGTGCACTAAGTTCGATATTAAAGAGAAAATAAGTATTAGATTCGCTCCACACGATTGCCGGGTGGACTATTGGTCTTCTGACAGTAAAACGGCATTGATCAGTAACTCTGGTAAAAGTGGTTTTTTAGATGTTGATTCAAATAAAATAGCATTTTTTGAAGACCAGTACGGCAATGATTTTGAGAAAGGGAATGGTCGATTATTCACAATGGGTAATGGTAATAAAATGTTCTCTAAAATAACAGAGGAAAATAATTTTACTCAAAAAATAAAAGGTGATGGTAAGCAAGTTATTTATGATATGCCTGGTTTTAAAAATCCAATAAGAGATAATGTATTACCAGAAGAATGTGCTGATGGTGGATATTATAGTGCGGATAGAAAATATTTTACATGTGGCTATGATGAAGGAAATGAAAAATATCCAGTGTATCAAATGGACAACCCAAAACAAAGAGCATTCCAAAGCTTTGGATTCTGGGTGATTCAGCCTGGGCAATGGGCATTCCAGGATGAAAGGCTCTATAGAGTTATTAGAAATAACGAACAAAGTGTATTTAAATCGATAGTTTATTATTATGAGATAAGTGAAGAATATGAAATGCTTGTTTATGATGATATCTATTTATCAAAAGATATTTTGGATAAGTTTGAACAGGTTGACTTAACTGGATATTTCCCGAGACTACCAACTGAAGAAGAATATAGTGAAGCATATTATAAAATGAAGTTTGGTGGAAGGGGGTAAATATGATTTAAATGACTTGGTGTAAATTGGTGAATCAATAATATGGTTGTTCTCTAATGTTTGTAAATAACAATTATAAATTTCACAAATTAACATTTTGTTTATTGTCTATATTAATATGGAATATACTATGAATAAAAAAATACTGGATTTAAGCTTGGTTGTTATCTGCCTTGGGTCAATGGCATACCCAGCCTGGAAGATGATTGAAGAGAAGTTAGCTTATGATGAGGATTATCAGAAGCAGCTGGATTTAATTGTCAAGGCAATTGAATTAAAGCATTGGAAATCAAAAGGTGATGTCATCTCTTGGAGCCTAAGCGTAAATATCCCTAAAGAATTAGGGTATGAAAATTGGGATGAAAATAATGAAATCCCAAGAGTATTGTTTAAAGCAAGAAAAAATGGAGATGATTATTATAATATTTATTCGATGGGAGTAGATGGAAAGAATGTCAAACTTATTGCAACTCATGATGACTTTGGATCAAGTGTTTTACCCTTTGGCTATTTTACTGAACCTAATCGCTCTCCTGATGGAAGATATATAATTTCCACATCATATAAAAATGGGTATGGTTGCACTCTTTATGATTTGAAGCTTAGAAAAGGTAATGAGGTTACCTCGGGACGATGTTTTGTAGAGTCATGGGATGACGATAGAAAAATAGCGTTAATTAATAATGATGGTGAGACAGCACAATTGACACTAGAATCGCAAGAGGTTATATCTTTTAAAGTTTTATATAGTTATGATTTTGATGATGCAAATAATAGATTTTTCATTATAAATAAAGAAAATAAGGCTATCGCAAAAGTAAAAAACAACAACGATTTTTTACAGTCTGTACAAGGTGATGGAGATCAGATTATTTACGATATGCCTGGGTTCAAAAACCCCAAAAGAGGGAGTTATCTTTCTGCTGAGTGCAAATCTGGTGGATCTTTTGGAGTGAAAGATACTTTATTTACCTGCAACTATGATAGACAGAATTTGGTTTACAATATATATGATTCAAATGAACCTGAAAAAATTTTAGGGAAAAGCTTAGGTTTTCGAGTGATAAAATCGGGTGCCTGGGGAATGCAGGATGGAAGCATATACCGAGTAATTCAAAAGGAGGAAGATACACCTCTCACGAAAATAAATTATATATATGATGCCGGTGAAAACTATGAAATAAAAGTTTATGATGATTTATATCTTTCAAAGAGTATGCAAGAGGGATTTGAAGATATAAATCTTTCAGAATATTTCCCTGAGTTACCATCAAAAGAAAAATATGAAGATACATTAATTAAACTATTATATAAATAAAAATGTTATCCATGCATAGTAGTCATAGCATTGCACTTGAAAATAAACGATTGATTCGCCATGATTTTCGCTTCTCAAACTCACGATGAAATAAATATGACACAAATCATAAGAGGCACCATGACTCACATTCCCGCAATCACTGCCATTTTTAATCATTATATTGCGCAGACAAACGCAAGGTTTGAAACTGAGCCGATGACGTTAGGGAATCGCAATGACTGGTTTGCACAGTTTCAGCCAGATTCCCCGCATCAACTTTTTGTCGCGATCGAAAATCAAACCGTGACGGGATTTGCTTGCAGCCAGCCTTACCGGCCAAGTCCGGCTTTTTCGGAAACGGTTGAAGTGACCATTTATCTCCATCCGGATGCAAAAGGAAAAGGCACAGGCAGTGCACTCATGGCTGCTTTACTGGAAACGCTGGCAAGCCAGCCGGTGCGTTGTGTACTGTCGGGGATTGCTCTGCCGAATGATGCCTCTGTGGCTTTACATCAGAAGTTCGGATTTAAAGAGGTCGGTATTTTTCAAAATTACGCCCAAAAAAATGGTGAGTCTATCAGTTCGCTTTGGATGCAAAAAACTGTTTTGAAATCGACGCATTGTGAATGCTGAGTTGTAGTTTCGTTGCCAAGCTATACTCAATCCGATTGCATCAAGCAGTCGCCGTCCGACTTCAGAATGAACCTGACGAGGGGAAAGAGCATGAAATATACAGGTAGCTGCCACTGCGGAAATATTGCGTTTGAGGCCGAAGGCGAGATTGAGGAAGCTTTGGCATGTAACTGTTCTATCTGTCGGCGCAAAGGATCGTTATTGTGGTTTGTCCCTCGCAGTCAGTTTCGTTTACTCACGCCCGAGAGCGCAGCAAGCACTTACACCTTTAACAAACATGTGATTCAACATCGGTTCTGTCCGACCTGCGGAATTCATCCCTATGGTGAAGGCAAAGACCAGCAGGGAAATGCTATTGTCGCAGTGAATATCCGATGCCTGGATGAGATCGATTTAGACGTCATTCCAGTGAAGTATTTCGACGGTCGGACATTGTAATCCATATTGGCGGATGTGATGATGTGTCCCATTGCACAAGGAAGATGGGGCAAATGATGAAAGCAATTGAGTCCATTTCCCGTTGGTTTGAGGCGGTGAGGTAACCGCGATGCGGGAAAAACCACAGAAAAAGGAATTTTCAAAACTCTGGCGTCCTGCACGAATACCAGAGGTTGAGCTATTGTCGGCTTCGTTTCAGCAGTTTGAATTTTCACGGCATTGGCATGATGAATTAGCGATTGGCGTGATTGAATCGGGTGCTGAAGGTCTTTTTTATCGGGGTAACAATATTGTTGTCCCTCAGCACCACGTGGTCGCAATTAACCCTTCCGAGGTTCATACGGGGTTCGCCGGATGCGAGCAGGGATGGCGTTACCGGATGTTCTATTTCCCGCCTGAATTTATCTCGGGCTATTTTGATGCCAGCGAGAAGCACGCAGAGCCTGTGATAAATACCTCTTTAATCGATAATCCTGCTTTATTCGGGCGGCTTTTGCAGTGTCATATTGCACTGGAAGTTCCCAGTCTGAATTTAACGCAGTCGTCGTTGCTGACACTCGCTCTCGAGCATTTGTTCACTCAATACGGCACGGCGAAGCCCGCACATGAACTTGCGGGTCAAGCGCAGAACCGGACAAAACAGGTCAGAGATTATCTTCATGACCACTGGCAGGAGAATGTTTCTTTAGAAGCGCTTGAAGCCGTCAGTGGCCTGACAAAATATCAACTGATCCGCTATTTTAAAGCGCATTACGGGCTGACACCGCATCAGTTTTTGCTGCTGCTGAAAGTGCAGAAAGCTAAAGGGTTGCTGATGAGCGGGCACAGTTGTGTCGATACGGCACTCAGCTGCGGCTTCTTTGACCAGAGCCATTTCACCCGCAATTTCAAGCGTGCTTTCGGGGTACCGCCGAAGCATTATCTCGTCTGACGCCTGGCCTGCAATTTTGTACAAGAAGGAATGACCGGCACGCAATACCATGCATTCACTGTTGAATCTGGAGGTGAATGAATGAGTTTTTTATTGCTTTGGTTAGGGGTGATGTTTCCTTTGGTCTTTAGTCCGGGGCCGGCCAATATTGTGTTTGCGGCATCGGGGGCCAGTGTCGGTGTCCGGCGTTCCATACCTTTGTTACTGGGAATTGATACTGTTTTCCTGATGAAGTCGCTGTTGATCGGTCTGGGATTAGGCGCACTGATTCACGAAAATCCGCTGGTTTTGCAACTGTTACAGGTTGTCGGGGCCTGTTACATCATGTATCTGGCAAAGGGATTTTTAAAAACTAGTTTGCACACGGCGAATGGACAAGTGAAACATCTGGGATTTACCGATGGGGTGCTTATCCAGTTGCTAAACAGTAAAGGCTGGTTGCTGGTGTTGCTCATGTTCTCCCTGTTTTCGGAGAAAGCGCAGCAGGAGTTCGGCGAGCATGCGATTTGGGTGCTGGTTGCATGGCTTGCTGTGCTGAATATATTGATGCATCTGGTCTGGATTTGGGCGGGCGGTTTGCTGGCGAAACTTTCCGGGAACCGGAAAAACCAGAAAATTCAGGGACTCATCTATTTTGCTTTGATGATGGTTGTAGCGTTCTGGCTGCTGGTGGATAACCCGCTTTGGCAGCAGCTGATCCCAGTGGGCTGAGCGTACTGATAGTTCATTTCATCGCAATCGGATACGCCAATTGCATCCGTGCTCAAACCGTTTATAGTGCTGTGAAACAGTAAGAACTCAGTCGGTTGAAGGGGAAGGGCTATGTTTGCTGATTACGGCGTATTGAATTTTTGGGCTTATGTGGTCGGGGCCATGTTTATCGTCCTTTTGCCTGGCCCTAATTCATTGTTTGTACTGAAAACCGGAATGACCCAAGGAATCCGCCCGGGATATATGGCGGCCTTGGGTGTTTTCATCGGAGATGCGGTGTTGATTTTCTGCGCCTATGCCGGCGTCGCGACCCTGATTCAGACCACGCCGATCCTCTTCACACTGGTACGGTATCTGGGGGCAATCTATCTGTTGTTTCTTGGCGGCAAGATTGTCTACAGCGCTTTTCAACCCGGTGAATCTGAGGAGGCCTTACCTGCGACAGTCGGAAAGCGGGTTTTTCGAAAAGCCCTGATCCTCAGTCTGACCAATCCGAAGGCCATTTTGTTTTACGTGTCTTTCTTTGTGCAGTTTATCGATATGACGTTTGACAGCCCCGCAATTCCATTTATGATTCTGGCGGCGGTGCTGGAGGTGTTCAGCCTGATTTTCCTCAGTGTCCTGATTTTTGCCGGCTCGTATGTGACCCGGCTGGTGAAAGCCAGCAAGCGGGCCCGACAACTCGGCAATACGCTCATGGGGACACTGTTTATCGGTTTTGCTGCAAGGCTGGCATTATCGAACGCGTGAGTATGTGAACGTTTGAACGTTGAATTCAAGGCTCAGGTGCAATCCCCCTGAGCCTTTTTTATTTGTTCTGTTTTGCGATAAGCAGGCGCTTATCTTTCTGAGGACTTGTCGGCCTGGATATCGTTTTGACGCTGTTTGCCAAAGAACAGCTGTTTGAGCCAACTGTGACCGCTGACCAGCACAATTCCGGTGATGACCATGGTTGCGCCGTACACAAATCCGGGCTCGATAGCTTCGTCCAGCAGCCAGGCCCCCAGTACAACCCCATACAGTGGTGTCATGAATGACAGCACCCCTAAACGGGAAGCGATGTAAGTATTGAGCATCCAGAACCACAGCAGTAATCCGGCAAAGGAAATGATGAACGTCTGAAATGCGACGCTCGCGATTGCCAGCGGCGTTGGGTTGATCTGAGTCTGTCCCATGATGAATGCGGCGCCAACCAGAATCACAAAGGCCATGGTCAGCTGATACAGCAGAGTCTGTTCTGAGGAGATCCGGGCCAGTTTAGTACTGCGGATCAGAACTGTCGTCGCGCCCCATGCCAGTCCGCCAAGTAGCGCAAGAAAATCGCCCCAGAGCTGGTCTGGCTGGGAGACAGCCACACGCGCTTCCGAATGCAGAAGAAACGCAACGGCAATACCGCCAAAGGCCAGCAGAATCCCTGCCCATTGTGCTGGTGACAGGCGCTCTGAATCGATCAGGAAATGGAGCATCAGCGCACTGAATACAGGCGATGTGTACAGAAACACCACCGCGTGAGCGGCTGAGGTGTAGCGCAGCGCTTCTCCGAGGAACAGGTATTCCAGTGCAAACAAGGTGCCGACCAGAAGACCCGGTTTCCAGTTGCCATCGGCGAAAAACAGGCGCTTGCGCCGTAGTACGACATAAAGACAAACCAGAACGGCGGCAATGCCAGATCGGATGCCAATCTGGAGGATCGGTGCAATGTCGTCGCCGGTAGCTTTCAGGAAAATTTGCTGCAATCCCATGACAAAACAAAACACCACCATAATACTCACTGCGGTGGTGTCGACTGGCTTCCGCTCGTTCATGCAATCCTCTACTGCTTCTTAACATCCTGTTCACAGTATGCGTTGTCGTGATTCAGGGATATAGCTAGAATACGACAACTGATAACGATGAAATGACAGAATGATTGATGAGCATTCCCGGAAAGCAATTTCACAGCCCGCCATTCAGCACAGAATTACCCGCGTCGGTAGTGTTCCGGACGGCCTGCATGCCGGCTGATGCCACGTATCCGGTTCATCGACACCCGTGGGGAGAATTTGTGTATTCCTTCAGTGGTATCATGGAAGTGAAGATCGGGAATCGTCAGTATCTGACGCCGTCTCAGTACGGTCTCTGGCTGCCGCCTGACGTTGAACATCAGGGACTGAATCGCTACGAAGTGACGCATTGTTCTCTTTATATCGATGCCAGCTTGTGCGGACGCATGCCGGAAACGACCTGTGCGCTTGAAATCAGTCCACTCATTACAGCGATGCTGGAACATCTTCGCCAGACCCAAACCACTTTGCCTTATTCCGAGGCACAAACCCGGTTATTAACTGTACTGGTGGATCAGCTCGGTGACGCCACGCCGCTGGGCAGTTATCTGCCAACCTCCACGGATACGGCGCTGAGTAAAGTACTGAGCTGGCTGGAAGCCGATCCCGGCAGCAATGCCTCACTGACAGAATTCGCCCGGCAGGCGCACACGACGGAACGTACCCTGATGCGGCGTGCGCAAAGAGATCTCGGAATGCCGCTGTCGGAATGGCGGCAGCGATTACGCGTGGTCAAAGCCATGCCCATGCTGGAGGCTGGCGGGAAAGTTGAAAACATTGCCCACGATCTCGGCTATGCCAGCGCCTCAGCCTTTATCGCAATGTTCCGCCGTCTGATGGGCGTGACCCCGGACGAGTACCGGCGAAACTTGTGAGTGGATGAAGTGGGGACTCTGCTGGTTCTTCTTTGATCGCATAGCTTTCGCAATCACTTTCACCTTGCTCTCGCTTTTGTTTGGCAATTGCCAGGATTTCATTCATAATCACTTAAAATTACTTAAGTGGTTATGGGTGAATGACACAGGAGGAACGTCTGATTCACTTAACTTCGCTGGTCGAACAGCGAGGTAAAGTGACTTTGAATGATATTTGTGAACAGTTTTTAGTGTCGCGCGATTCCGCACGTCGTGATTTGGTGAAGCTGACGCAGCAGCCCGGCATTCAGCGGATTCGTGGCGGTGCAGTCCGGGCAGCGGTCAGTGCTCATCTTGAACCCTATGCCGGAAAAGTGATCAGTGAAGCGAAACAGCGTCTCGCGCGATATGCGGCGACACTGGTGGAAGCGAATGACTCTTTACTGCTGGATACCGGTACGACACACACTTTACTGGCAAGCCATCTCAGCCAGCCATCGACTGTCGTCACGAACTCCGTCGATATTCTCCAGCAGCTCGCCGGGACTCCGGACGTCAGTGTCCATCTGCTGGGCGGGCAATTTGATACCTTCCACCGTGCCATTTTGGGGGCACAGGCAGAAAAACAGCTTGCGGAATACAGAGTGAATAAAGCCTTTATCGGCGTCTGCGCATTGTCTGAACACGGGCTGTCGACCAACGATGAACAGGAAGCTTCGCTGAAAAAAGCCATGATGGCTCAGGCCCAGCAGGTCATTCTGGTCTGTGAACAGCACAAAATCGGGCAGGACAACTTTCACCATATCTGTGCACTGGATGCGATTGACGTACTGATTACAGATCAACCCCTGACCACCGCTTATGCCGAACTTTTTGATCACCATGAGATTCAGGTGATTGTGGCAGACACAACACAAGGACAACGCTGATATGTTTGATGCTCCCGTAAAAACGGCCGTTGTTGGCTACGGATTTTCTGCAAAAACGTTCCATTTGCCTTTTATTCAGGCGCTGCCAGCGCTGGAACTGACCGCAATCAGCAGCAGTCAGCAGGCGGCAGTTCAAACCGATTTTCCGGGTATCACCTGTTACGGAGATGCCGATACGATGCTGGTGGAAAGTGATGCGGAGCTGGTGATCATTACCGCGCCGAATGACGTTCACTTTCGCCTGGCAAAACTGGCGCTTGAAAACGGCAAACATGTGATTATTGAAAAGCCTTTTGTCACGAAAGTGGAAGACGGGGAAACCTTGATCCGACTGGCGGAAGAAAAAGGGCTGGTGCTGAGTGTGTTTCATAATCGCCGCTGGGACGGTGATTTCCTGACGGTGAAAAAGCTGATCGATGAAGGCAAGCTGGGGGAAGTGAAATATTTCGAATCTCATTTCGATCGTTTCCGGCCGGTTGTTCGCCAGCGCTGGCGAGAGCAGGCGCAAGACGGCGGTGGGATATTGTTCGATCTGGCGCCGCACCTGCTGGATCAGGCGCTGGCCTTATTTGGTGCACCGCAGGCATTGACCGCACAGTGCGAAATCATGCGCCCGGGTGCAACAACCATCGATTATTTCAATCTGGTGTTGCATTACCCTGAGCATTTTGTGCATTTGCATGCCAACCTGTACAGCCCGGAACCAAATCTGCGATATAAGGTGCTGGGTACGCATGGGAAATATGAAAAATACGGATTGGATCCGCAGGAAGAGTACTTGAAAGCTGGCGTGAAACCTGAGTTGCCAGCCTGGGCTGAGGAACCCTCTTCACACTATGGTCAGTTCCATCAGGAAACGGGTTCACAGGTGATTCCCACCGAGCTGGGCGGCTATCAGCATTTCTTTGCCGGTGTGGCGAATGCTATCCGGCTGGGCGCTGCGAATCCGGTACCGGCGGAGGAAGCTTTGCTGAATATCAGACTGATTCAACTGGCGCTGGAAAGCAGCAAGCTGGGTCAAACCATGAAGGTGGACGCATGAGCCTGACACTGGAAGTTCTGGCGGAACAAGAAGTCAGTTTACAGCTGGATTATTTCAGCCATGAAACAGCCTGGGTGTTAGGCTGTTTGCTGAAAAGCAGTGCGGAAGCGAAACAGGCTGCTGTGGCCATCGAAGTCTATGGTTTCGGGCAGGTGTTATTTTCGTATGCGATGCCGGAGACCAGCGGCGATCATCAGGACTGGATTCGCCGGAAACGGAACAGTGTGCTGCGGTTTGCCAAAAGCTCTTACTATCTCGGGCGTTATAATGCTCAGAAACAGCGTGAGTTTGAAAGTCAGCCGCACATTGATGCGAGTGAATATTGTGCCCACGGCGGCTCCTTTCCGATCCGTGTGAAAAACGGCGGACTCCTTGGGGCTGTGACGGTTTCCGGTCTGCCCCAGGAAGACGATCACCAACTGGTGACGGAAGCCCTGCGATCGATTCAATTACAACAGCGCTCTTGAGCATCATGCCGCTCTACAGGGCGGCTTTTCACTGTCAGACAATTCTGCTTTCTTGTTCCTGTATCACAGAATCATGACTTATGAGTCAATTTGCCTATCGGTATCAGTTCGGGTGAATGTAATATGTATCTGAAATCAATGATAATAATGAAAGGAGTTTCGAATGCAGTGTCCGAAGTGTCATTCGAATTTTGAACATGTAACAACCCCGCTGGGCGATATTGAGCGTTGTACCGCTTGTAAAGGTTTGTGGCTGGATGCCTATGAAATTGAAAAAATGAAACCTCTGGCGGATACCGTGGACATCGGTGATGCGAATATTGGAAAGTCATTCAATAAAATTGATCAGATTCAATGTCCGGTCTGTCCCAACAATGAGTTGCTGAGGTTAGTTGACCCGAAGCAGCCGCATATCTGGTTTGAAAGCTGCCCGACGTGTAAAGGACGTTTCTATGATGCGGGTGAATTTAAAGATCTGGCAAAAATTGATTTGTCGGATTTCTTCAAGAAACTGTTCACAGAAGAACGCCGATAATACAAATGTTGTAACGATTATCAGCAAAGCCAATGGCTTTGCTGATTTTGATCCGGAGGCCGGGAATGGACATTCATCAGGAAACAGCGCTGACAGCTCACATCATTCATGCTTTTACCGGCCGTGCTTTCCGTGGGAAATGCGCGAAAGGGAACCCCGCGGCTGTCGTAATGCTTAAGAACTGGCCTACTGCGCAAGCTTTGCTCCGGATCAGCCAAATTTTAGCGCAGCCTGTGACCGCGTTTCTTGTCGAACGTGCTGAGGGATATGACATTCGGCGGTTCAGCCCGGATGCGGAAATTAATTTGTGCGGTCATGGCAGTCTGGCTGCTGCTGCGTGTATTTTAGAGACTGCAGAGGAGGACACCGTGTCCTTGTTCAGTCCGCATGGCAATGTGGTGATTGAGCGTGCAGCCGATCGTGCAGACGATGATATGCGGAACAGTTACCGTATGAAAATGCCAGCCTGGCAAGGGACACGCAATCAGCAAAACTGGCAGGATGCTCAGAGGCTGGGGCTGACGCCTGCAGATGTGTTCTCGACCCGCGATTTAGTCATCGTGCTGGACAGTGAACAACAGGTCCGGGATTATCAGCCAGACTTCACTCTGATAAAAAACCTGAAAAACCATCATGCTGTGATACTCACGGCATCTCAGGGCAAAAGTGGTTATGTGCTGCGAAACTTTGCTCCTAAGATTGGCATCAATGAAGACACAGCCACAGGCTCGGCACAATGTTCGCTGGCCCCTTATTGGCTGGAAAAACTGGGACAGGAAGATTTGGAAGCTCATCAGCTCTCATCCGATGGCGGGTATTTTCGGGTCTCGCCAGCACAGAAGGGCCTCCTGTTCACGGTACAGGCTGAGAAGAAAGCGACGGTGAGTCTTGCTTAGCGATATCAGATGCCCGTTTATTGATTTGGAAGACGCGACAGGAGGCTGAATGCAAACGCTGGAAAATAAGATCCCCCCGCTTTTGGTGATGGGGATAATCGCGATCATCATGGGTTTGCTCGCACCATATCTGCCATCAATGGCGTTGGGCACCGTCCCATCGACGAGCATTGCTTTGCTGATTGCAATTTTTGGCTGCTGGTTTGCCGTTTCTGGTGTCAAAGAATTCAGAAAAAGTCAGACGACAATGGATCCACGACAGCCGGAAAAAGCCTCTGAGCTGGTTGTTTCTGGGGTTTACCAGCGTTCCCGGAATCCGATGTATGTTGGATTTGCAAGCCTGCTGGTGGCACAGGCCGTTTTCCTTCAGTCACCTTTTCTGATTTTCGGGGTGATCGCTTTTATTCTTTATATGAATCGTTTTCAGATCCTGCCCGAAGAGCGTGCGATGATTCAGTGCTTTGGAGAAAAGTATTTACGATATCAGATGACGGTCAGACGATGGCTGTAAGGGGAGTGCATGATGACTGGAAAGATGCTCTCTGGAGATAGGGCTGTATTTCAGCAGCCCTGAATATCAGTGCGCTCAGTTTTGAACGCTCAGAATTGTGATTGGTTTAAATCCGGATTTCCCACACCAGGTTTCAATGGGTTCTTTGGGGAAAATATTTGCTGTTTTCTTTCCGGTCGACATCATGTACATCGATAAAGAGAGAAAGTGGTCAAACTTCTTTTCTCCCACAACGCTTTTTTGAACCAGATACCAGTCTCCCCCGCTCATTTTTAATGCAAAGTCTTCAGCACAATAATAGATTTGTTCGATGGTCTGATTCGCCCCGGTATTTGCAAAAGTAAGTGGGGAAAGAAGGCTTAAAGCCATCACAAACGTCATTTTTTTAAACAGAGATAACCTTGCTTCTCCTTTGTCTGTAAATATTAATTTGAGGATATTTCATGAGTCAGCTTGTCTGAAAAAATTTGAATGATAAACGACTATTTTGATTTCATGAATGGAGGTTCGTCATATCATGATCAATGATTTAATATTCTTGAAAATGAGGGAGGAGAGTTACAGTTTATTTCTGGCTGTCGTTTTTATTACATGACCACTTTTAATATTATCAATTACAGGTGCATACAATCTAATTTAAATCGACTCGCAATTTTTCAGACATCTCTCCGGTTTGTTTCTTACCCTGCCAGACTCCTTAGTGCATATCATGCAACTGGAGAAAAAATAATCATGAAAAAGTTAATCACGTTAGTGGCTTTATCTTATCTCACAAGTCAGGCTGCATTCGCACACGACTTGTATCCGGCGGTTGCGGGTTCATCCGTACCGCAACAAATCAAACAACAGGGTATTCAGGTTCAGACGGTGGTATCTGATGCCGATTTTGTGTTCAGACCTTATCAGCATCCATTTGACGCCAGCACTTTCTTTGAGACTTATGCGCCGAACTGGTTGTCGCTGGAAGAAACGTTAATGCATTGGAGTGGTGCAACGGGTGTTGATCCGCGAGTCATTCTGGTGACCCTGCAGTTATCGGAACAGTGGGAGCCGGAGTCTGAAATCACTGACGCTGAAGTGACGCATATCAAAGCCGCAATCAAACGGATCGCGAATCATCTTTCACAGTATTTTTATCGCTATGACGCAGACACGAAGCTGCCCGCGAATGCTTCGACACTTGCGATTCTCAGCACTCTGAACGACAGTCAGCTGGCGCCGGCATGGTCAAAACAATATATCGCATGGTTTGGTGAACCAGCACCAGCGCTTGAGAGTCAGGCCAGCCATGCTGAAGCAAGGACGCTGAATGCGGTTGCGCCTCCTTATGGTTTCATGCAAATGCCCTGGCGCCAAGGGTATAACTGGGTGCCGAATGGCCCGCATGCGCACAGCGGTTCTGGCTTCCCGCTATCTTCGATTGATGTGTCCTACGACTGGCCATCCTGGGGTGGGGCAACCTACAGTGTGACAGCCGCGCATGATGGATACGTCACTGTGCTGTCCCGTTGTCAGGTCCGTGTAACCAATTCCAATGGCTGGGGAACCAACTATTACCACATGGACGGAATTCTGGTCTCGAACGGACAGTGGGTGAGCAAGAACACCAAACTTGGTGTCTATGCCAGCCAGAAATCGGTTGCGCTGTGCGAAGGCGGTTCATCAACCGGACCGCACCTGCATTTCTCACTGCTATATCAGGGACGTTTCCAGTCCATGCAAGGCAGCAGTTTCGGGCCGTATCAGGTGCAAACCGGACGTTACAGCTACGACGATAATTGTAACTACAGCTGGCTGGTGGATAAGCGCAGCAACCAGAAAGTGTGCTTCTGGAATCGGATTGATAACCCGGCGATGTGACAGGCTATTTCAGCTATCGTGGCAACAAAACGGGCATCGGAATATCTTGAAGGTGTCTGTACGTCAGATAGACGGGGCGGAAGTCGTGCCCCGTTTAAGCCTTTTGCTACAGACAGGTGATGTACTCTCTCGAAGAGAAAATCAGAGGCAGAGATTGAGATAAGAGAAAATGGCGTATCGTCGATTGTTTTGACCGGGAAACCAGCTTCAGCCATCCATATTTTTATCTGCGACCCATACCCCTGCTTTTGCGGATTTCACCAGCTGTGACACAGGTAATGGCTTAAGGTGATTTAGTTTTCGTCGAAAAATCCAATGCATCAGAAAATGAAAAGTGAAGGGGGAATCCCCTCGGGACCAAAATAGGTTTCGCTAACCGGGCTCAGACCTACGTTAAATCGCAAGGAATATGCATTGAGTCATTCAGCGCCATCGTCTCCATCAACGCCTAAATCAAAGTTAATGGAAGTGCTTGGAGAGATTTTTTCTGCATCGACCGAAGTAAACTCAGCAATGAAATGAATGACCTCAGACTCTGTATTCATGCCATATCTCCCTGCTGCCAGACCGGAAAAGTGTAGTTCAGTTTACCGATGGCGATAAAGAATATGAAGTCGGCAGGTGGGCTGTTTCAGTCTGATCACAAGAGGTGATAACGGTGATTGAAAATCAGTCTGGCGGTTTGACAGATGACGCTGAAATAAAATCCCCCGGCATTGCCAGGGGATGTATTTCTTATTTCTTCAGCGTTTTCGGTGCGCTGGTCCGGTTACGGATGGCACGTTGTAAACGCATCCGGCGCTCAGCAGCAGACTGATCCGGGTTGTTGGTACGGCTTTTACGATCCCGGTATGCCGCTTTGGTGCTCAGTTTTTCGATCAGAGCATCGCGTTTCGCCGGCTCGTAGCCTTCCAGAAGCACCCGGCGGATACGTTGCTTGATAATCTTTTCTACCTGCAACAGAGTCAGTTCTTCTTCGCGGCTGACGAAGGAAACCGCATGGCCCTGCTGTCCGGCACGTCCGGTCCGGCCGATCCGGTGGACATAGTCTTCTGCCAGGAATGGCATGTCATAGTTCACGACATGCGGCAGACCCTGGATATCCAGTCCACGGGCAGCAACTTCTGTGGCAACCATCACCCGGGCCTTGCCTGTGGTGAATTCTTCCAGTGCACGGCGGCGGGCACTTTGCGCTTTATCCCCATGACAAATCACGGCTTTGATGCCGTCCAGTTTCAGTTCCTGGACCAGCTCATTGGCTGTTTCTTTGTAGTTGACGAAAACCAGAACCTGCTGCCAGTTCTTTTTACCGATCAGTTCAGACAGCAATTCGCGTTTCCGATCTTCATCAACCGGGTAGACAACATGCGCAACGGTTTCTGCGGTTGAGTTTTCCGGAGTCACCGAAATACGTTTTGGCTTTTGCAGAATTTCTCCGGCCAGCTTGTTCATCATGCCGGAGAAGGTCGCGGAGAACAGCATCGTTTGCGGATGTCCCTGGATGCCGCTCATTATTGTGCGAATATCGCCGATAAAGCCCATATCCAGCATCCGGTCGGCTTCGTCGAACACCAGAAATTCCAGGTTCGCCAGAGACACATTACCCAGCTCGATATGTTCCAGCAGGCGGCCAGGTGTGGCAACCAGGATATCGACACCAGTTTCCAGCAGTTTTTCCTGACTGGACATTTTTTTGCCGCCAAAAACAGCAAGTACTTTTAAGTCGAGGTACTGACTGTAATCAGAAATATTGCGTGCAATCTGTTCTGCCAGTTCACGGGTTGGCGCAAGCACCAGTGCCCGGGTACTGAATCCTTTACGTGGTTTCGGCTGGTCCGCAATGCGCTGAATGATTGGCAGAGAAAAGGCAGCCGTTTTGCCCGTACCAGTCTGGGCATTCGCCAGAATATCTTCGCCGCGACGGGCAGCAGGAATCGCTTTCTGCTGAATAGGGGTCATTTTTTCATAACCGCACTCATCCAGTGCGCGAACAATTTCCGGAGCAAAATTTTGTGAAGCAAAAGACATCTTAGATTCCTACAGACGGTATACCGAACGAAACAACCTTCAGGTTAGATGATTCCGTTTGGTATGACAGACCAAAACCGGGGATTATAGAGCAATAATTATCGTCTGTGGCAGCAGATTTGCGTATTGGCTGAAAATTTAAGCGGAAGTCGTGAAAACTGGCCGGGCATCCCCCGGCCATCATCAGGCTTGCAGCAGCAGAGGAGGATTGTCTGTAATGATGATATCAACGCCCCATTGATAAAACTGATCAACGAGCTCTGGCTGATTCATGGTCCAGATATGCAGATCCAGCCCCGCTTGTTTAATCTGGTTCGCCAGCGGAGCATTCAGTAAATGGTAATCCAGATGCACGCTGAAGAGTTCAAGCTGATCGGCTAAAGCAAAGAGATTCTTGGGCAGCTTCTCGCAAATCAATCCTCTGCGAATATGCGGCATCAGTTTCTGACAATGTGATACGGCATCTGCAGAAAAACTGGAAAGCACCAGTTCATCGGCTGAAATACCATTGCTGGCAATGGTATGTGCGACTTGCTGAACCAGAAGTTCAGTTTCATGGTCGTCGTGAACTTTGATTTCAAGGTTCAGATTCAACCCGTACTCATGGCAGGCATTGAGCGCTTCGTCCAGCGTCAGAATCCGCTCATGGGTAAACTGAGGTCCAAACCAGCTGCCGGCATCCAGCGCTTTCAGTTGGGCAAGATCGAGTTCCCGCACTTTTCCGCGGCCATCGGTGCAGCGGTTTACTTTTGCGTCATGGAACATGACCGGAATAAGGTCAGCACACAGTTGGGTATCCATTTCAACCCACTGAATGTGGCTTCTGGCTGCTTCCTGCAGCCCGGCAAGTGTATTTTCTGGAGCCAGCGCAGCGGCTCCGCGATGTCCGGAAATCATAAGTATTCTGTACCGTTGAAATCAATAAGGCCGGAGAAACAGGATCATTGAACCTGAAGTATGCGCCTGAAATATAACAGTTCGATGACGAAATGGAAGTGCGTGTCTCAGCGCCCGACCGTGGCGCTGCCCACATAGCTTCCCAGTTTGACAAAGTATCGCTGGTTACAACTGCTGCACTGAAATTTGTGGCTGTTTTTGTGGACAATTTTGTCGAAAAAAGACCGGCGAATTCGCTGAGGCACACTTTTGCTTTTGCAGTGAGGGCACATAAGCATCACCTTTTTTATGAAACGATGGTCGCATTTTAGGTGACCAATTGAGATTTTCTGAGAGATGAATCACAAAACATTGTTGCATATTAAGCATGATGTTATTTAAATACCTGCATACCGAGCAAATAGTATTCAGGTTGTCAAAAGAGCGTCAGGCATTATCAAGATCTGTGAAAGCGAGTCAGGAAGTGTGATACGATGCGCCCACTTGATGACTGCGGCAGCCTGCCCCCTGTGAACAGCGGTTCCCCGGCTTGCGCAATAATGATGAAAAAATGAGGAATTTCAGTATGAAGCTGACTGTGCTGGATCAGGCATTGTTTGACCACTTGTATCGTGACATTCGAGAGTTTCGCACGACGTTTGATCTGGACATTGAGAGTCCGTCGACTCTGAATGAGCAAATGGATCAGCTGCATACTTCACTGGCAGTGGAAGAGCTGACCGAACTTGCAGAAGCAGATTCTCTGGTTGAGCAGGCTGATGCAATTGTGGATTCAGTTTATGTACTGATGGGTCGTCTGGTGCATCTGGGTCATGCACAGCTCGAAGAAAACCTCGGTGTCAGTTATATGATTGATTTGCTGCTGCAGATTGCACAGCGTCTGAATATTGATTTTGTACCATGCTGGGATGAAGTTCATGCCAGTAACATGAGTAAAGTCTGCCGGAATGAGCAGGAATTTTCTGAAACTCAGGCTTACTATGCCAAGCAGGGCGTTGAGATTACGGGCAGTCAGAAAGGGGATTACATCATTGCGAAGTGCGCAAAAGATGTTGAACTTGAAGATAAAGTGATCAGAAAAGGTAAGGTATTGAAATCTGTATACTATCGCCCGGCTAATCTGGTGAAAATTGTAACTAACTAATAACACTTTTTCATTATTCCTTGATCCCTGCGGCATTGCGGGGATCGTCTGAAAGACTCCTGCTGGACAGGCTTCGCACTGTTGACCGAACGCTTTACACTACCTTTTTTAATCTGATGAATGTTGCTTATGCTCCGACGAAATGTCGCTGATCCTCAGCACTCAGGCGCGCTGTCGCGACAGCTTTTTTCCATGACCTGGCCGATGATGTTCGGCGTCCTCTCCCTGATGAGTTTTCAGCTTGTCGACAGTGCCTTTATCGGCCAGTTAGGCGTTCTGCCTTTGGCAGCCCAGGGTTTCACTCTGCCGATGCAGATGATCATCATCGGCCTTCAGGTCGGATTGGGCATTGCGACAACAGCGGTGATTTCCCGGGTGCACGGCAGCGGGGATGAGAGACGTGCCCGGCAACTGGGCGGTCTGGTTGTCCTGACTGGCGCTGCCATTGTTGCTTTGATAGGGGTTTGCATCTGGCTGTTGCGTGGCCCGATTCTGACACTACTGAGCGCCCCAAGTGATGTATGGCCTTTGATTGACGCCTATTGGCCCTCATGGCTGATCAGCAGCTGGTTTGGCGCCATGGTGTATTTTGCATACAGTTTGTGCCGGGCAAATGGCAATACTGTGCTGCCCGGTATCATGATGGTTGTGACCAGTGTGCTGAATATGATTCTGGATCCCATTTTCATTTTCACTCTGGATTTGGGGCTGGTTGGAGCGGCACTGGCAACGATCGTGGCATTTGGGATCGGGATGCTGGTGATGTTTCCGGCTGTGATTCACCGTCATTGGATGACGTTCAACTGGTGCGGGCTGAATATTCTCAGTTCCGTCAAAGAACTCATTCACATTATGGCACCGGCCATGCTCAGCCAGTTGATGCCGCCACTGGCTTCCATGCTGGCGACAAAACTGGTGGCTGGTTTTGGAGCCGCGGCGGTTGCTGCCTGGGCTCTGGGCTCCCGACTGGAATTCTTTTCGATTGTTGTGGTTCTGGCGCTGACGATGTCTTTGCCGCCCATGGTTGGCAGGTCTCTGGGTCGTCAGGATATGCCTGCCATCACCACGCTGATCAGACTGGCGGTGAAGTTCGTCTTCATCTGGCAGCTAGGGATTGCAGCTGTTCTCCTTGCCCTGTGTTTCTGGTTACCGACATTACTCAGCAGTGACCCATCAGTCCGTGAAATACTTACGCTTCACCTTCAGTGGGTGCCCGTGAGTTTGGGACCTTTGGGGGTCTGTATGCTGATGGTTTCCGTCAGTAATGCGCTGGGCATGCCAATGCGTGCGCTGGTGATTTCCTGCCTGCGGCTGTTTGCCTGTTTTCTGCCGTTGATCTGGCTGGGAGCATTAATGGGCGGCATCAAAGGTCTGTTTATTGGCGCGATGTTTGGTAATCTTGCCGCCGGTATTATGGCCTGGCTCTGCTTCCAGCAGGGCATGCACCGGGTGGTAGCGAAGTTCACACCGCGGGTGATGGCAGAATCAAACGGATAAAAACGAATCTAACCTGGAGTAATCATGAGCGGTATTTTTCCGGCAAACAGACAGCGTTTTCAAGGGATCAGTTATCTGGATATCGGACAGGGACAAGTGCTGGTTCTGGGGCATGCTTTTCTTTGGGACAGCGGGATGTGGGCACATCAGCTCGAGCGTCTCAGCCAGCATTTCCGCTGTATTGTGCCAGACTTTTGGGGGCATGGTGAGTCAGAACCGGCGCCTGCGGCCAGTGCGACTTTAGCCGGTTATGCGCAGGCGGTGTGCGGGCTGCTGGATCATCTTGAAATTGAAACGGTTGGTTTGATTGGTCACTCAATGGGTGGCGGCTGGGCCATTGAACTTGGTGTTCAGGTACCGGCCAGAGTCAGGGCACTCGTCCTGATGGATAGTTTCGCCGGCCTGGAACCGGAAGTCGCGAACCTGAGATATCAGGCAATGCTGCGTGAGGCCGGGGACAATTTAAGTTTCAGTTCCGCAATGATTGATACATGGACATCATTGCAGTTCGGTCATGATGCAGAAAATTTACATCCAGAGCTTGTTGCATCGTTTCGCCGCAGGCTGGAAAGCTGTCAGGGAGAGCAGGTGACTGCTTTAGCGCAGGCGGGGAGAATGTGGTTTGGCCGCCGGGACAGCTTTGAGGATGCAGAAATGTTTGCGCTCCCTTGCCTGCTGATGGTCGGAGCTGAAGATCGCATTCGCACTGTGCTGGAGTCCAATCTCATGCATGACGGAATGACAGGCAGTCAGCTTCAGGTCATTCCCCGTGCCGGGCATTTATGTCCGCTGGAGCAGCCTGAAATCGTGACAGAAGGGCTGTTGAACTTTTGTCAGAAAGTGATGGCATAACAAGATCATACAAAGGAATGAACATGCTAGGGATGGTCATCCGGCTTTTTCCGCTTTGGGCCGTTTTGTTGTCGGGATATGCCATGGTATATCCGGCTTTTTTTATTGAGATGAAAACGGCAATTGTGCCCTTGCTGACGGTTGTGATGCTGACCATGGGGTTAACGCTGAAGCCGTCAGACTTTCTGGATGTGGTGAAGAAAAAGCGGGCGGTGAGTGTCGGTGTGTTGCTTCAGTTCACTGTCATGCCCATGGTGGCTATCGTGGTCAGTCTGGCGCTAGGGTTTAATCCTGAACAGACCGTGGGCATGGTGCTGGTGGGCAGTGTTGCCGGGGGAACCGCATCCAATGTTATCTGCTATCTTGCGAAAGGCGATGTCGCGCTTTCGATCTCCATGACCGCGATTTCAACTTTACTGGGGGTGTTTCTGACGCCTGTGCTGACCGGCGCTCTGGCCGGGCTGAGTGTTGAAGTTCCCATGGGGGCGATGCTGCTGAGTCTGGTGAAAATTGTCCTTTTGCCTGTTTTGGGCGGGGTGCTGCTGAACCGTTATGCTTCAGGTGTCACGACCCGGCTGGCTCCGGCGCTTCCTTTGCTGTCTGTATTTGCAATTGTGGTGATTATTGCGATTGTGGTGGCACTGAATGCAGGCAGTCTGGTACATGTCGGACCGGTGATGGCACTGGCTGTCGTTCTTCACAACAGCATTGGTCTCGCTGCTGGTTATTTCGCTTGCCGCCTGCTGGGTTTTAATGAAACCATCAGCCGGACGATTGCGATTGAAGTGGGGCTACAGAATTCTGGTCTGGCAACAGCATTGGCCATGAAGTTTTTCAGTCCGGTTGCAGCGATTCCGGGAACCCTGTTCTCTATCTGGCACAATATTTCCGGTTCTCTGCTGGCGGCATACTGGTCGAAAAGCAGGGCGGATAAATCTGCCGGGCAACTCGCAGGTTAAAATTGCGGGATAAAAGAAGACGGGCATCGCGGATAATGTGGCAAATGGCAGGATAAATCTCTCCGTTGTGCACTGACATCGTCAGTGCACTCTGTTTCCTTTCTCGTACTGTTCGTCATTTCGTTATTCGCAATGCTTTCCAGCCATGAATTCCGCCTTCTATTTTATGTTGTGATGTACGAATGCGTACAGATGACAGCTGGTACTCTGAAATCAGATAGGGTAGAAAGACATCCTGTATCGATAATCTATGTGACAGTGTCACTATTCAATGTGGGGAAGATCTGGAAATGCAATCGACACATCGCGCTCTGATGGTTCAGGGGACAACTTCAGATGCAGGAAAAAGTGTATTGGTTGCCGGTTTATGCCGGGTTCTGGCCAGAAAAGGGATTCAGGTCGCGCCATTCAAACCACAGAATATGGCGCTGAACAGCGCTGTGACGGCTGATGGCGGGGAAATTGGCCGAGCGCAGGCGGTACAGGCGTTTGCCTGTGGGATTGAGCCTACGGTGGATATGAATCCGGTCCTGTTGAAACCAAACACGGATACCGGCGCCCAGGTCATTGTTCAGGGCAAAGCCGTACAAGACATGGATGCTATCGGCTATCAGGGTTACAAAAAGTTTGTGCTTCCCTCGATTCTCGATTCGTTTTCCCGTTTACAGCAAGATTTTGACACCGTCCTGATTGAGGGGGCGGGCAGTCCGGCAGAAATTAATCTGCGTGAAAATGATGTGGCAAACATGGGGTTTGCTGAAGTGGCGGATGTGCCAGTCATCATTGTGGCGGATATTGATCGCGGCGGGGTTTTCGCGCATTTGTACGGGACGCTGGCATTGCTATCTGGGTCAGAACAGGCGCGGGTGAAAGGCTTCGTGATTAACCGCTTCCGGGGGGATATTTCGCTGCTGCAGTCCGGACTGGACTGGCTGGAGGAGAAGACCGGGAAACCGGTGCTGGGTGTTTTACCTTATTTACACGGTTTAATGCTTGAAGCTGAAGATGCCATTACGGTCGAACAGGTGACTAAGGTTGCCAGGCCGTTGCAGGTTGTTGTTCCGGTACTGACTCGGATCAGCAACCATACTGATTTTGATGTGCTGCGGATGCACCCGCAGGTGAATGTGCATCTGGTGGGCAAAGGGCAGCCTTTACCAGCGGCTGATCTGATAATTCTTCCCGGCACAAAAAGTGTCCGGAGTGATCTGGCTTACCTGCGTGAACAGGGCTGGGATCGGCAGATTGAACGCCATTTGCGTCTGGGCGGCAAAGTAATGGGGATCTGCGGGGGTTATCAGATGCTGGGTAAACTGGTTGCAGATCCCAACGGACTTGAAGGCGATGCGGGTCAGAGCCCGGGGCTGGGGTATTTACCGGTTCAGACAGTGCTGGAGCCGGAAAAACAGCTGAAGCAATCCCGGGGAACGTTAACGTTGCCGGGGCAGGCGCCGGTTCGAGTGTGTGGTTACGAGATTCATGCCGGGGTAACTTCGGGTGTCAGCGCTGATGCTGCCCCTGTCCTGCTGGAGACGCAATCAGGACCTGTGAATGAGGGGGCTGTGGGTCTACAGGGACAGGTCTTCGGAACTTATCTGCATGGCGTATTTGATTTGCCGGAAGCCTGCAATGCGATCCTGACCTGGGCCGGGCTGTCTGACAGCCAGACACCGGATATGGCGCAAATCAAGGCAGAGAATATTGAAAGGCTGGCTGATGCCATTGAATCGCATATGAATTTGGCCGCAATCTGGCCGGAGTGGCAATCTGTTTTTGAATCAGCAGAAAAGTAAATTAAATCAATCTGCTGCATATGCGTGAAAGCTTAGTAAATCATGAGGATGAACAGAGAAAAATCTGCACAGAATTCCAGGTTTGTATGATCAGTCGTCTGGGACATACAAAATCAGGCTGAAAGTCAGCGACTCAGGCTGTAATTCATTTTCAATTACCGTTTGCACATGCCGGTTGAAGGCGATAAGTTAAATGGCTGTTGGAGTAGATGATCGGCCTGATACTGACCATATCAGGCCAGCACATGTTAATTGGAAGTAAGCAGTATGCATAAAACAGACGACGTAAGAATTAAAGAAATTAAAGAATTATTACCGCCAGTGGCTGTGCTGGAGAAATATCCGGCAACTGAAAATGCGTCTGAGACCGTATTTCAGGCCCGTCGAGCGATTCATGATATTTTGAATGACGAAGATGACCGCCTGCTTGTCGTTGTCGGTCCGTGTTCAATTCACGATCCAAAAGCTGCGCTTGAATATGGCTCCCGCCTGAAGGAACTTCGCGAAGAACTGAAAGATCGTCTGGAAATTGTGATGCGGGTTTATTTTGAAAAACCACGCACCACGGTCGGCTGGAAAGGTTTAATCAACGACCCATACATGGATGACAGCTTCCAGCTGAACGATGGCCTGCGGATGGGACGTAAACTGCTGCTTGATCTGACCGATATGGGCATGCCGACGGCGGGTGAGTTTCTGGATATGATCACGCCACAGTATATGGGCGACCTTATCAGCTGGGGTGCGATTGGTGCCCGGACGACTGAGTCTCAGGTGCACCGCGAGCTGGCTTCTGGTCTTTCCTGTCCGGTTGGCTTCAAGAACGGAACGGACGGAAATATTAAAATTGCCACGGATGCGATTGGCTCTGCCAGCGCGCCGCACCATTTCCTGTCAGTGACGAAGTTTGGCCACTCTGCGATTGTTTCAACAGCTGGTAATGAAGATTGCCATATTATTCTGCGGGGCGGGAAAGAACCGAATTACAGCGCATCGCATGTTAATGCTGTGATTGAACAGTTGGAACAGGCAGGTCACCGCCAGAAAGTGATGATCGATTTCAGCCATGCCAACAGCCTGAAACAATACAAACGTCAGATGCTGGTTGCTGAAGATGTCGGCGAGCAAATTGCTCAGGGTAATCAGGCAATCTTCGGCGTCATGATTGAAAGCCATCTGGTGGAAGGTCGTCAGGATATTGTTGACGGAAAAGTCGAGACTTACGGCCAGAGTATTACCGATGCCTGTATTGGCTGGGAAGATACTGAGCAAGTTCTGCGTGAACTGGCTGATAAAGTGGCGCAGCGTCGTCAGAGAGCCTGATCTGATTTTGTGATTGTAAAGCGAGGAATTGACCGGTTCCTCGCTTTTTTATTGTTGTCAGCCCCGCGATGGCGGGTATTGTGCAAACATTTCTCCGACCTGTTCCTGAATAAAACTCTGCCGTGCTGACGGCGTCATGCTTTCTGACAGTTGCCGACGGGAAATCGAACGCCAGATCACTTTATTTGTTTTATTATCAATCAGCTCGACGATCAGTTTGCCGTAGGTATATTCACGAAAACGTACCGGCGTTGAATAGGCAATACTGCTGTATCGGTAACCCACACCAAATCCGACGGATGTGCCGTATGAATCGAAATCCGTCATTTCCCGGATGTAAGGATTTACGGTCAGATCAGCCTTTCCCTCACCCTCAGCGGGTTGCAATCCTTTATAACGTAACTCTCGTTTGATGGTTTCTTCCAGTCGATCCTTATCAAGGCTGACAATCGAGGATTGAGGCACTTCGGCGAACTGATAAGTGTGATACTGGCTGAAGTCCACGCTGGCATTGTAATCAGTCGCAACTTTAGCGCTGCATCCGCCCAGCAGAATCAGGAAACAGGGAACAAGGCTCAGTAAGGCTCGCATATCATTTGTCCTCGTTGTCCGAAGGTTATTTGAACGGTACCCGCCGGATATCCGTACAGTTATCGTTTGTTTTGAGTATAGCGTTTCCGCCGATTCTATAATCAAGGCACTGAGACAGTCGTGACAGGAGTAACGCATGAGATGCGCTTTCGTTTGCCTTGGCGTGGCACTGTTCATGGCTGGGATACTGGCGCATCAGCTGTTTGCGGCTGATGAACGGCACCATCACCCGTCGATGGATATCATCAGCCTTTCCCGTGATTTCATCCGGCAGACGACTGTCATACAGCTAAGTTCCCCAAAAGAGTCACCACAAGAATCCATGCGAGAGTCCTGGCGAGAGTCACTCCGGGCAGATGCGCCCGAAGATTCCCTCATCCCTGGAGTGCTGATTCATCCGGTGGAGGGTTATATTGAGTTTGAGCGTGCCTGGTGTTTTTCAACGCGATACTCAGATGAAGACTATCAGGCGCAGATAAGCGTACTCTGCCATCGGCTGGATGGGCGAATGCGAGGGGAGTGGTGTGCGGAAAACGTATCAGAGAATGCGCTTTTCAGTGCATCGTTCGGGACAGAGGGCTCAGCGTGTCAGGCTGGCGGCATCATTGCTGTGATTCATGCGTATCAGCCATTGTACTCATCACAGGACAAAAAATGGCAGTCTTTTGCAACCATCATGGGTTTTCAATAATCGCATCTGACTCAGAAGCTGAGTTTGTGAAATACCGGGATGTTTTTTTTCATTCTGTCTGTACACTTAACTGGACTGACCAGATATTTCACAAGGATGTAACATGACAAACTGGCAACGCCTGAAAATCACAGAAAGTGAGGGGATTGTAACGGTAGCACTGAACCGGCCGGAAAAGCTGAATGCACTGGATATTCTGATGTTCCAGGAGCTGGATAAAGTCAGCCGCTTGCTTCGGACACGCAAAGACATCCGGGCCGTGATTGTGACCGGAGAAGGCGGAAATTTCAGCAGTGGGCTGGATGTGAAAAGTGTGGCAACTTCGCCGAAAAAGGTACTTGGTTTGCTGAAAAAATGGCTGCCGGGGAATGCGAACCTTGCGCAGCGTGTGTCCAGAAACTGGCGACTGATTCCTGTGCCGGTTATTGCGGTGATTGAAGGACGTTGTTATGGGGGCGGTACACAGATTGTACTGGGAGCCGATTTTCGGTTCACGACCCCGGACGCAGAGCTTTCGATTATGGAAGTCCGCTGGGGGCTGGTGCCCGACATGGCAGGTTTGTTGTCGCTGCGTGAACTGGTTGCCAAGGATGTCGCCATGAAGCTGACCATGACCGGAGAAATTATTTCCGGGGAACGGGCACAGCAGTTAGGTCTGGTGACAGAAATCCACAATGATCCCTTGAGTGCAGCGCAGACATTTGCGTATCAGCTGTGTCAGGCATCCCCGGATGCCATTGCAGCCATTAAGTCCACGACAAACAAGAGCTGGGTCCGGAGCGAACGAGCTTTGCTTGCCAAAGAAACCTTCAGTCAGCTACGGCTGATCCTGGGGAAAAATTTCAAAATTGCCGGTATTCGTCAGCGCAATAATCCTGACAGGGCTTATCAGAAGCGCCAGTCTTTTTGGTAAATCAACAACTTTTCCTTATCTTGTGATATCAACAGGCTTATACTTTTTAAATGAAGATATGGAGGAAAGCCTGTTGGATCAAAGTGATAAAGATGCCATCAATTTTATTGGCGCTGTCGTTGTTGTCTGTTTTGTTGTACATGTCCTGAATATGCTGATGGGCGGATATCTGATGGATTACGGTCTTCTGCCCAGACATGTCACACATTCTATTGGTCTGGTGGCTTATCCGTTCATTCATGGTTCCTGGGCGCATTTATTCAGCAATATTGTATCTTTTGCGGCGCTGGGATATCTGGTGTCGCGTTCAGGTGTTTCCCGGTTAATGGCCGTATTTCTGATCAGCTGGGCCATCAGCGGAGCCGGCGTCTGGTTATTCGGACGAATGCACTATCATATTGGTTTAAGTGGCATTATTTACGGGCTCTGGGCATATTTACTGGTGTACGCATTATTACGCCGAAGCATTAAGTCGATTGTCATTGCGATCATTGTGATGTTTTTTTACGGTTCGATGCTCGCGGGGATCATTCCGGCACACAGCTGGATCAGTTACGAAAGCCACTTGTTTGGTGTCATCGGTGGTGCATTTGCAGGTTACGTGTTTGCCAGACGTGATAAACAACGTGCGCTGGCAAATGTAGAACAATGAGGGGAAAAGATATGTTGATTACTTTTCACAGCAAAGCCAGTGCCAACATTACGATGTTTGGTCATGTCGCGAAACAGCTGCTGCATATGATGGGGTATTGCGAAAACGTCCCGGGCATTATTGATGTTGAAGACGTGCCCAAAGCCCTTGAAAACCTGCAGAAATCGCTGGTGGTGGCAAAGGCACAGGAAGACGCGCAACATGCCGCGGAAGCGGACAAAGAAAAGGATCCCTGGGATGATGCTGAGCCTGATATCAGTATGCTGACACGGGCGAGACCTCTGATCGAAATGCTCGAGGCAGCGATCGAGGAAGAATGCACTGTGATGTGGGAATCAGACAGCTAAGCGATTCAGTGGCTAAGCATTCAACGGCTAAGCATTTAACGGTATAGCTACTCAATGACATAGCTACTCAACGACATGAAGCGGAGCAAAGGGATCGTCATCCGGATCATTTCGCCAGAGATATTCGGCATCGATTGCCACTTTCCGGGCCGCTTCTTCGCCAACGAGGAAAGTGATCAGTCCCAGCGTCATATCAAGTCCTGCCGCCGTACCGGATGAAGTAAAGGTATTTTCATCCTGTACCCATCGGGCGACAGGGCGCCAGAGTACACGGCTGTTCAGTTCACTTACCCAGTGATACTGATGTTTATTTGTTGTTGCTGATTTCCCATCCAGTAATCCAGTCTGTGCCAGCAGCGCGGAGCCGGTACAGACAGCACAATGGATCCGGGTCTTTCTGCCCTGATGCCGCAGCCACTGAATAAGCTGCGCATTTCCCAGCCCGGCTTTGACACCACTTCCGCCCGGCACCAGGAGCACATCACAGAACATGTCATCTTTGAAGCTGGCATCCGCAACGACTTGTACCCCTTGCTGACTGGCAACAGCTAAACCATTTTGTGAGATCAGGGTAATACTGACATCATCTTCAAGTCCGCATAACAGGGTAATCGGCCCACTGACATCAAGCAGGTTAAAACCGGGAAATAAGGGAATCACTATACTGAGTTCGCGCTGTTTGTCAGGGGCAAGGGCTTTTGTCATTACTTTGCTTCTTTCATTCAGGGTTTACTTACCGTAAAGCATAGTTCTTCAGCCGCTTATTCAAAAAATTCGGTTCGTGAACCGCGTGATATTCGTTAAGCTAAGACTGACTTTTGAGCCAACTATACAGAAGACGAAGATGGTCCGACTCTCGATTCGAAGCTATTCTCTGGAAATGCGTGCTCACGCGCATGACTATCATCAGCTGGTGTTTCCTCTGGCAGGAAACATCACCATGGAAATGTCTGATTTCAGGGGAAAGGTTGGGCCAGGGCAGTGTATTGTCATTCCGGCAACAAGTCGCCACGGGTTTAAAGCTGATGAAAAAAGCCGTTTTCTGGTGGCAGACACAGAGCGCCTGCCAGCAGAGATGTTGCAATTGCCAAGATCGCTTTTTACGGTTTCTCCGGAGTTAGCCGCATATTGTCATTTTCTGGATTTACAACTGTCTCGGTCTGCGCAACCGGAACTGGTGCAAAGTCTGTCGGTCTTGTTTACCGGCTTATTGGCGGATCAGAAGATGAATGTCGTTCGTGACCTTCGTATTGCCCGGGTTGTTGAAGCGCTGAACCGGGATATCAGTCTGTCTCCGCCACTGAGCGAACTGGCTGCTTTGGCCTGCCTGAGCCTGAGTCAGTATAAGGCATTGTTTAAGGCGCAACTCGGGATGACAACGGGTCAGTATCTGCAACAGCAACGGATGCAGAAAGCCAGAGCACTGTTGTCTCATTCTGATTTGCCTGTTTCGCATATCGCAGAGCAGGTTGGCTTCAGCGACCTGTCTGCGTTCAGCCGCCGCTTTTCTGCGCACTGGGGCGAGACACCGCGACAGATCCGTCACCGTTAGGCCTGCAGATACTTCTGATTCAACTCCGGCTTTTCAAAAGAGTGAATCGGCTTTTGGGCAAAATCTGAAATACCTGTCTGCGTTATGCTGTTGGCAGTTAACAACATAGAAATCAATACGGAGTGGTGATGTTGATTGAATGGCAGGATTTTGAAAAAGTCGATTTACGGGTAGGGCAGATCGTCGCAGTAGAAGCATTCCCTGAAGCCAGAAGGCCCGCATATAAGCTTTTTCTGGACTTCGGTCCGGATATTGGTCAGCGAAAAAGCAGTGCTCAGATTACAGACTTGTATGAGGCAAACGAATTGATTGGCAAGAAAGTCATGGCAGTCGTGAATTTTCCGGCCAAGCAGATTGGCCCGTTTATGTCGGAATGTCTGGTCACCGGTTTTTATCGGGACGATGGTGCTGTGGTTTTGGCAGTGCCGGATCAGGACATTCCGGTTGGCGCGCGGCTGGGCTGATGTGCGTTGCCGTTCGGCGGGCAAAGCTGCCCGCTGATGGTGGAAACTTACTGAGAATGAATATGGCCAAGGTAAAGCTGTGTGTCGTATTCAAATGCGATGCGCCCGTTGACCTGATAAGTCTGATGTAATTGAGTGAGTGAACGGATAAGTTGAGTGTAATGGGCGGAGCCTTCCTGAGGGCAGTATGAAACCGAACGGACCCGGCCAATCAGTGCCTCCAGATCCATGCTTTGGCTGTTGTCAAAGGAAAGGCGTTTCATTTCACCCGCCGCAAAGAACTGACTGATATCGTTATCGCTCAGGTTCATGTGGTTCACCCGGGCATAATCTGGACTGAATTGTCGAAGCATGGCGTCGTATTCTTGCTGAAGTGGTGATGTCAGCCGACGCCTGTTCCAGATCAGAGCCAGATAAGCATCCGGTTTTGCAATGCGCTGAAATTCAAGCCGGGTTTCTTCGTTACAAAACCAGTGAAAGGATTGGGCGGCAGTAATGAGGTCAACCGAGTGATCCGGTAAGCTGATATGTTCTGCCGGCGCTTTGAGGCTGGTGTAACCGGGTTCTCCGGACAATAACTCGTCCGCAGTCTGTCGCATGGCATCATTGGGTTCAACAGCACAGACCTGAAGCCCCCTGTCCAGTAAGAGGCGGGTGAGGATCCCTGTACCGGCTCCGACATCTGTAACTGAAGACCGTTGATCTACCCCTGTGATTGTCAGAAGTGCTGTGATCACCTCCTGAGGATATCCGGGGCGGTACTTCTGGTAATCGTCTGCTCTGTCTGAAAAGCGTTCTGTCGGTTGCGTCATTCTTCTCGTCCCTGAGTGATTCTCATGTTACTGATTCAACTGTAGTATTTGCTCCGGACGGTCAAACAGATATTCAGGGTGTTCGAGTTCCAGTTCTTTCTGCGAGCCATAACCCCAGAGTACCCCGGCCGATTGCAGGCCATTGTGATGGGCTGCGCTCATATCTACGGCCCGGTCACCAATCATGACGGCGTGCTGGGTAATGGTGTACCGCTGCCGCAGCCCTTCCAGTTGTTGCCACTTTTCAATGCCGATATCACCGCCGTTAATGAATTCGAAACAGCTGTCCAGTTCAAATAACGTCAGGATTTTTTTTGCAAAGTCGGCACGCTTGGAAGTACAGATCCCCATTCGGACGCCCTGATCGTGCAGGGTCAGCAGCGTTTCTTTGACGCCGTCATAGAGGGTATTTTCGGCATATCCCATGTCTGCGTACCGCTCACGATATTTAGCGACCAGGCTGGCGATAAATGGTTTCTCGTGCGTTTGCGTCAGTGCGATGAAGGTTTTATCCAGCGGCGGGCCAATGTGAGCCGCAATTGTTGCTTCCGGCAGCTCGGGCAGATCATGATGGGATAAGGCGTAATTGAATGATTTGACGATTCCCTCCCTGGGGTCACTGATCGTACCGTCCAGGTCGAACACCAGATGGTCGTGTTTCATGTTCATCTCCTTGTGAGGTCTGTTAGGAACCGGATGTATTTAGTCCCAACATGAGGGTCAGGCCAAATAAGGTCCAGTCATTGATAATATGAGCGCCTGTGGATACCCAAATACTTTTGGTTTTTATGTAAGCCAGTGATAAACAGAGTCTGGCTGTTCCAATCACCAGCAGACACTGTACGAGATTCCAGTCATAGGTTGGTAAATGGGCCAGACCAAAGCACACCGCAGTGATAAACCATGCCAGGATCACGGACTGGCTCCGCGATAGTGCGCCATGCGTGTAAAAGGCATACATCAGCGCAAGAAAAGGCAGGATGGTAAAAACTTCTTCTCCAAACAACTGGGGCAGCGTTTTGAGAAAAAACAGAAATCGTTCAAAGGTGCCGGCATCTGCCAGGTGAGCCATCGCCTGATTGGGGTTGGCACTGTAGAGTTTCAGCACAAGCAGCCCAACTACCACACTGACGATGACGTTGAGGAAGCCGATGAGGAGCATCCACTTCAGATGATTACGGGTCACAGGCCGGAAAATAGCACGCCAGTGCGTTGGTGTGATTTTGGACAGACAGAACAGAGGTATGGCAAAAAACAGGATTGCAGGGATAAATTGTCCGAAGGGTGTCGAGAATAAAGGCAAAGGCGCGATGAGCACAGCAAAACCGGCTAACACGGACAGTAGGATCATCCCCCACAACACCGGCCGGATCGCTGTCGGCTGGTTATTGTAAAAAGGAAAATCATCTTTGGATGAGCCATTGAAAGCCTGATTCATCGCTGTCCTTCTTATGAATTTGAGTGCGCATGATTGTAGATGAAAAGAGAATACTGGTCATGAATCCGTGTAATGGGCTACAGTGGCAATACATTTGATTCATCAGGATATTCTCATGCCTCTTCTCGACTGCGTGGAAGTGAACCCCAGAGTAAAACCAACAGCGTCGGTCATCTGGTTACACGGGCTCGGCTCGAACGGACACGATTTTGAAGCCATACTGCCTGAATTAAAGTTACCTGCAAATGCACCGGTTCGCTTTATTTTTCCACATGCCCCTTCAATGCCTGTGACAGTGAACGGCGGCATGGTGATGCCTGCCTGGTACGATATTCTGGAAATGGGCATCGGTCGTAAACTGGACAAAGCCCAGTTGCTTGAATCATCACAAAAGATAGCCGGATTGATTGATCGCGAGCGTGCCCGTGGGATTGCCAGTAACAGAATCATCCTGGCCGGATTTTCTCAGGGCGGCGCAGTGGCATATCAGACCGCGTTGACGTATCCGCACCCGCTGGCAGGTCTGCTGGCTCTGTCGACGTATTTCCCAACGTCCAGACGCATTGAAGTTTCACCTGCCAATCAGCATCTGCCTATCGAAGTGATGCATGGCAGTTATGATCCGGTTGTATTGCCGTCGTTAGGGAAAGATGCAGTCGATGATTTGGAAGCGCTCGGATTTCATCCGCACTGGCGTCTGTACCCGATGGAACATCAGGTATGCATGCAGCAAGTCAAAGACATCGCGGCCTGGCTGAAGCATACCCTGCAAATTCAATGATGATTGATGTATTCCCGGCTGTCGCTATGGCAGCCGGATTATTTTCCTGCCACTTTGCCAGCCAGTAATCCTTGCAGCTTGTAGATGTTGGTTTTGCTGCCAAATTCCATACCTAATGGCTCATGCTGGCCCGAGACCCAGATTTTCAGCTCTGCATCCAAATCAAAATTCCCGGTTGATTCCACCAGGAACATGGTGATGGATTTGTACGGAATTGAACGGTACTCCACTTTCCGGCCTGTCATTCCTTGTTTATCGATCAGGATCAGGCGTCGGTCAGTCAGGATCAGCATGTCCCGAATCAGTTTATAGGCCAGCTCGATCTCCTCACCGGGGCCGAGGATGGCACTGAGTTCTTCAGTGGCTTCCTGATTTTCCATTTCACCTGCATTACCAAGTAGCTTATCCAGAAGTCCCATGTCATTTTCCTTAAATATCAGTGTGCTCACGCGAGGTGAGGAATATGTGACGTGGTTTAAACAATACGCGCCTTTGTCAGAAGATGCCAGAGTTGCGAATTGACAGAAAGGCATTTGACTGTATATTTAAACAGTATTTTAGTGCTTGGATTTGACGTTTCATGGAGGAGGCTCATTGGCTGATTTTTCGGTTTCGATGCTCTCGGTGCTGGGCCTGAGCAGCATCGCGATTCTGACCTCAGTGATCGCCGCCATCCTGGGTTTTGGCGGTGGGATGCTGCTGATTGCGTTTATGCCGCTGTTTCTGCCGGCTGCTGCAGTCATTCCGGTCCATGGTGTCACGCAAATGGTCAGCAACGTCAGCCGGGCTGTTTTCTCCTGGCGTGAAGTTGCATGGTATTTGTTGCCGGCCTACTTCATTGGTGCAGCAACAGGTACCTTGCTGGTTGGGTTGACTGTGGTGCATTTAGCCACCAATTACCTGCCGCTGTTTATCGGCAGTTATATTTTGCTCAATGTCTGGCACAAAGGATTCATGGGCTGGATCAGTCGGTTTGAGTCTATGTTTATGGCAGGTTTTGTCTTGAGCGCTTTGGGGCTGCTGGTTGGGGCTCCCGGACCTGTGTTTCATCCGATGGTGATGAAAAAACTCGGGAATAAGCATCAGCTGGTGGCAACGACGGCAATGATGATGACTATTGCGCATGGCCTGAAACTGCTGATGTTTGGCTGGATTGGATTTGCTTATCTTGAACAGTGGCCATTGCTGCTCGTCCTGATGCTTTCGGCCATTCTGGGTTCCTGGCTGGGAACCCATGTTCGCCGACGAACAGATGATGAGATGTGGATTGTTGCCATGAAAATCTTACTGAGTGCACTGGCAGTCCACATGATGATCTCAGTGGCTACTGAGCTGTGATCACAAGCAGTGACTGCAAGTTGATGACATAAACTTGGAATGACATGAATAAGGGAGAGAACACATGGAAAAGGAAACTTTGGCTGCTGCCTGGCTGGCCTATGTTGAGGTGACGGGTCCGTATGGCGAGAATTATGAGCCAGCTTTACAGACCCTGTTTTCCTGGGCAGGTCAGCACGGAGTTGAAGACGGTCAGTGTATTTTTGTTTATCTGGATGACGTCGAAACGACCCCTGCGCAGAAATGCCGGACCCGAGTGGGGATGACTGTTCCTGAAGGAACGATAACGGGTGGTGCAGTTGCGCTGATGCATTTACCGGGGGGGGAATATGCAACCCTGCGGGAAAAAGTCACAGATAAGTCTCAGTACGGCGCTTACTGGCAGCAACTGAATCAGGAATTAGCGGCTGTTTCCTCGCTGAGTTTTGATGGAGAAAGACCTTGCTTTGAGCTTTATCACAGTGTGGATGAAGAAAAGGATATCTGTGATACCAGCTTTTGCATGCCGGTGAAATAGAATTCGCAGCAAACAGACTCTTATGTTGTGCCTGTATTCAGTCTGTTTGCTGCAAAGGTAGTGCGAGGTTAATCCTCTGATAAATCAAGATATTCCTGTAACTCTGAGAGCTGCCGGATGCGTTCGGCAGCTAATATCCCAAGCCAGTCTTCCTGCGTCAGGTTTGGATTCAGTGATGTCAGCAAAGCTGCCGTCTGATCGCGATAACTTCGCCAGGCTCGCTGCACGCTCTCAAGATCTTCAGCGCTGACCTCAAGATTGATATCTTCAATGGGTTCAGCTTTTAATCGTTGCGTCAGGTTGCTGAAAGTCTGTTCCAGCGTTAAATCTGCTTCCTCCAGGGCCGGAATATCTTCAGGTTCTGAACCAGACAGTGTGTCGATAATTTGTGAGAGATACCTGTCATTTTGTACAGAAACGGACTCAATCCGAAAAGCGGAATGGCTGCTCCCGCTGTGTAATTCTTCATGCCTTGCTTTGTGTTCAAAAAAATCATTCGCCATTTGAACCGCATTTTTGATGGCAGTTTGTTGCGAAGGTGAAAAGGTGGCGGATGGCCCCTTCCTGACGATTATTTCTGGCCAGTTGTTGTTCGCCGGCAAAGCGATTGGTACAAAAGGCGGTGCCAACTCCGCTGGTCACGTACTGACATAAGTCGAATTGAAACGGTTTCTGATGCTGCCAGTGATCGTAGGCATCCAGAACGGCATATTTCACTTCAGCCGGGGCAAAACCGCCCTGACAGATCAATTGCAGTGTCTGTTCATTTTTTGGTTGTTGCAGGTATCGGGTATTGCGGGATATCTGTTCTGCCACTTCCCATATCTGATAAAGCGAATTGTCTGAAACAGCTTTGTTGTAGGCCATTCTGTCGGCTTCTGTCAGGTTTTCTGGTTTCAGATTTCCGGCTTGTGCGCACAGTTGTTTCGTGCCGGGATCGAGATTGACATTTACCGGCGACTGATTGGCCAGAGAGGGCAGAGAAATAAATAGTGTGATCAGGGAAAGGGCTGAAGCCTTCACAGAGAAACCTTTAATGGCGTGTCCTGACATAGTCGGGTGTATGGTGAATCGGAAAGTGTGCCGATACGATCGCAGGTTGTTCGTGAAAGAACAAGGGGTATGAAGCAATAATCCGGCCTGTTGCGAGTGATCTCGTCAAAGATAGCTGAAACAGGCCAGAAGCACGATTGTTAGCGTGGCTGAGTCAGCAGTCGTTCAATGCTCTGAGTCAGTTTTTTATCGTCCGGTTTGGTGGTGCTGGCGAAGACGGTCACGACTTTGCCCTGACGATCGACCAGATATTTATAGAAATTCCATTTTGGTGTGACACCTGAGTCTTCGGCGAGTTGCCGGAAGACCGGATTCGCATCACTGCCACGCACTGCGCTCCGGGTCATCATCGGAAAAGTAACGCCGTAGTCCAGGTAGCATACTTTGGCGGTATTTTTTTCAGTGCCTCTGTCCTGAAAAAAGTCATTGGAAGGAAAGCCGATGACAGCAAACCCTTGATCTTTATAGGTCTTGTAAAGTGCTTCTAAACCTTCAAATTGCGGCGTGAATCCACATTGACTGGCCGTGTTGACCAGGAGTAATACCTGTCCCTGATATTGCTGACACAAGTTAACGGTATCCGTACTGTTGAGTTTGCCAATTTCATAATTCAGCAACGGGGGGCAGTCTGAACGAGCTGCCTGAGCCGGAACAACGGCCATCAGTGACGAGGCGAAAAGCGTTGCTTTAATGAGATATCTGGCAATTGAGCGTTGCATATGCATTTCCTGTCCATAGCGGCCAATTCAGATTGATGACCATTCATATCAGTATTGTGTTCAATTTAAGCACTGAATGATAGTCACGGAGTAAATTCAGCAGATTTTTCTGATGTGGCTGTCTGATTCACAGGCAGTTTGTGCGTGATTTACTGTGAAGCGGGTGTGTCTTGACTGCGCCAAGAATGAAGACTGGTATTTTTCGTGTAAGGGACTCATACGGAATGTCTACGCTGTTCGGGGACATAAAATTCTCACTTTTTGCTCAATCCAGATGAAATTTATCGATTTTTTTGTTTAAAACGACGCTTGTGTTTTAATCCGCCTCTAAACAAAAGTTTAGCTCATTCAATAAAACAGAATTCCTTTTAAAGGTGCGCATTAGCGCACTTTTTTGTTTTTCATTTGTTAAAAATTGTCATGATATTGATCAATTTATTTAACATTTGTATGTAAAAAAATGCTCGAGTTGGCAAATACTCAAGGCGTGCAATGAGGCGTAATGCACATCATGTTTCCCAAATTGAGCAGATGAATAATTAAGAAGAATGACGATGATGAAGAAACATCCAATCTACCTTTCGTTGGCAGCAGTCCTCATGACAGGCTCTGCGCAAGCGGCACTAAACGATTATGCCATTGTACTGGTGCATGGCTTCCAGCCTGACCAGTTAAAATCGAAACCCGACCGGGATCAGGTTGGTGTGGAAGGTGCAGAATACTGGCAGGATTTTTGGCTTGCCCATGCAGATGCCCGGATCGACTGGCCGTCTCATGAGCGGATCGAAGGGAAAATTTCCACTGATTACCTGTGGCCGAAACTTAAGGAACTCTCACAAAAAGGGACGTGTAAGCCCGGGTGTGTTTTTGTCACCCATTCCACGGGTGATCTGGTTACACGCTATTTAATTGATAATCAGGCGAACTGGCTGACAAATGCGGGGCTGGAACCTTTAAATATTGTTGCAACGTATGACTTTGCCGGTGCCGGCGGCGGCTCTGAGTTAGGTGACCTGGTCGTGAATGTCGCCGAAGGCGGCGGAGCCTGGAACACAACGCTACGCTATGCGCTCTCGCTCTGGCTTGGTGAGTTACCGGACAGTCAAAATACCGGGGTGCTCAACGATCTGCGTGTTGCAAATGCCCGTCAGCTTGCAGCACTCCCTGACAGCCGGGTGCCGCGATTACGCTTTGCCGGGGACAGCAGTGACTACCTGGGGGCGACATCAGGTTTCCTGCCGGGCAATGATGATGGCGTGGTTGCCAGCCATTCGTCCTGTGGAGCCAGCGAAGCCGGGGGTTTCAGCAGCTGCTCAGTGCATGTGGCCTACAGCGGCAAGCTGGCAACCCAGCCGAAAGGCGTGAGCCGTTTCATGCCTTATCACTATCCGCTGCTTATGGGTGAGGACTACAGTCATCGGGGGGTGATCAGTTCTCAGCATGAGGGGGAGGTAACGACCGCCGCAGCTCAGGCCACTTTATTGGACGGCAAAGTGATCCGGATGAACTCGACGGATGAATGGTACTGGCTCAATGGCCACTACTATCGTTACGTCGATGGTTCAGACTCGAAAACGATCTCTGAAATTGCATACAACTTTTAATCATGTCTTTTTCTGGCTTTGGTTCTGACCAAAGCCTTTTTTCGTGAATCGTGACTATGAAGAAAAGGAAAATCGCTGCTGCGCTGACCGGGGGCTGCGTGCTGTTATGGGGAGCTGCGGCTTTGTGGCCGGAAAAACAATTTCAGACTCAGATCACTCCGGATGAAACACCTGAGCGTACGCCGGAAAAGATGAAGCAGGAAGCAGGACCCCGGGGGGAAACCATGACCCGGGGTGCGATTTCGGAGAATCATGAACACAGCGAATTGAGCACTGAACCAGAGTTGCGGTTGCCGGTTGAAATGAAAACCCAGTTTGCGGTCTTATCGAAGGTTTATGCGGCTGAGCTGGCCTATCCGGCATATTCCCGGCCGATCACGGCGCAAGACAAACAATGGCTGGAACCCAACCGGTATATGCCGGTGAAAGCTCCGGTGCTGGACGGCGAGGATTCAGCGGCATTAGTGCTGAAAAAGTACCGGCATTTTTTTCCTGAGGATATCCGGCTCAGTATTCAGAGTGGTTTACCTGTAGCCGCCATGACGGTGGAACTGTTTGATCTGCAGACACATCAGCGATTGACCGGGAAGAAGACTTTGGAGAATCAGGTTGTTTTTCCGTCTGAGGAGCACTGGCCGGATGAAATCAGAGCGAAAGCCACCGTGGATTTTTCGACCGGGACAGACATTCTGACCGCAGACTTTCAATTCTTTGTGCCCGTTGCTGAAGTGACCCAGGTGGCCAAGCCTGTCATTTCCGGGGCCAACGTCGAAATTCCTGTCATGTTAACCGTGAAGAAAGCCGGGATTTACCGGATCCGGGCCAACCTGTTTACGGCCAGCGGTCAGCCGGTTGCTGTGTTAACAGCAAAGCAAACACTGGCTGCAGGGGAACAGATAATGACTCTGCAGGCTTATCATCAGGTGTTTGCTGGTGCTGGTGAATTTGAGCTTCGGACGTTTCAGGTCGAAAAAATGTCCGGTTTTCCCGGTGAGAAAAGTCAGTATGGTATCAGTCAGCAGCCGGGCTGGCCTTTGGGCTACATTGATACCTCGCTGCTGTCGGATGAGCCTTATGTGCCAACAAAAGCAGAACAGCAGCGGATGAATTTTCTGGAAAGTGCTGCGTCAGGTTAATGCCTGTTGTGACACATCACTGAGTATCCAGTCGAACAGTAGCGTCAGGGAAGGATTCGGTGCGGTGTTTGGCCGAACCAGATAATAACACTTTCCTGACGGTACACGCTGCGGGTAAGGCAGGATCAACCGGCCTGCATTCAGGTCCTGCTGCGCCAGCGTCACATCACCCACCGCAATGCCAAACCCCTGGATTGCAGCACTGACGGCCAGATCGAGCGTAGCGAAACGCTGGTTCTGGACCGCAACCTGTCCCTGATACCCGATATGTTCGAGCCACAATTTCCAGTCAGAGTGCTGAGGGGTTGCATGCAGCCAGGTGTATCTGTGCAATGCGTCCAGTTCGACGGGGAGTGACTCCCGGCCGAACAGCGAAGGGGAGCACATGGGGGATAAATACTCATCAAAGAGTCTGAATGCTTTCGTGTCTTTCTGCGGGGGCTGCTCTGCATAACAGATCGCCGCGTCAAAAGGCTCAGAGGCAAAACTGACACTGTGCATGATGGCGGAAGTCAGCTCCACATCAATCTCCGGATGCGCCTGCTGGAATGACATCAGTTTGGGTAACAGCCAGGCGGTGATACAGCTTGGTGCTTTGAGCTTGATCTGTTGCTTCTCATTCGAGACCTGATCAACGGCTTTTTGCAATTGAGTCAGGACTTGCTGGACCAGCGGCAGAAATTCAAGTCCTTTGGGCGTCAGGGTGAGGCCGCGGGCATGTCGCTGAAAAAGGCGGACTCTGAGCTGTTCTTCCAGGGTCTGGATCTGTCTGCTGACCGCACCCTGAGTGACGTTGAGGTGTTTTGCCGCCGCAGTAAAGTTTAAGTGTTCTGCTGTGATCAGAAAGGCGTGGAGCTCTCGGGTTGAAGGCAATCTCATCGGTGACACCATTTCGGTTAGCTATGCATTTTTCTCATGGCTAGTATGCCGACTTTTCGATTCTTATTTCAAATTAATTTGTTTAATTTATGTAAAGGAAAGATATAAAGACGCTCAGGTTGAATTTTTAATCGAAATAAAGCGCTTGAGCTTGCTATTCATGCATTGCGAAGAGGTGTGCTGTGATGTCGTTAGCTACGAAACTAGTTCCAGAGGTGGTAAAAAATCTCATACCATATCAGTCTGCAAGACGCATTGGCGGTCAGGGACATATCTGGCTGAATGCCAATGAACTCGAGCAGAGTGAGCGCTATGGTGAATCAGCAAGTTACAATCGTTACCCTGATTTTCTGCCTCAGATCATTGAGCAGGCTTACCTGGAATATAGTGACAGCGCTTTCTTCGGCGCCCCTGCGTTGCAGTGTGAAACGATGGCCGTGCGCGGGGCGGATGAAGCCATTGATTTACTGATTCGTACTTTTTGTCAGCCGGGACACGATCAAATCGTGATATGTCCGCCGACTTATGCCATGTATGAGTTTTGTGCGGATTCAATTGCGGTGACGACGGTGAAGGTACCTCTGACGGATGATTTTGGTCTGGACGTGGCAGCCGTTCAACCGCACCTGAAAAACAGTAAAATTCTGTTTCTGTGTTCACCGAATAATCCAACAGGTAATGTAATCCCGCAGGAAGACATTGTCGCTCTGCTTGAAGCCGGCAAGGACTCCACGCTGGTGGTCGTTGATGAGGCATATATCGAGTTTGCCCCTCAGACCAGTGTGTCGCACCTGATTGCAGACTATCCCAATCTGATTGTGATTCGTACATTGTCAAAAGCTTTTGGTCTGGCATCGATTCGGGTCGGTTTTGTGCTGGCAGACAAGAGTGTGATGGATTATGTGGCCCGGTTAATTCCGCCATATCCGATTGCTGATCCAAGTGCACTGATTGCCAGAAAAGCGTTGCAGGAAGAGGGTCTTGCAGCCATGCGCAGACAGGCTGACACCTTGATTACAACAAGAAACTGGTTTGCAGAAGCCGTATCTGCCTTACCTTTTGTGGAGCAGGTTTATCCGTCTTCGACCAACTTTGTGTTGGTCAGGTTTAACACGGATGACTGCCTTTACGATTATTTGCTGCAAAAGGGCATCGTGACCCGTAATCAGGCTCATGATCCACGATTGGCTCGCTGTGTGCGGATTTCAATCGGAACGCAGGCCAGTATGGCGGAAACACTTCAGGCGTTAAAAGATTATCCATTTGATCCAACAAAGATAACGACGGTGTAAGAGGGAATGAGAATGAAAAAACAACTGGGAATGGGCCTGATCCTGGCGACAGCGCTGATCAGCAATGTTCAGGCAGCAGACAGACCCGTGCGTCTGGCATCTGACTTTACTTATCCGCCATTTAACTACAAAGACGAGCAAGGTACACCGAAAGGGTTTGATATCGAAATCGCGGATGCACTGTGTCAGGAAGCGCAGCTGGAATGTGTGTGGGTGTCACAAAGCTGGGATGGATTGATTCCTTCATTACTGGCCCGTAAATCAGATGCCATCATGGCTTCAATGCGCATTACGGAAGAGCGTAAAAAGCGCGTCCTGTTTACCGACAAGTATTACCAGACACCTGCCCGTTTTGTGGCCCGACAAGATGCGGCACTCAGTATTGATAAAACCGGGCTGGACGGGAAGCGGATCGGGGTTCAGTTAGGGACGATTCACGATCGTTACGTGACTGATATGTACGGCGATGTTGCGAAAATTCAGCGATATACCGGACAGGATGAAGTCTATTTAGATCTGGCGTCGGGCCGGTTGGATGCCGCTTTTGGTAATTCCGATCAGTTGGCACTGGCGTTTCTGGATAAGGAGCAAGGGAAAGGCTTTGAATTTGTGGGCGCCGCTGTGACGGATAAAGCTTACATCGGTGAAGGGACGGCACTGGCATTACGGAAAACCGATAAACAGCTGGCCGAGAAATTTAACAAAGCGATTCAGACGATTCGTGAGAACGGAACCTATGATCGGATTGCCGGCAAATACTTTAAATTCGACATTTATGGCGAATAATCGATCAGGTTGATTGTCTTTTTCATACCGGAGCAGAAACGCGGGTCAGATGACCGGCGTTTCTGCTTTCTGTGCTTCACTGCTGTTCACACAGCGCAGTGTCCGGAAAACTTGCCATTGTCTTTATCTGAGCTGTTCGTACTCAGCGTTGAATCTGCTTGATTTATTTTTTTGATGTCGTAGTGTTGCCCCCTCTGTTTCATATTGTTTTGTGAGGTCTCATGCATTACCCATCTCCATTGCAACCCGGCAGTACGGTTGCGGTGACAGCATTCTCCGCGGGTGTTCCGGCAGCTTGTCATGAACGTTTGGATTTGGTGATTCAGGGCCTGCGGGACCGCGGGTTTAAAGTGCTGGAGGGGCAATGCCTGCGTGACAGTGACGAGCATGTCAGTGCGCCTGCAGCAGTCCGTGCGAATGAGTTCATGAACTTTTTACTGGATGACCGGGTCGATGCGATTTTTCCGCCCTGGGGCGGGGAACTGGCGATGGAGATTCTGCCGCTGCTGGACTGGGATCTGCTGCGACACGCCAAACCCAAATGGCTCGTCGGATTTTCAGATATCAGCACCATTTCTGCAGTACTGACGGCCCGGTGCGGCTGGGCCAGTTTGCACAGTGCTAATCTGATGCAGCTTCATCCGACGCAGGATGACGTGCTGAATAGTGCGGTTTTTTCGTTGCTGGGCTTACCTGCAGGAGAATCCCTTACCTTAACTCAGTCAGATTACTATGAGGCCGCCGCACCAGATTATTCGAAGGTGCCAGACGCGACACTGTCACTGACCCAACCGACACAATGGCAGGTATTGTCGTCAGGACAGACTGCAGGGGCGGTGCAATTCTCCGGGCGCTTGATCGGCGGATGCCTGGATACATTCGGTCTGCTGTCAGGCACGTCTTATCTGGATATCCAACAGATGAAATCAGCGTATGCTCATGACGGACTGATCCTGTTTCTGGAAAATGGTGAATTGTCCCCGACGGCGATGGCCCGGTTGTTGTTATCCATGAAATTCAATGGCGTCTTTGATGCGGTTGACGGCGTGCTGTTTGGACGGGACGGTCTGGCTCAGGCGCATGATAAAGCGATTTCACACGCCCAGGTCATTGCCAAAGTGCTGGGGGATTTACCGGTGCCGATCTTGACGGATACGGATATTGGACATGTGGCACCGAACTTGCCGCTGGTGAATGGGGCGTACGCCGAAGTGATGCTGTCTGACGGAAAGGGGCAGGTCATTCAAACATTCAGGTAACTCATACTGTGGCAAGTGATTGATACGAATTGGCTTGCCAGAACGTCTATACTCTCAGGAAATGCGTCTCGGCGACCGCAATCGCTTCGGATAAGTACTGAGTTATGAGAGATGACAATACGGCAGTGCTGTATCAGCATGTGCGTTCAGCGCTGTCAGATGAGCAAGGCTATGCCCGTCACCTGGATGAGAAAGCGGCACATCTGCTGGCGTTGCACTCTGCTGTGATTGCGGGCTTCACCATTCTGGTTTTCATGGCATCCTCACTCTTTCTGCCACCACAACATGCGATTGGCTGGTTGGCCGGCATCTTCGTTTTGCTGACTTATGTGGGGCTGATATCCGCCTGGAGTCTCCTTTTTCGTCTGCTTCGGCCATCCGACGCCTACGGTGTTGAATTGCCGGAAACCTGGCTTGAAGATATGAAACAGCAGGGTGCGAATCAGAATGCACATCTGGCAATCGTTCGGTGTTACTCCGTCTGGCAAAAGCTGAATCAGAACAATCAGCAGAAAAATGCGCTGCTGAAAAAGGCATATCATGAGATTGTTTTCTCCGCCTGGTTAATTGCAATCGCGCTGTTGTTTCTGCTGGCAGCAAAATATTTAGGAACGGACTGATAAACACGCGGGTTGAGTGAAATGTTTTCGATCCTCAGGCGGCGCCTTAGTGATACAGTGTGCGAATGTGACAGATTGTGTGAGCATCAGGAGGGAAGATGCAATTCGTTCACTGTACTTTTGAAAGACACGGCGCAGCCATTCAGGCAATTTTCAACGATGCGATTTGTAATACCACGGCTTTATATGAATATCAGCCTCGCTCCATGGAAGTCATTCAGACTTGGTTTGCGACTAAAACAGCAAATGAATTTCCGGTGATCGGAATAGAAAATGAAACCGGTGCACTCATGGGATTTGCCAGCTACGGTACATTCAGGGCCTGGGCAGCTTTTAAATATTCTGTTGAACACTCGGTTTATATTCATCCGGAACATCAGGGGAAAGGATTAGGCAAAATGCTGATGGAAGCGTTAATCCAATCTGCCCGGGCACAGAATTATCATGTCATGGTTGGCGGCATTGACGCCTCGAATACAGGCAGTATTGCTTTACACAAGAAATTAGGCTTTGAATATTCAGGTACCATCAAGCAGGCAGCCTATAAATTTGACCGTTGGCTGGATTTGGATTTTTATCAGCTGACGCTCGACACTCCGCTTAAACCAGTTTCTGGTTGATGTAATTTTTGGGAAGGACATTGGATGTTATTTAATAACCCTTACAGCTTAGAAAAGGCCGAGCGCCTGATTCATATTTTAAACCTCACGCCAGACAGTAAAGTGCTTGATATCGGATGTGGTGATGGTGAATTTCTGCTCCGTTTGAGTCAGGCGACAGGGGCCCAATGTCTCGGGGTAGATATTTCCGGTGAAAATATTGAGGCGGCAGCCGTCAAAGCAACTCAGTTGGGCCTGACTGAGCGTGTTCGTTTTGAAGTTGCAGATGTGAACCAGCGTCAGTTTGGCGCTGAGTTCGACGTCATTATTTGTTTGGGGGCTGTCTATGCGTTTGCATCAGGTCAGGCAGCTTACCCGGAAGCATTGACTCAAATGCAACGCTGGCTGAAACCCCATGGTCAGCTTCTTGTCGGTGAAGGCTACTGGAAACAAACACCAGCTCAGGCTTATCTGGACTTTATTGGTGAGCCCGTGGGCATTTATCACAGCCATCAGGGTAATGTTGAAGTGGCAGAGTCTCACGGTTTCATCGTGGCCTATACTGCCACCAGTAATCAGGATGAATGGGATCATTTCGAAGGCAGTTTTCGTGTAAAAGCAGAGCGTGCTGCCATGGCCAATCCGGAAGATAAAGAAGCAATGAAAAAGCGTGATGCGGTGAGAGCGTGGAATACTTATTACCATCGCTATGGCCGTGAAACGATGGGTTTTGGTTTTTACCTGATGTTCAAAGTTCAGGATGAAAGATGAGGCGTGAGCAACCTGCCAGACGTTGGATATGCTGCATTTTGAACTGAATGTAATGAGATGGCCGCCGTGAGGCGGTCTTCATCGTTTCGATATAGGAAGTGGCTTTATCGAACGTGAAGTGAAAACGGTGATAAGGAGACTGTCATGGAACACAAAGGCACGAAACGCGCTCTGGTGGTCGAAGGTGGTGCGATGCGCGGAATATTTGCGACGGGCGTGCTGGATGGGTTTCTGGAAAAAGGTTACCGGCCGTTTGATTTCTGCATTGGTGTTTCAGCCGGTTCAACGAATCTGGCTGCGTGGCTGGCAAACCAGCATGGACGTAATTATCGGGTGATTACCGACTATTCCTGCCGACCTGAATTTATCAGTCTGCGCAGGTTCGTTCGGGGCGGGCACTGGCTGGATCTGGACTGGCTGTGGAAGATTACCATCAACGAAATTCGTTTGGATCTGGATGCGTTCGCGGCACAGCCTGTCCCGTTATATGTGGTGACCACTCAAGTCACAACGGGTGAAGCGGTTTATACCCGGGGAACTGCGGGAAATCTGGAGCAGCTCCTAAAGGCGTCTTGTTCGGTGCCGGTTGCCTATCGGGATTTTCCTGAACTGAATGGTATTGCCATGACCGATGGCGGAGTGGCTGATTCGATTCCGGTCATGAAAGCCTATGAGATGGGAGCCCGGGAGATTACCGTGATCCTGTCACGTCCTTTAGGATACAGAAAGAAAGCCAGTAAGGCCTCCTGGCTGGTGCGTCGCATGCTGGCTGATACGCCGCATCTGGCTCACGCAATGATGAATCGTGCTGAAAGTTATAATCAGGCCATTGATTTTATCGAGAACCCGCCGGCTGATTGTAAAATCCGGGTGATCGCTCCGCCTGCAGAATTTGATGTCGGGCGAATCACAACAGATAAGAAGCGGCTGGATGCTGGTTATCAGATGGGGCTGGCAGCAACGGCTGTGGTGGAATCTGCCTGAGTTTATCTGGCTTCAATGAAGTGAAGGCGTTGAATCAACAGGGAAGACAATGATTTTTGAAAATTTTGCACCGGCAACGCTGGCTCAGCAATTCAGCCTGACACCGCAGGCAGCGGAATGTCTGTCCGCTTATCTGGTGTCATTGCCGGAGGCTCAGATTCCGCTGATCCCAAGTGTGAGTGCTGATTATTTTTGTGCGGATAAAGAAAATGCCGACATCTGTGCCGAACTGGTTCGGATGGGTCAGAAACAAGCGACGTGCAGTATGAAATACTGGTACCTCACCGGAGATGAACAGGGCCCTGAGCCGATGCCTCAGACAGGCCATTTACTTGTGGTGACGAACTGGGATGGAGAGCCGGTCGCAATTACTCAGGTTACCTCAGTGTCAGAAGCCAGGTTTAAAGATGTCACCGCTGACTTTGCGGCCGCAGAAGGCGAGGGCGATCAGTCATTAAGCTGGTGGCGGAAGGCGCACTGGCAGTTTTTCAGTACAGAATGTGAAGCTTTGGGCATCGAGATGTCGGAAGAGATCCCTCTGGTGCTGGAACGGTTCAAGACCGTTTGGGCGAAAGCGGCAGCCTGAATGCGATGAAAATGAATTGAGGCATTTCTCTTGCCATTTTTCATTTGTCTTGTTGTCATCTGACCTGATTTCAGGGACTTGAGCGCCTGCTCTGCTATCTTTAATCTCATTGACGATTCAGTGATGGCAGAGCGGGACATGAAAACATACTGGCTCAATCGCTGGGAAACAATCCGAAACAGCTTTTGGTTTGTTCCGGCGATGCTTCTGGTGATCGCTGTCGGTTTGGCCCGCATTGCTGTGACGCTGGATCACCAACTGACTCAATTTCCTTTTGCTTTTCCCGATATTGGTTTTACCGGCGGGGCAGAAGGTGCCCGGAGTGTGCTGTCAACGATCGCCGGTTCCATGGTGACTGTCGCCGGGGTAGCGTTTTCGATCACCATTGTTGCCCTGACACTGGCGTCTTCTCAGTTTGGTCCCAGACTGTTGAGGAACTTTATGCGCGATCCCGGGAATCAGTATGTGCTGGGTACTTTTATTGCGACCTTCATCTATTGCCTGCTGGTCCTGAGCAGCGTCACCAGTAATCACGATAATGCCTTTGTTCCCCGGCTGGCGGTCAACATCTCACTGTTGCTGGCTTTGCTGAATGTGGGGGTTCTGATTTTTTTCATCCATCATGTCGCGACATCAATTCAGGCGGATCATGTAGTGAATGGTGTTTATGAAGAACTGAATCAGCATATCGCACAGTTTTTCCCGGATGAACTGGGTGCGCACCCGGCACGTGATCAGACAACAGGCCAACCGTTGACCGGTCTGTTTCACCGGATCGTCCCGGCTAATCATGAAGGTTATTTACAGGCGGTGGACAGAGCATCACTGCGCCGTTTGTCTGAACAGCTGGACTGTCAGATTGCCCTGAGTCATCGTGCCGGAAGTTTTGTGATCAAAGGCAGTTCACTGGCTGTCGTGTTGTCGGATACGGAACTGGACGAGTCGCTGGATTCGGAGCTGCAGTCGTGTTTCATCATCGGCAAACTCAGAACGCCGGAACAGGATCCGGAATTTGCCATCCATCAACTGGTGGAAGTCGCCGTCCGGGCGTTATCACCGGGGATAAATGATCCCTTTACCGCGATGACCTGTATCGATCGGTTAAGTGCTGTGCTCTGCACGCTGACCGGGCGTGCTTTTCATCCTGTCAGCTGGTATCGCGATGACGGGCGGCTGCAGCTGGTGGAACAGCCACTGGATTATTCCGGTATGCTGAATGCGTCTTTTGATCAAATCAGACAGCACAGTCAGACCGATGTTGCTGTGTCTATCCGTTTGCTGGAAGGTCTGTCCCGGATTGCCAGTCACTGCCGGACAGCTGAACAGCAAGAAGCTGTTCTGCGTCAGGCGGATATGATTGTCCAGACACGCCGGGAAAGTCTCTCCGAAGCTGAAGATATCGCTGATGTGGAGCAGCGATATCAGGCCCTGAAAGATGAATTGCGTCAGCTTGGCTGAAGGCTGACATCTTTATTGCTTGATTCGTCAGCGTTGACCGGGAAGTGAAAGTTTCCCGGATGAGCTTGTTGTTCGTGGTGAGGTAGAAAGTAGCCTGAGAGGATAAACTTGAACTATATATCTTTCCAAAAAGATACTTGATAAAGAGCATGTGTGCCGCTATATTACCTTTCAGGAAAGATATTTTCTTGAAAGTCACCTGAGGGAAGGGAAATGAATTATCTGATTGCGCTATCCGTTCCAATGCTGTGGGGCAGTACCTATGCCGCTGTCGGTCTGTTTCTGCAGGATATGTCACCTTATTGGGTGGCTGTCTGGCGTGCATTGCCTGCAGGTTTAGTCCTGCTCATGCTTCGTCCGAAGCTGCCGCCACTCAACTGGGGCCGCATGACACTCCTGAGCTTTTGCAATATTGCTGCTTTTTTTGTTCTGCTTTTTATTGCAGCCTATCGCCTGCCAGGCTCGGTGGCCGGTACTTTGGGCGCCACAATGCCACTGCAGCTGATGTTGTTACAGTGGGTTGGGGAGGGAAAAAAACCTGATCCCCGTTCTGTTTTGCTGGCAGTGGTGGGTCTGATTGGGGTGGGATTGTTACTGAATCCGTCTGCTGATCTGGACCCGATTGGGACCCTCGCAGCCTTAGCCGGGACGGCACTGGTGGCTCAGTCGGCTATCTGGATGAAGCGATGGCCAGTCAATGACGCCTTGAGTTTTGCTGCATGGCAGCTTGTGCTGGGAGGCATCATGCTCATTCCTTTCGCCTGGTTTGTTGCTGGCGCACCGGTGGCTTTGTCTGTAGACGCGCTCCCCGGACTGTTATGGCTGGTTTTGCTGAATACCGCATTTGGATACTGGGCTTGGGTCCGCTCCGTGAAAATACTGGGTCCGAATGTGATGTCGATGCTCTCACTGGTGAATCCGGTTACTGCCGTCATGCTGGGAATCGGTCTGGTCGGTGAAAGTTTAGGGCTTTTGCAATGGGCAGGGATTGGCTTGATTCTGGTCGCACTGTTGCTGATGAAAAAAACGTCCGGCAAGGGCCGGAAAATGAACCATGAAATGAATCATCAAGAAGGAATTGATCTGAATGAGCAAAGCAAAAATTCTGTTTCTGTCCGGTAGCAGCCGAAAGGGCTCACTGAATCAGCAACTGGCCAGACAGGCATACCGGATGGCCGCTGAAATGGATGCTGAGGTGACGCTGATTGATTTAGCAGATTATCCGATGCCACTCTATGACGGCGATCTGGAGTCTGCTGAGGGGATTCCTGGGACAGTCAAAGCGCTTCGGGACATTTTGATGGCACACAACGGAATATGTATTGCATCACCGGAATATAACGGCAGTTTTTCTCCGTTACTGAAAAATACCATCGACTGGCTTTCCCGCCCGGATGGGGATGTGCCGGCACTGGCAGCCTATCATTCGAAAACGGCTTATCTGCTCAGTACGTCGCCGGGTTCACTGGGGGGAATCCGGGGGCTGGTGATGTTGCGCATGCTGTTGAGCAATATCGGGGTGATGGTGATGCCGGATCAGCTGGCGATTCCAGCTGCGAATCAGGCCTTCAACGGGCAGGGTGAACTGACAGATAACCGTCAGGCAGAACTGCTTCAGACGCAACTCAGAAGGTTCGTGGCCCATCTGAACCGATAAAGAGAAGAAGATGAAATTGAGAAAAAGCGGCTGTTGCCGCTTTTTTCAGTTGAGTCCGAGCTGTCTTCTGAACTCTGATTCCGTGGCATAATCCTGAGAGTCAGCACGGTCCAGAAAGACAATGCCATTGAGGTGGTCAAATTCATGCTGGAAGATCCGGGCAATGAAACCGGTCAATTCACATTGTATTTTCTGGCCGTCCAGTTGCTCATATCCCACTTTGATTGTGGTCGAGCGGGGCACCAGTGCCCGCATGCCCGGAATACTCAGGCAACCTTCCCAGTCTTTTTCAATGTCCTCACTCATCCAGTAAATTTCCGGATTCAGCATGAGGGTGGGTTCCATCGCGGGGGCGAGCGGATAGCGTGCATTGGGCGAGGAAGCCACAATAAAGGCACGAACGGATTCACTGACCTGAGGCGCTGCGATCCCCACGCCCTGATGAGACAGCATCAGGTCCTGCAGTTCGCTGAAAAAGGGAGCATATTCTTTCCACTGAGCCGAAGTTAACGCTTTGGCCTGCTGGCGTAAAATTGGATTTCCGAGCTGTGCAATCTTCATCCTGTGTCTCCCTTTTGTGTTGATATGGGCGTTATATCGCTAATGGTCAGTCACTGCAAGCGGCTACTCACTGACTTTTTTCAGCGCAACGGCATTCATACAATATCTTAAGCCGCTGGGGGCTGGTCCGTCAGGGAAAACATGACCCAGATGAGCATCGCAGACAGAGCAGGTTGTCTCAATACGTTGCATCCCATGCGACGTGTCCAGATGATAGCTGATGGCATTTGCTTTGACGGGTTGGGTAAAGGAAGGCCAGCCTGAGCCAGAGTCAAATTTTTCACCGGCATCGAACAGCATGTTCCCGCAACAGACGCAGGCATACTCACCCGGTTCAAACAGTTCACACATTTCTGAGCCAAATGGCCGCTCCGTTCCTTTCAGGCGGGTGACATAATACGCGTCTTCGCTGAGCATCTGACGCCATTCTTCCTCGCTTTTTTCAACACGGCGGTCAGCGGGCAGATTACCTTTTGCCGCATGTTCAATGACGTTTTCCCAAGTGAGCATGGTGTTCTCCGAATAACAGGGTTTGGTTATTCATAGGGGGGAATGCCCGGAATTTCAAGCATTGTGTTTCATTTGGAACAGACCGGCCCCCGGGCTGAAAATAACCTTGTTTTTCCTGTGTGTTTCACGGCGGAAGTCTTCGCTATAATGCCGCGCTCAATGATCTAAGCTCTTATCACAATGCTCTGGATTTACGATCCAGCCCGCACTGAGGAAAAACGATGTCTCAATATGTAGTTTGTGCAATGTACAAGTTTGTTGCACTGGAAGATTTTGAAGCCCTGCGCCAGCCGCTGCAGAATCTGATGGAAGAAAAAGAAATCCGCGGAACCCTGCTGCTGGCAAGAGAAGGGATCAATGGTACGGTTGCCGCCAAGCGTGAAGCCATTGATGCACTGCTGGCCTGGTTCAAAGCAGATGGCCGTCTCGCAGACATCGTCTATAAAGAATCTTTTGACGAACATCAGCCATTCAATCGTTCAAAAGTGAAGCTGAAGAAAGAAATCGTCACCATGGGTGTTGAAGGGATTGACCCGCGCCATGTGGTGGGCACTTATGTAAAACCCCAAGACTGGAACGACCTGATTGCTGATCCTGAAGTATTTGTGGTCGATACCCGCAATGACTATGAGATTGAAGTCGGCACGTTCAAGCATGCGGTGAACCCGAAAACTGAAACGTTCCGTGAGTTTCCGGATTACGTGAAAGAGAACATGGACCCAGCCAAACACAAGAAAGTTGCCATGTTCTGTACTGGGGGGATCCGTTGTGAAAAATCAACGGCCTATATGAAAGAGCAAGGCTTCGAAGAGGTTTACCACCTGGAAGGCGGTATTCTGAAGTATCTGGAAGAAGTGCCGGCTGAAGAAAGCCTGTGGGAAGGTGAGTGCTACGTCTTTGACGGCCGGGTCACCGTGAACCACCAGCTTGAAAAAGGCTCTTATGACCTGTGTAATGCCTGCCGTCTGCCTATCACTGAGCAGGACAAGCAAAATGCACACTTCGAGCAAGGTGTGAGTTGTCCGAAGTGTTTTGACAAACATACGGAAGAACAGAAAGCCCGTTTCCGTGAGCGTGAAAAGCAGGTTCAGCTGGCTCAGGAGCGTGGTGAAGAGCACGTAGGTGGTGATGCGATGAAAACCATCGAATCACGCCGCCAGCAAAAGATTGAGCGGAAGAAGCAGCAACGCGAACAGCGTTAATTCGCTGTCACTGTCTTTCGTCTGAAAACAAGAACATCCCTGGTCAGTCTGGCCGGGGATTTTTTTCGCCTGCGTTTGCTGTCTTTGTTCGTTCTGCGTTCTCTGCCTGCCTGAAATTTCAAATGGCTAGCTCGGTTCAGCCCGGTGAATGGCTGAATTTCCGGCGGGGCACGAAACCTTTCTTCCGCCGTGTGGGTCCAACTGATTAAACAGCGGAGGAGATGTCGGATGGAATCAGTCGGCTTAGGCGGAAGTTGCCATTGGTGCACGGAGGCAATTTTCCGGTCATTGAAGGGCGTTCGTGAGGTGGAGCAGGGCTGGTTGTCTGCGCAGGGGCTGGAAGGGATGTCAGAAGGTATCCTGGTCCGTTTTGAGCCTGCAAGTATCGACCTGTATACCCTGATCCAAATTCATCTGCATACCCATAGCTGTACCTCGGATCATGCGCTACGTCACCGGTACCGTTCCGCAATTTATGCGTTCAGCCCTGAGCAGCAGCGCGCCTCGCAGATTTGCCTGAAAGCACTTCAGTCTGAATTTGACCAGCATGTTCTGACGGAGGCTTTACGTATCGACACATTTGAACCTTCGCGGCAGGCACTGCAGGATTACTTTTACCGCAATCCGCAGCGGCCATTTTGTCAGGCACGTATCAGTCCCAAGCTGAACTATTTGCTGAAACAGTTTGGTGCCTATGTTGATGGCAATAAACGGGATGTCATTCAGCAGTCGACGATTGATCCGGATTCTGAGCTGGCTGTCAGTCCAGATACTTCGTCAGCAACTGACTGAGCCAGTCCATGAAAATCTGGACCCTTTTCGCCATGTGGCGGCGGTGCGGGTAAAGCAAATAGACTGGTAACGGCGCAGAGCTGTGCTGGGAAAGTACCTGAACCAGTCTGCCCTGTTCTGTCAGATGCCGTACGCCCATAGCGGGAACCTGGATCAGACCGATGCCGGCAAGACAAGCGGCAGTATACGACTCTGCATTGTTCACGGTTAAAGCCCCTTTCATACTGACTTCCCGGGTGATTCCGTTTTCCTCATATTCCCAGCAGTCCGTCTCACTGCCGATAACCTGATGGTAGTGGATCAGCTGGTGGTGGCTGAGATCCCCGACCTGTCGGGGAATCCCATGTTTTTTCAGATAAGCCGGGCTGGCGCAGGTGATGAGGGTCATTTCCCCCAGCTTTCGGGCGATGAGCGAAGAGTCTTCGAGCTTTCCCGCACGTAACACGCAGTCAAAGCCTTCTCTGATGACATCAACCCGGCGATCGGTGCTGCTCAGTTCCAGCGAGATGCCCGGATGACTTGCCAGGAAATCTGGCAAATGCGGGATCACCACGTTTTTGGCGGTGCCCGTCGGCATATCCACCCGAATACGGCCAGAAAGCTGTTCCCCGGTCTGACGGAACAGGCTGTCCAGTTCATCAAACTCTGACAACAGGTCGAGACACCGTTCGTAGTAGACCTTTCCGTCCTGAGTCAGAGTGACTTTGCGCGTTGTACGATGAAGCAGTCGTGTTCCAGACTGCGTTTCAAGCAGCCGGATATAGTTGGAAACACTGGCTTTGGGTAAATGCAGTTCATCTGCCGCACGGGTGAAGCTGGCAAGTTCAGCGACGCGGATGAAGGCACGCATGGCACTGAGTCGGTCCATGGTGTATCCCTATTGTTCGTATTTGATAAACAGTGTAATCATTTTTATCATATTTATCTCTTTCTGAATGACTAATAGACTGAGTTCAGACATTCAAATACTGAGTTCAGAGCAACTGAAAGAGGATGGAAAGATGGCACAACGTATCGCAATCATCACAGGCGGCAGTCGGGGGCTGGGAAAAAATACGGCGTTAGCGATGGCGCGAAAGGGGATCGATATCATTCTGACTTACCGGAACAAGGAGAGTGAGGCTGCATCTGTCGTCAGCGAAATCCAGGCACTGGGTCGTAATGCCGTCGCACTGCAGCTGGATGTGGAACGCAGTCTGGATTTCCCTGACTTTGCTGAGCAGGTGAAAGGAACCCTGAATCAGCACTGGCAGCGTGATAGCTTCGATATTCTGGTGAATAATGCCGGAATTGGCATTCATGCTTCATTGATGGAAACGACCGAAGCTCAGTTTGATCAGTTATTCAATATTCATCTGAAAGGGGTCTTTTTTCTGACGCAGGCTCTCGTGCCTCTGCTCAAAGACGGCAGCCGGGTCGTGAATATTTCAACCGGTCTGACGCGGTTTTGTATTCCGGGCTACGGTGCCTATTCAGCGATGAAAGGTGCAATTGAAGTCTATACCCGCTATCTGGCCAAAGAACTGGGTTCCCGGGGGATTCGCGTGAATGTTGTTGCTCCGGGAGCCATTGAGACTGATTTTGGCGGGGGAACGGTTCGTGATGTTAGTGAGGTCAATGATTATCTGGCGGCACAGACGGCTCTGGGCAGAGTGGGACTGCCAGATGATATTGGCGGGATGATTGCTACGCTGGTTGCAGAGGAAAATGGCTGGGTCACAGCGCAACGTATTGAAGCATCCGGCGGTATGTTTTTGTAAAGCGGAGTCATTCAGAGGGCGGGGCTTTGTCTCCGCTTTCGAACATTTTGATAAATAATTAAATAAACGATTGACCTCAAGCTAAGTTGAGGTTTTATCGTGGCGCCATGAACTTCGGATTATGGAGCAAAGCAATGGAAAAATTAGTTCATCAGTACCTGAAGACCCTGGATCTGCCCTCACCGCAACATACCCTGGCGTGGGTACAGTCGTTGCAGTCAGCTCATCTGGCACGGTATCCGTTCTCCAGCACCAATGTCATTCTGGGCCGGGAGCTCAGCCTGGAACCTGAAGCGTTATTTGAACGACTTGTGACAGAACGCCGTGGCGGTTATTGCTTCGAGCACAACAAACTGATTTACCTGACCCTGAAACAGCTGGGGTTTGATGTCCGGCCGCTGATTGGCCGGGTGATGCTGAATGGAAATCCTGAGAATGGCCGTTCACACCGTCTGACTTTGCTGACGCTGAACGACGGTCAGTATCTGATTGATGGCGGGTTTGGGGTGATGACGCCGCGCCGGATCATTTCGCTGGATGAATACGAGGCTCAGCCGGGTGTGCGCTATGACTACTATCTGGAACGGGATGGCCGGGGTGGCCTGATGGTCCTTGCCAAAAGCGGTGAGGAAACTCAGATTCTGTATCGCTTTGACTTTGCTGAATACCTGGAATCAGACTGTAATATCAGTCATTTTTACAGTCACCAGGCCCCGGATGCCGCATTTGTGAATCATCTGGTGGTGTCACGCATTCTGGAAGGACGCCGCTACCTGATTCGTAACCTGACCTTTTTTGAATACGATGATGTAACCCGCGATGACAAAGAAGTTAGTATCAGTGACGGCACCATGCTGCACCATTTACTGACGACTCAGTTTAAGCTGCCGGTGTCTGAGCAGGAAGCGGCAACCTTATATGCACATCAGTCCGTAAAATTACGTCAGTTGCAGCGATAAAACGGAGCTGGAGAAGGAAACCGGATTCGGTGCTGGTTTTCCAATACAGAATATTTAGAATGATCGTTTATAAATATTCATCACGAAAACCAGGAGATATTCTGTGGATGCAATTCTCTACTACGTGCACGATCCCATGTGCAGCTGGTGCTGGGGTTATCGGCCTGCCCTCCAGCGACTGAGGGCGCAATTACCACAGCATATTGAGGTGAGGTTTGTATTGGGCGGACTGGCACCAGACAGTGATCAGCCCATGCCGGAAGAGATGCAGCAGATGCTGCAACACACCTGGCGCCGGATCGAAGGGCAACTGGGTACTCCATTTAACCATGACTTCTGGACGCATTGTCGGCCCCGGCGTTCGACCTATCCGGCTTGCCGGGCGGTGATCGCGGCTGAGCTGCAAGGGCAGGGGGAAGCCATGACTGAGGCGATTCAAAAAGCCTATTATCTCCGGGCTATGAATCCTTCCGATGTGGACACGCATGAGCAGCTTGCGGAAGAACTGGGATTAAATACCGCCAAGTTTGCTCAGGACCTGACCAGTGAAGTTGTCCAGGCATTACTGGAACAGCAGCTCGCGCTGACCGCAGCACTGGGTGTCTCAGGTTTTCCCTCGCTGGTGTTGGAAGTGAATGGTCAGCGCCGGCCGGTTGCTTTGGCCTATCAAAATGAACTGACCACACTCAATGACATCAGCGATAAGCTGCGTTGGGTAAAAACGAAAGCAACCATAGCAGGATGGTTTTCTCAATAGTCTGATGCAAGCGGGATGCAGGGGGGATATCCCCCCAATCGTTTCAGAATCGGTAAGCCATTCCGAGGGTGTAGAGGGTTTGGGTTTCGTCGTAAAAGTCGATATTTGAAGACTGTTCATCAACCCCGGCCCTGGCGATGATACTGGCATTCCGCCACTGGAAGGGAGCCAGATAGATCATGGCTGCTGACAGACCATAGCGATTATCTTCCCGGGTTTTGGCAAAGATCGGATGCGTGTCTTCATAATCCACTTTGGCGGTACTGGCACCCAGCATAAAGATAAAACGTTGAAAACGATGTTTGGCAGACAGTTCAACACCATAGCGATTGTTCGCGACAGCTTGGCCTTCAGCTTTGTCTTTGATGTAATGCAATTTCCAGTCAATGCCGAACCCGCGGTTGAAATCAATGCTCTGACTGAGTGCGGTGTAATACAGATCTCCCTCGCGCTTTAATGCTTCCTGCGTGGCAGCATCATACGCCGATCCGCTTTGCTCGTTCTCGACCCGGCGTTTTCCGCCTGCAAACTCAAACGACACATTGCTGCCGCCGATATGGTTGTACTCGAACACGCCTCCCCGAATCGTCCGGTCGGTTTCAGTTCGGGGAGAAGCGGTCAGGAATGGATCTTCCCAGACTTCGTTCTCCAGAAAACCCGGAATGACACCCAGTCCGATGCTGGAACCATCATTCAGGTAATAATTGACGCCAGCCTGCAGGTAGAAACTGCTGGCCATACCGCCCAGCGCGGTCTTGAAGTAGAGGGCGGTGGCAGGAGACAAGCCCAATTGCAGATCCCACATGGGCAAAGGGAGTGTCTTTTCTTCTTGCGTACCCGAATCATTCAGTGAGTTCAGCACGGAGGGCTGTTCTGTGCTCAGGTTAGAGTCATTTTGCATCCAGGTGAGGTGGAGACTGACATTGCCTGAGAATCCAGGCTGGACTGCTTGCTTTGCTGAAGCCGAAAATGCAGCCAGCGCTCCCAGCATGAGCGCTGCCTGACAAAATGTACGTTGCATCGTCACTTCCTGTGATAAGTCTCAGTGATTGTTACTTATTTTTTTTCGTTTTTTGGGCTTTTTCATTTTGTACAGATCAAGCCGACGGTGCTTTAGGTTAGTGACAGAGCCTTCGTTATGCAATAGTTTTAGCTTGGACAGATCAACATCTGCGAAGATAATCATCTCAGTGTTCGCATCGGCTTCCGTGATGATGGCATCGTGGGGGAAATAGACGTCAGAAGGGGAAAATACTGCTGACTGTGCATACTGGATGTCGACATTGTCGACCCGGGGCAGGTTACCCACACTACCGCCCAGCGCCACGTAACACTCGTTTTCGATCGCTCTGGCCTGACCGCAGATTCGCACGCGCAGATAACCGTTTTTGGTATCCGTCCAAAAGGGAACGAACAGAATCTGTACACCCTGATCCGCCAGAAGCCGGCCCAGTTCAGGGAACTCTACGTCGTAGCAAATCAGGATTCCGATCCGTCCGGCATCAGTTTCAAAGACTTTGACTTTATCGCCCCCGTCAATCACCCAGTCTCTGACTTCATGCGGAGTAATATGGATTTTATACTGCTCATCAATATCTCCGTCCCGGTGCAGCAGATAGGAGATGTTGTAGAGCTTGTCGTTTTTCAGACAGGGCATACTGCCTGCAATGATGTTGATGTTATAGGTGACAGCCAGTTGTGAAAACCGGTGTCGAATTTCATCCGAAAACTGACTGAGGAAACGAATGGCCTCGACAGAATCTTTGTCTCTAGCCAGTCCCATGAGCGGTGCATTAAAAAACTCCGGGAACAGGGCGAAATCCGATTGGTATTTCGACAGCGAAGACACAAAAAATTCAGCCTGATTCATCAGGTCGTCGACCGAAACGACCCGACGCATGTGCCACTGCACAATCCCCAGGCGGATCAGTGTTTTTTCCGTCTGATGCACGGAGATATCTTCTTCGTAGAAGATATTGTCCCACTCCAGCAACGTTGCATAGCCTCTGGACTTGGCATCTTCCGGAAGATAACGGTTCATCAGACGTTTGACATCAAAATCATTCGCCAGCTGAAAAGAGAGGATGGGATCGTGAATTTCCCGCCGTTTTACTTTCTCAATATATTCAGAAACGGGCATATCATCTGAATATTTGTGGTATCCGGGAATGCGGCCGCCCGCCAGAATTGCTTTCAGGTTATTGGCCCTGCACAGTTCTTTCCGGGCTTCATATAAACGACGTCCTAATCTCAGTCCCCGGTAATCCGGGTGCACAAACACATCCAGTCCGTATAAAGCATCACCATTGGGGTTGTGGCAGGCCACATCGTTGGCATCCACAATATCGAGGTACGTATGATTGAGTGAATAGCGGTTATAACTGACTTTGATTGTCAGGGCGGCGGCAATCAGCCTGCCTTTGTCTTCAATACAGATTTGCCCGTCAGGAAACTGTTTGATGAGTTGCTGAATGGTGGACTTGGGCCAGGCACCCCCGACATCCGGAAAGACCAGATCCATGAGTGTCGCCAGCTCTTTGTAGTCGGTGAGCTCTATCGGACGAAGGTTCAGTAATGTTGTATTATTCTCTTCCATAACTGATTGTTTTTCATTGTTGAAACCAATGCTATAAAGTATGGAACAATCATTGCGATTCGCCAGAAAACACATGATTGACACAATCTGAACAGAGTTTGATTGATCGACCTGGTTCATTCGATCAGACTTTTACTGATGACATAAGGCTTGGAGGAAATATGAAAGCCCGTATGATTCAACGTTACGCTTCTGTCGCTGCATTCTTCTTGTTCCTGGGATTGGCTCCGGTCTCAGTGAGTGCCGCTGAGCAAGAGAAAGAAAAAACAACCACGTCTGCCGAAGAAATCAGCCAGGAAACCCAGCAATTGCTGACGTCGCTGAAAGACTATTCGATTGAGCAGAAAGATGAAGCCATGAAGGCGACCAAAGACGGTCTGGACACGCTGGACGCGCATATTGAGGAGCTTCAGGCCAAAATTGATAAAGACTGGGACAATATGGATCAGGCGGCCCGGGAAAAAGCGCGCAACAGCCTGAAACTGATGCAGGAACAGCGTGTGAAGCTTGCCGAATGGTATGGCAGCATGAAAAGCAGTTCTGCCGGGGCATGGGAACATGTCAAAGAAGGTTTTTCAGGCGCTTACGACAGCCTGAGTGAAGCCTGGCAGAAAGCCAGTGAAGAGTTCAGTGACGAAGAAGAGAAAGAGTAGTCTCGGCCTCTCCTACGTGAAAAATCGCCCCTGATTCCTGAACGATGAGCCAGGGGCGGCTTGCCTGAAACATCATTTCAACGGCTTGTTCTGAAAGCGGGCGGCACCTCCAGATACTGCACATGTTCAATGAACGCCTTCATTCTTGCCGACAGCATGGTCCGGTCCCGGTACATCATCCAAATCGACTTTGCTTCACCAGCCCAGTCCGGTAACAGGCGGGTCAGACCTGCCCGGGTTAACGCATCGGTTTCGAAGTAGTAAGCGGGCATCCAGGTGATGCCCAGACCTTCTGCTGCTGCGTCGCGGGCAACATGGATGTCGTTCACGGTCAGGGCTGTTTCTTCAAGCGGCAGGTTGAAGCGTTCACCGCTTTTGCCGTTCGTCATCAACCACGAGGGAGTATGACCGGCCGCGATCAGCCTGTGGCTGCTTAATTGCCGAGGATGCAGAATGGGATCGTGCTGACTTAAATACATTTGCGACGCACAAAGCACAAAAGGGGTTTGCCACAGCTTCTTCGCAATCCATTCACTATCTGCCAGTTCACCAGCTCTGAAGGCTACATCAAATTCTTTCATCACCAGATTTTCGAGCTCATTGCTGAGGACCAGTTCCAGCTGGACTTCAGGGTAACGCTTCATAAAGTCGTAAAAACAGCGTTTGAGCCATTCCTGTGTCATGTTGACTGGCGCTGTGATGCGAATTTTACCGGTTAACCTTTGTTTCTGATGGTCTGTCTGAACCTGTGCCTGTTCCAGTTCATGGATCAGGGGCTGACAGAGCGAAAAATAAGTTTTGCCTTCTTTGGTCAGCGAGAAATAGTGCGCGCTGCGGTTCAGCAAGCGGCACTGGAGCTGAGTTTCAAGGTTTTTGATCCTGCGGCTGAGTGTTGCCAGCGGAATGCCTGTGATCTCGGCCGCCTGAGTCAGGCTCTGACAGGCAGCGGCTTTGACGAACAGCCGCATGTCATCCAGGGAATAATTACTTCTCATATATGGGATTAAACTTCCGAATAATCACCATTAACTACCATATGTGAAATCGATAATCTACGCCAACCCTGAACTGATGTGGATAAATACAGATGCAATCTCAAACTTTTGCCTGGCTGATGGTGTTTTCAGCTGTCTTTCTGTGGGGCAGTAATTTTCATGCGATCACCGGGCTGAATCATTCCCCGACGCCGCTCAGTGCCGCAGCTTTTCGTTTTCTGCTGGCCGCGGTCATTCTTTTATTGTTGCGTGCCTTCCGGAAAAAGCCGGAGTCGGTTCTGACGTTCAGTCAGCAGCTCAAACTCATTATTCTGGGAGGGATTGGCGTTTTCATTTTTAATTCAGCCATGTTTATTGGCCTGACGATGACGAGTGCGTTGAATGGCGCACTGATTATGGGGGCAACCCCGGCTGTCGGATTAATTCTGTCTCGGTTGGTTTTTGGCAGTCGTATCCGAAACTGGCAGTGGTTTGGATTACTCATTGGCTTTATCGGTGTGTATCTGGTTGTGACTAAGGGGCAGGTTCTGGGTGTCGTGTTATCCGCAGGGGATAGTTTCATTGCCATCTCATGTCTGTCGGGCTGTTTATTTACCGTACTGGTGAAGCGATGGCTGCCGGAAGTTCCGGCGGGGCAACTGACACGATGGACGATCACCTCAGGCGCGCTGATGATAGGCGTATTTGCCTGGCTCAGAGAAGATGTGGTGTCACAGGTGATGCAGTTAAATATTCAGTCCGGCTTGTTGCTGGTGTATATGGCGGTGGCAGGGACGGTGATGGCTTACTACAGCTGGCTTCACGGGAATCTGTGTCTGGGGCCGGAGAAAACCACACTGGCGTTTAACCTGGTTCCTGTTTGTACTTTGCTGATTGGCATGGCACTGGGACAGTTCCCGGCCCCCGTGCAGGTGCTGGGCATGGTGACGGTGCTTGTCGGGATGTTGTTTACTTCACTGGTGCCGTTTATCCGTCAGAAGGGGCAGACGGCTTAAGTGAGAAAACGATAGTCAATCAAAGGGGACAGACCGCATTGCAAACGGCCTGTCCCCGAACTTTCCTCAGGAAACCCGGGCATCAGGTTCATTTGCCTGCTTCAACATGCCTGCGGTTTCAATAAATTCAATAATCGTTTCCAGCCCCTGTTTTTCTTTCAGATTGGTAAATACATAGGGCTTATTCGGACGCATCCGCTGTGTGTCTGCTTCCATGACTTCAAGCGATGCGCCGACATAAGGGGCAAGGTCAATTTTGTTGATCACCAGCAGATCTGAACGGGTGATCCCCGGGCCGCCCTTTCTGGGAATTTTTTCACCCTCGGCCACATCAATGACGTAGATAGTCAGATCGGCCAGCTCCGGGCTGAAGGTGGCACTCAGGTTGTCACCGCCGCTTTCGACAAAAACCACGTCCAGATTTTTGTGTCTTTTGGCCAGTTCTTCTACCGCGGCCAGATTCATCGAGGCATCTTCACGAATGGCTGTATGGGGGCAGCCGCCGGTCTCAACGCCTAGAATACGGTCGGCATCCAGCGCTTCGGCCCGGGTCAGGATTTTTGCATCTTCCTGGGTGTAAATGTCATTGGTGACGACCGCAATGTTATAGGTATCTCGAATCGCCTTACACAGGACCTCCAGCAGTGCGGTTTTACCTGAACCGACCGGGCCGCCGATACCAATGCGCAAAGGTTGTTTGTAATCCATGTTCTTGTCTCCTCAGGAACGGAATAAGCGTGTGTATTGGGTTTCATGCTGACTGGAAGCAATCGCCTGCGCTGGTGCAAAGCTGCAGACGGCGTCATCTGGAATCAGGGCGGATCGGGCAACAGCATCGGTCAGCACCGTCGCGAGATCGAGCAACAGTTGCTGACCGGCAGTCTGGCCGAGCGGAATCAGTTTGACGCCTGCCATGGTGGTATTTTCCAGCCAGCTCCACAGATATCCCCGGCAGAGGGCGTCTATCTCAATGCCCCAGTGTGTGGCTGCCAGTGCAAAGCCGGAAAGCTGATTGTCTTCCACCAGTCCCGCATGCGTTGGCAACGGAATGTCCAGTTGTTGCAGCAGGGTGGCCGTTGCCTTTCCTCGCTGTTTTTCTTCCAGTCTCAGTTCTCTGGTTTCCCGGCTGGCATACAACCATTGATTCCAGCGGGCGACTTCCGGCAGGTCCTCCGATTTCCAGGCCCGATAAAGTCGCCTGAGCACGGGGAGTTCGAGTGTCACCAGACTTTGATTGAGCATGTCTTTCAGCCAGTCCCCCAGCGAGGTTTTGTCAGAGACCCAGCCGCGTTCAACTGCCCACTCCAGCCCTTGCGAATAAGTAAAAGCGCCAATCGGCAGGGAAGGGCTGATGAGCTGAAAAAGCCGGAACTCGGCCGTTGGATCGTGCATCTTCACGAAGCCAGTGCCAGCATCACGCCACTGAATGCCAGGACCGGGCTCAGCCAGCGTGCCGGGACTGCACGACCGATCAGGTGGCCGGTGATGAGCAGACCGGTGGCGCTGACCAGCATTCCCGGTGCGAAAGCCAATAACGCGGATGCCGGTGCTTCAACCCCATGCGCCCAGCCGTGCGCCAGTAACATCACCACCGAGAGGATTGCACCGACGGTTGCCAGATGGCTGCGTCCGGAAGCTTTGAATCCCAGTGCGGCGGCGGCCACAAACACTGACCCCAGAATCAGGCTCTCCATCCCGGTAAAAGCCCCGGTCAGGGCGCCGAATGACAGGCCAAGAAGAATACTCAGCAGCGCGCTGACGATCAGGGAAAGCTGTTTCTTCAGTCCCGGCGTTTGAGCCGAAATGAAACCGATCCCGAGCAGCATGGCGAGATGATCCAACCCGGTGAGGGGATGTGTCACGCCCGCCATGAAAGAATCAACGATGGCACCGGTTTCCTGACCGTGGCCGACATGGGCGAAAGCGGGGGCTGCCACTAAGGCGCCAAGAGTAAAAATGACAAGACGGTGCTGATTTGAAAGCTGGCTCATGTGAAGTTCCTTTTCTGATTTGGGTGGTGTTGAACAAGGTGCTGCGGGCTGCGCAATTTAGTGTTCGTGTTCAGGGTGGTGATGATGGCTGTGGCCACCGTGCTGGCCGCCATAAGCACCGGATTCCGGCTCAAACGGTGCCTGTTCTACCGTGACGGTGCCGCCAAGGCCATGAACCATGTCATCCAGCACATGATCATGCTGATACCGCAGCCAGCCCGGCTGGATTTGCAGCGGAACATGCCGGTTGCCCAAGTGGTAACACAGGCGTGCCAGCAGGTGAGGGTCGGCGCAGTACACGGTCGAGACCGACTCCGGCGCTGCGAGGACAGTCACCGCAATCCCGTTGTCATTGGTAAGCAAATCACCGTCCCGGAGAATGTAGCCGCGGGGCAGGAAGAGTCCGGCGTCTCGGCCATCATCCAGCGTGACTTTCAGACGGCTTTTAATCCGGGCATCTATCGGCAGACTCAGCGTCACATCAAAGTGGCTGTCCGGCCGTTCAGCAGCCGGGATGAAGCGGGTTAATTCAATCATGGTTGCATCCTGCAATGTTTATCAGAGGAAGAGGAGTCAGAATAAGAAATAGCGTTGTGCCATCGGTAATTCGGTGGCGGGTTCACACACCAGTAATTCGCCATCAGCGCGGACCTGATACGTCTGGGAATCGACCTCAATTTTCGGCAGCCAGTCGTTGAGTTTCATGTCTGCTTTACGGAGGGTGCGGCAGCCTTTGACCACGCCAATCTTGCTTTGCAGCCCCAGTGAATGTGCGACGCCTTCTTTATAGGCTTGCTGAGACAGGAACAGCATGGACGTCTGCTGGCTGGCTTTGCCGAAGCTGCCGAACATCGGGCGGTAATGCACGGGCTGTGGTGTCGGGATGGAGGCGTTGGGATCGCCCATTGGTGCGGCGGCAATCATTCCGCCTTTGAGAATGGCGCTTGGCTTGATGCCGAAGAATGCCGGTTTCCAGAGCACGAGATCCGCTAGCTTGCCGACTTCCACCGAGCCGACTTCATGGCTGATGCCATGCGTAATGGCTGGGTTGATGGTGTATTTGGCAATGTAGCGTTTCAGGCGAAAGTTATCATGCTGCGCGGGATCTTCTTGCAGGCTGCCGCGCTGGACTTTCATCTTATGGGCGGTCTGCCAGGTGCGGGTGATCACTTCGCCCACACGCCCCATGGCTTGAGAGTCGGAAGAAATCATCGAAAAGGCGCCCAGATCATGCAGGATATCTTCGGCTGCAATGGTTTCCCGGCGGATACGGGACTCCGCAAAGGCGACATCTTCCGCAATCGACGGATTGAGATGATGACACACCATCAGCATGTCGAGGTGCTCATCTACGGTGTTGATGGTGTAAGGCCGGGTCGGATTCGTTGAGGAAGGCAGCACGTTGGCAATCCCGGCCGCACGGATGATATCGGGCGCATGACCACCGCCGGCCCCTTCGGTGTGGTAGGTGTGAATGACACGATCGCCGATTGCAGCCAGCGTGGATTCCACAAAGCCGGACTCATTCAGGGTATCGGTATGAATCGCGACCTGGACATCGGTTTGTTCAGCCACGTTCAGACAGCAGTCGATGGATGCAGGTGTGGTGCCCCAGTCTTCGTGCAGTTTGAGACCGATTGCGCCTGCGGCGACCTGTTCGTGTAGTGCTTCCGGCAGACTGCCGTTTCCTTTGCCCAGCAGGCCAAAATTCATGGGAAAGCTGTCCAGAGATTCCAGCATCCGGTGGATGTTCCACGGACCCGGGGTACAGGTGGTCGCATTGGTGCCGGTTGCAGGGCCGGTTCCGCCGCCAATCATGGTCGTGATGCCGGACATCAGCGCTTCTTCAATTTGCTGGGGGCAGATGAAGTGAATATGCGCATCTATGCCCCCGGCCGTCAGGATCTGGCCTTCACCGGCAATGATTTCTGTGCCGGGGCCGATGATGATATCGACATTGGGCTGAATATCCGGGTTTCCGGCTTTGCCGATGGCCTGAATCCGGCCATGTTTGACGGCGATATCGGCTTTGACGATTCCCCAGTAGTCGAGAATCACGGCATTGGTGATCACCAGATCCGGAGTCTGCGAGGACGGGCGCTGGCTCTGGCCCATGCCGTCACGGATCACCTTACCCCCGCCAAATTTCACTTCATCACCGTAAACGGTGAAGTCTTTTTCGACTTCCAGCCACAGTTCAGTATCTGCGAGCCGCAGTTTGTCACCTGTTGTCGGGCCGAACATCTCCCCGTAAGCTTGTCGGGACATCCTTGCCATATTCAGTTCTCTCCCTGCGGTTTATTGAACACTTCAACGGACGTGGCAGTATCCAGCTCACCCATGACTTTGCCCTGAAAACCAAACACTTTGCGATCACCGGCAAAAGCAACCAGCTCTACAGTGCGGCGCTGACCCGGTTCAAAGCGTACAGCTGTTCCGGCGGCGATATTGAGACGAAATCCCTGGGCTGTTTCCCGATCAAACTGCAGGGATTCATTTGCTTCGTAAAAATGGTAGTGCGAGCCGATTTGTACCGGACGATCGCCGAGATTGGCGACGCTGATGGTGCAGGTTTCCCGCCCGGCATTGAGGGTGATTTCACCTGCTGCAGTCCGGAGTTCACCGGGGATCAGAGGTGTTGTCGTTGGGTGTCTGTCCTTCGTCATGATGGTGCCTGTCCTGAAAATAGTCCTGAGAAAATGTGGCTTAAACAATCGGCTCGTGAACGGTGACCAGCTTGGTGCCGTCCGGAAACGTGGCTTCGACCTGCACGTCGTGGATCATGGCGGCGACACCGTCCATGACATCGTCCTGGGTCAGAATGGTGCGTCCGTAATCCATCAGTTCGGCCACGGTTTGGCCTTCACGGGCGCCTTCCAGGATGGCGGCACTGATGAGTGCAACTGCTTCAGGGTAATTCAGCTTCAGCCCTTTGGCTTTACGGCGTTCTGCCAGCAGTCCCGCAGTGAATATCAGTAACTTATCTTTTTCTCTGGGTGTCAGTTCCATTCGATGTCCTTGATTCCATTAAGTGGCCCAGATTCGGGGCGGCAGCGGCCAGGTGCCATACCAGTGCGCACGGGTGTGCTGCCAGATCCGGGTGAACAGTTGGAACAGCGGCTCTGTGCCCTGCGCCAGTGCACGGACGGCGATCAGGCCGTCGATTTCCGTCACGCCTGCGATGGTATTGCTTTGATTCCCGGCCAGTTTCTGTTGATTTAGCAAATCCTGTACCACGGTGAGCAAACCTTCGGTATCTCCGGCTATCAGCAAGGTGGCATTCATGGCGAAATCCCGCAGACTGGCGGCTCTGGCAGGATCGGCGCTTTGCGTCTCGAGGTTAATTCCTTCTGCAAGCATTAAGGTTTCACCAAGAAAAACCCGGCAATTTCCAAAGACATGCCCCACATTGAAGCACTCATTCAGTGCAGGCCGCCCAAAACAGTGCATCTCCCAGCCGATAAAGCGTCCGCCCGGTGCAATGTGAATATCGGTGCTGAATCTGACCTGTGCTCCGGGAAAATGAATGTTTTCCTGCGGCAGCCATTCCAGCACGGCGTCCGGCGCGACACGGAGTACCTGATGCTGGCGGGCATACTGTCCGGCTGAGCGGTAAAATTTGGTTGCACCGGGGGTGGTCACCAGCGCGTGCGCCCGTTCGCTGACCTGAGCCTGGATGGTGAGCTGATCACCGCCCACGACGCCGCCCGGCGGGTGAAGCAGATAGGTATGGCAAACCGGGCCTTCGGGATAGAGGGGGCGCTGCACCGCAAGCGGCCCTTTCTGACTGCGTTCCCTGAGGACGGTCTTATCGCCCCGATCCGCAAAGCCGAGGCGGATCTCTGCCTGCCAGCCCGATTGGTTTTCTGACAATATTGCTGTCCTCGTCAGATTGGCCTCCGATAGGTGAGTGCTGGCGGTCATACGGTGAGGTACTCCTTGATCTGTGTGTCACTCAGGCTGTCCATCGCGCCGCTGGCGACGTTTCGTCCGCGATCGAGCAGGCAGAAGCGGTCTGCGGTTTTGCGCGCAAAGGGGAGTTTCTGTTCAACTAATAGCACAGTCAGACCCAACTCGTGGTTCAGCTTGCGAATAATGTCGCCTATCTCCTGAACAATATTGGGCTGGATGCCTTCTGTGGGTTCATCCAGCAGCAGGAGTTTCGGATCGAGCACCAGCGCACGGGCGATCGCCAGCTGTTGCTGTTGGCCGCCGGACAGGTCACCGCCCCGGCGATGCCGCATCTCTTTCAGGACCGGGAACAGATCGTTAAGAAAGTCCGGAATCTTCCGGTCGCCGCGGGGCCGGACAGGCAGGCCGATTTGCAGGTTTTCTTCCACTGTCAGCAGGGGAAAGATTTGTCGTCCCTGCGGGACATAGCCGATACCCAGCCTGGGACGAGCCTCAACAGGCAGGGGCAGCAGTGCTTTTCCGTGGAAGGTGATCTGTCCGCTCTGGATTTTGTTCAGCCCCATAATGCATTGCAGCAGGGTGGTCTTTCCCACGCCATTGCGACCCATCAGGACCGTGCACTGACCTTCAGGAACAGACAGATTCAGATCCCACAGGGTATGACTTTCGCCATAAAATTGATTTAAGCGGTGTATCTCTAACATCATGATTCCTTTTGATTCGTCCGGTCACTGGCCCAAATACACTTCACGGACCTTGTTGTTGTTCTGAATCTCGGTCATGTTGCCCTCTGCCAGGACATGCCCCTGATGCAGAACGGTGACTGTGCTGGCGATGGAACGAACGAAGTCCATGTCATGTTCTACGACGATCACAGCGTGCTGACCTGCCAGCGCTGTCAGTAGTTCTGCCGTGCGGTCCATTTCCTGATGCGTCATGCCCGCCACGGGTTCATCAATCAGCAGCAGTCTGGGTTGCTGCATCAGCAGCATGCCAATTTCCAGCCATTGCTTCTGACCGTGAGAAAGGTTGCCGGAGATTTGCTGGTGGTGATCCGCCAGACCTGTCAGTGCCATCACCTGTTCAATCCGGTCACTCTGCTCACCGGACAGACGCGCTCTGAAGGTTTGCCAGACGCTTCGGGGGCCAGCCATCGCCAGTTCCAGATTGGTCCGGACAGACAGGCACTCGAAGACTGTCGGTTTCTGAAATTTGCGTCCGACACCAGCCGAAGCGATGGCCGCTTCATCCATGTTGAGCAGGTTGAGATTGGAACCCAGCCAGACTTGTCCGGTGTCAGGGCGGGTTTTCCCTGTGATGATGTCCATCATGGTGGTTTTACCGGCCCCGTTTGGGCCGATGATGCAGCGCAGTTCACCTTCTTTGATGTACAGGTTGAGATCGTCAATTGCTTTGAAACCGTCAAAGGTGACTGAGACGCCTTCGACGTACAACAGCATATTGTGGCGGGTCTGAATGGCCGGATGCTGTTGCGGCTTCAGAAAGCCGAACACTTCATCCCGACGGAGGAAAGGCTGAAGCGGATTGTGTGCCAGCAGCCTGTCCAGACGGGAGGTCTCGGTGGCAGGGATGGTGGACATTGTCATGCAGAAACCTCCCGGCGTTGCAGCAGACCGGCCAGCCCTTTGGGCAGGAAAATGGTGGCGAGTACAAACAGGCTGCCAAGGGCAAACAGCCAGACCTCAGGGAACTCGACCGTGAACCAGCTTTTGGCATAGTTGATCAGCAGTGCCCCCGCAACGGTACCATACAGTGTGGCGCGTCCGCCCACGGCAACCCAGACGATGATTTCGATTGAATTCAGCGGTGCAAATTCGCCCGGATTGATAATGCCCGCCTGCGGGACATACAGTGCTCCGGCAATGCCGGCCAGCGCGGCCGAGATCACAAACACCGCCAGTTTGGCATGTTCGACCGGGTAGCCCAGAAAACGGGCCCGGGATTCAGCGTCCCGCACGGCGATGATCAGGCTGCCAAGTCGGCTGGTGATGATAGCGCGACAGAGCAGATAACTCAGGCTCAATGTGAGCACGGACGCAACAAACAGCGCCATCCGGGTTGCGTCGGCCTGTAAATCAAAGCCGAGTAAGTCTTTGAAGTCCGTCAGGCCATTGTTGCCGCCAAAGCCCATTTCATTGCGGAAGAAGGCCAGCATCAGAGCAAACGTTAGGGCCTGTGTCATGATCGACAGATAAACCCCTGAGACCCGCGAGCGAAACGCCAGCCAGCCGAAAACATAGGCCAGCAGGCCGGGTACCAGAACAATCATCAGACAGGTGAAGCCGAAATGATCGAATCCGTGCCAGAACCAGGGCAGTTCATGCCAGTTGAGAAAGACCATGAAATCAGGCAACTCTGGGTTGCCATACACACCGCGATCGCCAATCTGACGCATCAGGTACATGCCCATGGCGTAGCCGCCCAGTGCAAAGAAAGCACCGTGTCCCAGGCTGAGGATCCCCAGATAACCCCAGATGAGATCGACCGCCAGCGCGAGCAGCGCATAGCAAAGATATTTCCCGAGCAGGGAAACCGTGTAGGTTTCCAGATGAAGCGGATGCCCCTGAGGCACCAGCAGATTGAGGACAGGCACGACCATGGCGGCAGCCAGCAAAATGCTCAGAAGCACCTGCCCGCCACGATCCTGCCGGAGAATTGAAGTCAGCATTATGAATCCTTTTGTTAACTCTCGACAGCGCGTCCCCGTTGCGGAAAGAGGCCGCGCGGACGTTTCTGGATGAAGAGAATGATGAAAATCAGCACCAGGATTTTGGCCAGTACGGCACCGGCCCAGGGCTCAAGGACTTTGTTGAAGATCCCAAGGCTCAGCCCGGCCACCAGGGTGCCCCAAAGGTTCCCCACGCCGCCAAAGACCACCACCATGAAGGAATCAATGATGTAGCTCTGGCCCATGTTCGGTCCCACGTTGGTGAGCTGAGACAGCGCGACGCCGGCAATACCTGCGATACCGGCGCCTAAGCCGAAGGTCATGGCGTCGACCCGTTCAGAGCGAACGCCCACTGCCCGTGCCATGGCGCGGTTTTGCGAAACGGCCCGGACCTGCAAACCCAGCGCAGTTTTTTTCAGCACAAGCAGGAGGATGGTAAAAATCAGAAGGCTGAACCCGATGATGATCAGGCGGTTCCAGGTCAGGCTGAGCATGGGCGTGATTTCCAGCATGCCTTGCATGAAATCAGGCGTTGCGACAGAACGGTTCAGCGGTGAAAAAATACTGCGGACCGCTTGCTGTAAGATCAGGCTGATCCCGAATGTTGCGAGCAGGGTTTCCAGCGGCCGGCCGTACAGAAAACGGATCACACTCCGTTCAATCGCGACGCCGACCAGTCCGGAGACCATGAAAGCAGCCGGAATCGCCAGCAGGAGTGCAGTACCGGGTTGCGATGGCATCAGCTGCTGCATCACATAGGTAGTATAAGCCCCCAGCATGATCAGCTCGCCGTGCGCCATATTGATCACGCCCATGACGCCAAAGGTGATTGCCAGCCCGATCCCGGCCAGCACCAGGACTGATCCCAGACTCAGCCCGAAATACAGGGTTTCGATGCTGCTGTACAATCGCTGGCGCTGCTCATAGTCGCTTAGTGCCTGCCTGATTTGCTGACGGATGTCGGGATCATCTGTTGTCGGCATGGCCTGCTGTAAAATGAGCTGAGCCGCCGGATGTCCCGCATCGTTCAGGACTTGGATCAGCGTCAGAATCTGTGATTTGTTTTCGGCAGTCACCGGCGTCTGAATATGCTGATGAAACTCACCGATAGCAATGGCCGTCTCTAAGGCACTGTGATTTGCCGGGTCCGTTTCTGTCTCAAGCTGATGCTGCAGGGCTGCAATCAGATCAGGCTCCGTTTTTCCTGTCAGTGCTTTCACTGCCTTCAGGCGGACAGATGGATCCGCTGCGCTGATGTCCAGCGTCGACAGCCGTCTTTGAATCAGGGTTCGCAGGCTGTTGTTGATCGTGACTTTTTTGTAATCCTGTTTGTGTGCTGAGTGCGGAGGCACGGCTCCTTCAGTGTTGAAGGTCAGAATGGCGTCACCCTGAAGTAACACTAAAGTGCCTGTCCCTTTCTGATAGGCGAGCTCCCGGTCCAGCAGTCCTTGCAGAATCGGTTTGGTTTGCGGGTGATGTGCGGATATCAGCCATTCAATGGCTGTCGCTTTCTGCGCAAAGTTACGCTGCGCAAAACTGCGTTCAACATCCTCAAAGCTGTTCACCTCACTGGCGTGTGCTGAGGCGAACAGGCAGAGCAGGCACAACAGGGTGAAACATTTCTGAAAGCATGTCCGCAGAGTCAGTTGTCGCCTGTGCTGTTGCTGTCTGATCATCATTGTCGTCCGTAGGAGGGAAAAGTTACTGCTGGTCCTGAGATCAGAACCAGCAGGGGATATCAGGCCAGTTTATTCTTTGCTGCCTGCACATTTACCCGTCACGACATTGAAGCTGCCGCACGACATCGGTTTTTCCCAACTGGCGAACAGATCTTTGGATCCCGGCAGAAAATCTGACCAGGCGTCTCCGGCGACCACGTCTTTGGTTTCCCACACGGTCACAAACTGGCCGTCATCCTGAATTTCGCCAATCAGGACAGGTTTGGTGATGTGGTGGTTTGGCATCATGGTCGCGTAGCCGCCGGTCAGGTTGGGGACCGTCACCCCGATGATGGCATCCTGAACGGCATCAGCATCTGTAGTACCTGCTTTTTCGACGGCTTTGACCCACATGTTGAATCCCAGATAATGGGCTTCCATCGGATCGTTTGTGACGCGTTTGTCATCTTTGATGAATTTGTGCCACTGTTCAACGAAGTGATGATTCTGCTCGGTGTCGACGCTCATGAAGTAATTCCAGGCGGCCAGGTGACCGACCAGCGCTGAAGTATCCATCCCGGACAGTTCTTCTTCACCGACGGAGAAAGCGACGACAGGAATCTCTGAAGCTTTCACGCCCTGAGCCGCCAGCTCTTTATAAAACGGCACGTTCGCATCACCGTTGATCGTTGAAACGACCGCGGTTTTCTTTCCAGCCCCGCCGAATTTCTTGATGTCAGAGACAATGGACTGCCAGTCGGAATAGCCGAACGGGGTGTAGTTAACCATGATGTCAATATCGGCGACCCCTTTGCTTTTGAGATAAGCGGTCAGAATTTTATTGGTTGTGCGCGGGTAGACGTAATCGGTCCCTGCCAGCACCCAGCGTTTGACGCCCATGTCATTCATCAGATAATCGACGGCAGGAATTGCCTGTTGGTTCGGGGCAGCACCGGTATAAAACACATTTTTCGACGACTCTTCCCCTTCGTACTGCACCGGGTAAAACAGCAGGCTGTCGAGTTCTTCAAATACGGGCAGGACAGATTTACGGGAAACTGACGTCCAGCAGCCAAACACGACATCCACCTTGTCTTTTTCAATCAGTTCTCTTGCTTTTTCTGCAAATAACGGCCAGTTCGACGCTGGATCGACGACAACAGGCTCCAGCTTTTTACCCAGGATGCCCCCTTTCTTGTTTTGATCGTCGATCAGCATCAGCATGGTGTCTTTTAAGGTGGTTTCGCTGATAGCCATGGTGCCGGAGAGGGAGTGGAGAATGCCGACTTTAATCGTCTCGGCGGCTAAGGCGTTGAATGAAAACATCATTGTGGCTGCGAGGGCCGCCCATTTCAGTGTCACTGCTTTTTGGACCATGAGGTTGCTCCTTATTGTGTTGTTTGTTTTCACAGAAGCAAGGGGCAGGCCAGATGTAAGGTGTGGTTAGATTTTAAATTTATTGATTGAAAAACAATGTGTTATGCGGTCGTTCTTTCATGAAGGTGCAGAGAAAACCTGAGTGACGTTCATTTTTAGTGCAACTTGGGCGAGTGGTGCACGCTTAAGAGTCAGGTGTCGCGGCAGTAAGAAACGGGATTGAAATTTATCTGAAAATTAAGTTCCAGTCCCGTTATGCTTGATGTTTCATTTAATCCTTGACCGTCAGACGCTTATATTCGTCGTAGGCAAATTGATCTGTCATGCCACTGATATAGTCTTGCAACAATCTGCATCGATAATATTTTTCCCAAGCGCTCAAATATAGGGTCGGACTGTCATTTTTTGCATCTTCAATGGCTGCAAGGTATGCGCGTATGTGTTTTCCAGGCAGTTTATTGAGTAAACGGGTCTCAAGTGGCAGTTTTCTCATCATTTTTTTATTTCTGCTCAGCAAATTTGAAAATTCATCTTCACTTAAGATCAGCAAAGGTTTGTAAATGTCCAACAATCCCTGAATAATGCGATGTCCCCTGAGTTCCTGCATTTCAACTTCCGGATGGCTGAAAACTTCTTTAAAAGCAACGGTTTTGAAAGCTTCAGAAAGACAATGAGCTGAACTGCCTTCATTGAGCAGGCTGCTGTTGTAGGTACCATGGAATATGGATTCTAAATTTTCATTAAATTGTCTGGCCGCATAGTTGACAAGAATGTGATGAAGATACACCCGCAATTCAATAAAGAACTGATTATTTTTATCGATGTCTTCATCTGCGTATTTTTGAAAAGCTTTATTAAGGATATCGGTCAGACTAATTCTTTTTCGAAAATAGAAATGCTCTTCGGCTGCAGGGTCTTTCCCTAAGCTTAGATAAGATTCCGTGATGAGCTTGGTTAAATCGGGGACAGTTAATATTTTCTTTTCTACCGCATCTTCGATGTCAGCGAGGCAATAAGAAATATCATCTGCGGCTTCCATGATATAACACAGAGGATGTCGACAGCCGGGATCCATCTCAAGTATTTTTTGCATTTCTTCGATAAACGGCTGTTCAGATAAGTAATAGCCTGGTTTCTTTTTCAACATATTATGCTCAGAATGCTGAGAATCATACTCTTCGTAAGCCGGGCGGGTATATTTAAGAATTGCTGCCGTTTGTGTATAAGTGAGATTCAACTTTAACAGAGAGTGAATCAGTCTTATGGCCTGAGCATTGCCTTCAAAGTTAGAAATGTCGCGTTGAAGCACGGCTGTTAGCTCAGCCGGGGCTTTGTCCTGGGCTTTAAAAATCAGTTCTACATTTGAACTGAACCAGTCAGCTATGGCTTTTTCACCAAAATGACCAAACGGAGGATTACCAATGTCGTGCATCAGACAAGCCATTTCAACCACGGATTCCATTACAGGTAATAGCGATTGAAGTTCATCTTTTTCAACAGTTTCCTCACGGTCTAACCAATAACTGACCTGCCTAGCAATGAATCGCCCGACTTGTTGTACTTCCAGTGAATGCGTCAACCGACTCCGGACCGCTGCATTTCGTTCTAATGGAAATACTTGAGTTTTCTGTTGCAAGCGACGAATGGCAGCTGAGTTGATAATACGACCACGATCACTTTCAAATGCTGTTGATTTAATTTCTGATGAAGTGGTTTCGTCGTTTGGGCGTGTAATGTTTATTTTGGTTCTGAAATTAAATCTCGTCATTTCTGATTCTCCGCTTAGTTTTTTATGTTGAGGTCTGGCCCGTATCAATCGCCGATTTAAATAGCTGTGTTCTCTGTTAAATAAAGTGCATATGGACTTTGATGCGTTGCTGTTTTTGGAAATGTTTACAATTTGAATAATCTTTGAGGGTGATGGAAGAGCCGAATGCGGATGAATATATCAAAAAGTTTGAGATGTAAGTTCCTAAACGAAAAGTCATGGCGCTGAGTTATGATCGATTCCACTTTTAAATGTAAAACACGCAGTACATTTTTACTGAATTCAGTGACGCCTTACTCTAAAAGGAAAAATAAAATTAGAGTAAGGCAGAAAAATTTCACTGCCTTACCTTGTATGAAATCGGTGCTCTATTCACTCCGGTAACGGAATAAGCTCCGTTTCATCACCGGGCACCAGGGGAAAACGTTGATGACGCCAGTCTACTTTGGCCTGTTCAATGTGTTCTTTCCGGCTGGAGACGAAGTTCCATTCGATGAATCGCGGGCCGATATTTTCACCGCCGATGATGGCGATCCGGGAGGGTTCGGTTGCCTCGATTTCAACGCCTTCCTGAGGTGAAAGGATGGCCATGCAGTGTTCGGGTAAATCGGTGTCTTTGGCTTTTAAGTGGCCTTGTGCAACATAGACGGCACGTTCATCGGCCATGGGGAGCGTCAGGCGCTGGCCGGGCTCGAGTGCTGCCTCAACATACAGGGTTTCTGCAAAGGTTTTGACCGGGGAAGTGACGCCGAATGCCGTCCCCATCATGACTCGAACCGGGACGCCGTGAACGTTCAGGGCAGGAATGTTGTCGTCTGGGTAATGATAAAACGCAGGTTCACATTCTTCGGCTTCAACGGGCAGTGCCAGCCAGAGCTGGAGACCATGCTGGTTATGGTCGACCGAGGTGACTTCATACCGTTCCCGCTCGGAATGCACAATGCCTCGACCGCACACCATGAGGTTGATATCGCCGGGTTTGATGGGTTGTAGGTTGCCCAGAGAGTCCCGATGGAGTATTTCGCCTTCAAACAGATAAGTAACGGTGGCGATGCCAATGTGTGGGTGAGGGCGCACGTTAATGCCTTCGCCCGCAGGGAAGTGTGCCGGGCCCATATGATCGAAGAAGATCCAGGGGCCGACCATTTTTTGTCTGGCGGTTGGCAGCAGGCGACGGACTGAAAATCCGCCCAAATCTTTATCTTTGGGGGTCAGAACAAGCTGAATGGCGCCGCAGGCATCTATGGCGTCACAAGGTTGTTCCACGTCTTTCAATGCATTACTCATGAGCTTCTTCCATGTAACGGTTTGTCATTAAGTATGGAAGAACACAAGAATTTCGCGAGGGATACAAATCAGGCGCCAGTGATGGCGCCTCTTGTCACTTTTGTATTTTACCGGCTGGAAGGGATCAGGCGGCGTACAGTGAATGGTTTTCCACCTTGTTCAGAAATGTTGATGGCTAAAGTGTGCGCGTGTTCGCGATGCGCGTAGACGAATACACGACCGTCAGCTTTTGTTTTGTAGGCTGATTTCTGACTTGGAACTGTCACATCAACATTAGCCTGTGGGACACCATTTTTCTCAACGAAAACCCAGGCACCACCTCGCATTGGTGTGACTTCAACAGATAAGGTGTTCGTTAAATCTGCAAAGGCTGAAGCGGAAAATGTGAACGTACCAGCTAGTAGTGCAGCGATGAATGTTTTCATGATTCTAACTCCTTCAGGGAAAATTTTTTGTTCTCGAAAAGCATGTAGAGATATTAATCGTGATCTGAGTCACTATCTATAGCGATTTGTTGCTCATGTCATTCTAAAAAACTGAACAACTGAATTTCAGGTTTTTGTATGCATCTCTGAACGTAAGCTTCTGATATGATTCCGGTTGCGATAGCTATCGAAAGGACAGGCAGAAGGACAGGTAAATGATGGATATCAGGGAAGATCATCAGATCGGATTAAGAAAAGCGGGTGAGCAGGATATGCCGTTCTTGCTATTACTGCGTGAACTGACGATGACACGGTACCTTGAGAAAGCGGGAGAACCGACGGATCAAGCGTCTTTTCTCAGTCGTATTCAATATCAATTCGATGCGGCTCAGATCATTGAAGTGAATGGTCAGGATGCCGGGTTGTTTAAGGCGTTTCATCAGCCGGAGCAACGACAGTGGTATCTGAGCCAGATTCAGATTCATCCTCAATTTCAGAATCTCAGTATCGGCAAAAAGCTGATTGGTGATTTGATCACGCGGGCCTTTGCAAATCATGAGTCTGTGGCGCTCAGTGTCCTGAAAGGCAATCCGGCGAAGCGATTGTATGAAAAACTTGGTTTTCGTTGTATCAGCGAGTCTGAAACGGAGTTCAACATGGTGTGTCAGCCGGAGCGTCAGGGAGATCACGCGTGAAGATTCAAGCAGTGACATGTGAGCAGGCCCCTGAATTACTGCCAATTTTTCAGGAACTGGAGACGTATTATTTTGGTGATGCAGCGGCATCCCGCAATGACATTGAAGCTTATCTGTCAGGCTCCCTGTTTGCACCGCATTCTGGTGTCAGGGTGATTGCGGCATATATGCAGGGAAACGTGGTCGGTTTTGCCACTTACTCCATTTTCTATCCGGCCCCAAAGCTTTCGGGCCAGATGTTTATGAAAGATCTTTTTGTGTCGGCCAGTGCCAGAGGCCAGAAAGTAGGGCAGGCGCTGATGCGGTATTTAGCCCGGGAGGCACTGGAGAAAGGATGTCGTCGGCTGGACTGGACCGCAGAAACTACGAATCCATCTGCTGGGCAGTTTTACCGGGCCATTGGTGCGTCGCTGATTCAGGAAAAAGAATATTACCGGTTTGCTGAAGATGTGCTTGAGGCATTTGCATCAGGCCGTGAATCTGAACGTATTGTTCATCAAGCTGATCAATCAGTTGTTCATCAGGGAAGTGAAGCCAAATGAAGATAATCCGCAGCAATGAATTTCAGGCCGACAGGGCATGGGGAGCGATGGACATCGCCAATATGAATGGGATAACAACCCGGTTGCATTGGACGGATCAGCCCTACAAATGGCACGTCAATGACGGTGAAGAAGTGTTCGTCGTGCTCGATGGACAGGTCGAGATGTATTACCGGGAACACGGGGCAGAGCAGTCGGTTTTGCTGAACGTGGGTGACATTTTCTATGCCTCTGTGGGTACCGAGCACGTTGCACACCCGCTAGGGGAGGCGCGGGTTCTGGTCATTGAAACTGCTGGCAGCGTTTAATGGAAGAATGAAAAAGGCGCCGCAGGTCAGGGGAGTGACCGTGCGGCGCCAAGGTGAAAGCACGAAGATTTTACGGTTTTAGTTCAGGGTGTCAGAACGCGCTTGCCGCACTTGCATAAACCTCAACATTCGCCGTTTCGCCTTCATTGCTCAGCATCAGATGGACATAACCTGCCTGTTCTGCGGTGATTTCAATGAATTCACGGTTTCCGGTGTAAGTTGATGCAACGTCGTACTTCTCTGCGGTAGGCCAGTGAGCGCTGGCCGCGTATAAGCTCACATTGCTGTTGGATGCATCTGTGCCGGTTGCTTCCTGAGTCGGGTTGACCCAGACCCGCAGTGTCTGGCCGGCTTGTGGCACATAAAATGCCAGATAGCGCTGTTCGGAAACACGGACAGCCTGTGGTTTGTCCGCTTCAAGAACGATGGGCGTTAAATCATCCGCAGGTTTGGAATCGTGATGATCATCGCCCTGATCCAGTGCCGCAATGTCTGCTGCAGCCTTCAGCGTGACAGAACGGAATGCTTCACGACCCGTCACACTCAGGTAATAGCGTCCGGGTTTGATGTAGCCGTTGGCTTCCGGCGTAAACGCCAGTGTTTCGTTGCTGCCACGTTGAAAATCGGTGAAGTCGAAATCATAGTAATGGGCGATTCGGCCATAACTGGCGTAGAGGTCGGCATCGCCATCGCCTGTGATTGACAGTGAGAATTCACGGGTATTAGCCGGAATGTCGACATAGTACAAGTGTTCGCTGTAGGCTTCGCCAGCCAGTGTCATCGGTTGATCGAAGGTCAGTGATGTGACTTCATCCGGATTTGGCTGAGGTTCCGGCTGAGGGTCTGGCGTCGGCTCGCCCGGCTCATTCCCGGTGGATTCAACGGTCAGCAGCCAGTCCCGGAATTCTGCTGAATAAGCACTTCCCAGTCTTTTCGCTGTGTCTGTCCATTGTGAATACTGACCTTGCCGTCCATAGGACAAGAGGGTATTCACTTCATCCGGGTGGTTCTCCATCAGAAACCGTACGGCCAGATAACCCCAGCGATAAATGCGGTTCAGATCATGATCATAGGTGGTTGCCAGCACTTCAGACAGGGTGTAGGTCTGCTCGCGGGCCAGTTCAACCGCTGCGGTATAGCCTTGTTTATAATGCATATACTCGGCAAAACCTTCCAGCCACCAGACGGTGTGTCCCGGACTCAGTACGTCGTTAAAATCGCCGTACAGATTGAAGCGGCCATCCAGATAATGCACGTATTCGTGCTCCAGATTCAAAATACTGTAGCCTTCTGCATATTCATTGCGATAGGCCACGAAGCGCGCCTGATTATCCGGGTTTGCCGGATTTCCTTCCAGATACTGACCGCCATTATTGGTGCTATTACCGAACAGGAAGTTAGAGAAACTGACATAGTCGGCATTGTTATCGAAAACCACCACTTCAACGCGGTTGTTGAGATCATCCGCAACGGGCTGGTCACCGCTGTTAACTACCTGATGAAAATCAGCTTCTTTGCCGGAAAGCACGTCACACACGTCAGCCGCCTGCGCCTGAGTCATCTTCTGAGCGCGGACAATCGCCGGGCCGTTACACTCATAACGGAATGGCATGACACGTGCTTCGAGCTGAGCTTTGGCATTTTTCAGTCCCAGTGCTTCTGCTTTATCGGGCGCAAAATAATTGATCATTTCTGCAATCCCGACCCACATTTTGTCGCTCTTGCCGCCTAACGGATAGCGTTCCAGCAGGGACTCCAGAATGGAAAGTACTTGTTTGCGGGTCGATTCGTGCGGTGTCACCAGTAACCGTCCCATTTCACGTGCCGTGTTGCTCACGATGAAATCGGCATCGGTGCCCAGCGCCCATTCGTTATCCAGAATAAACTGGTGCAGTTGTTCCAGATATTCAGGGTGCTTTGCCAGATCGTCATAAAACGGGTCGAGGCTGATATGACCGCTCATGGCGCGGAACAGGTTGTTGAGCGCATCGACAAATTGCAGATCCTTCGCGGTTTCTGCGTTGAAGTGATTGAGCAGCTGTAACTGACTGGCCATGGTCAGCGGTAACTGACGGATATTATCGACCATGATGGTCATACTTTTCAGTGCAGCGACCTGCTCGCGGCCGCTTTGCGTGGCGCCGGGGGAGGTGAGAAATGCATTGATGGTATTTGCCAGAGCGACATCAAGCGCATCGGAAAAATCACCATACTGCGCTTTGTGTGCGTAGCGGACGTAGTAGGCCGCACGAACGAATTCACCCAGATTTTCAATGACAACGGCCTGCTGCTTTTCCCCCTGGTATTGGTTGATGTGCAGCATCAGTTGTTGCTGGATTTGGTGAATGCTGTTTTCGCTGAAAAGCGAATTCAGCGTTTCTGCCGGTGCAGAAAACCAGGCGTTTCGGCAATCGATATCAGCTTTCTCGATCTCAGTGACAGGGGAAGGTGAAGTAGAAAGTGCATCGATTTCACAAAACGGTGCAGCCGCCGCGGTATTCGAGTACAGACCCGCAGCAATCAACAGCGTCAGTGCAGAGCGCTGAAAACCGGAGTGAATGTATTTCATTAGATAACCCTTTGATTTTGATGGAACAGGAAATGGCGTTATACCAATCAGATATCAAAATGCATTGGGTTGAATATGAAATTCAGAGGTCAGTTCACAAATAAACAAAAGCGTATATAAGTAATGAAAGAAAGTAGCCCGATGTTTCACCGGGCTATTGTGGCAACAGAGCATTATAATTCGTCGATGACGTGCAACATTCGGTATTCATCAAAGGCAAACTGATCCGTCATGCCGCTGATATAGTCCTGAATTAACCGAATGCGGAAATACAGTTCCCAGCATTGAGGGTCACATGCCAGGGGGAGATTTCCCAGGTTCTCTTGCCTTAGAGCAGCCTGATAGGCGCGGATATGTTTATTGGGTAATTTCTTGTAGAGGTGGTGCTGGTAAGCGGTTACATCGGGTTTATCTGCGCCCTCGACCAGTTGCTGAAATTGTCCGGCACTGAGTGTCAGTAGTTCATGATATGTGTCCAGCAGACCGGAGAGGATTTTATAGCCCTGCAATTCCCGGGATTCGACTTCTTTGGTGCCAAAAGCATGTTTGACGGCGATATTTTTTAAGGTTTTAACTAAAGCATGATTTGTTGAACGATCTTCGATGAGATGTGCGTTGTAGTGGCCATCAAAGACGGCCTCAATATGATCGATAAAATTATTCGCGGCATGTTCTGGCAGGCGTTTGCTCAGTTCAACCCGCATGAAAATGAAAAACTGGCTGTCACCGCAAATGCTGGCTCGTCTTGCGCTGTTTTGAGCAATGCCGACGATGGTTTCCATTTCTTTCAGACCCTGACCATCAATGTCAAAATCCCGGGCGATGGTTTGATATTCTTCGACTAGTAACTGACTGAGTTTTTGAATATCCAGAATTCCTTTTTCGACGGCATCTTCGAGATCTGCGAGTCCGTAAGAAATATCATCTGCTGCTTCCATGATGTAAGCAAAAGGTGAACGGCAACCGTCTGTAATACGAAGCGAAGTTTTTAAGTCTTCAATAAACTGATGTTCGCTTAAGTAATATCCGACTTTTTTCTTTAAATAGCTCAGGTCATTGCTTTTTTCGGGTTTTGGCTGATCGCCCCGGCGGGTGTATTTCATGATCCCGGAAACCTGAGAATAAGTCAGGTTTAATCCCAGTAAAGTGTGAACCAGCCGGATCGCTTGCGCGTTGCCTTCGAAGTTTTGTAAATCAAGCTGTAATGCATCAGGTAAATGAATCCCGGCTGATTGACCGATAGCTTTAAGATTTTTCCTGAACCAGTCATTGATCGCAGCTTCGCCAAAGTGACCAAATGGCGGATTTCCAATGTCGTGCATCAGGCAGGACATTTCGACAATCGATTCCATTTGTCTTTCAAGCTCATTCAGACCGTATTGATTGATGAGTTCGCGTTTTTTCAAAGTTTCAAAAATTTTCTGGGTGATGTGACGGCCCACTTGCTGAACTTCGAGAGAATGGGTCAGACGGCTTCGGACCGCAGCGTTTCTTTCCAATGGGAAGACCTGGGTTTTTTGCTGTAACCGTCTGACGGCAGCCGAGTTGAGAATACGTCCCCGATCGCTTTCAAAAACTCTCAGTTCAGGGCTTCCGTCGCCTTCACGATAAGGTCGTAAGCCATGTTTTGTACCATCCGTCTTGTAAACCCGGTTGAACCGTATTTTTACTTCAAAATTGACCGCCATATCCATTCTCCCAACATTCAAACGGATTCAATTTACTCGATCGGGCGTTCGTGAAGGAGGAGCTTAATTAAAAATGCGAGATCAATAACAGATGGAAATGCTCAGGCGGGATCTTTCTCATGTGAAATAAGCTGTTGTTTCATTATGAGAAGCCGTATTTATCTGTCATCAATATTTTGGTAATTGATTCATTTGTTTTTTACATAGTATTTATTGATGTCAATCACGCAATGAATCTTTGTATGATGCACGTTAAGCAGATAAATCTTTGTGTCTTGCAGACAAGACTATATTCAACAAAAAACAGTAGAAGTATTCCTGACGGAAATACTCATCGTTGTTCAGTGTCAATTGTGATTTGAATGAAAAGTTTATTGACTTTGCATTCGCAGACAGGGAACCGTCATGCGTGAAGCTGCGGGTTGTCGTTGAATCTCAGACACATTTTCAGTTGGGCAAGGTTGAACAATATGGATACATTTCATCGCACAGGCGCGGGTCTGTTGTTTTACGTCGTTGGCGTGATGGCGCTGATGATTCTTTCATTTCTTCTGTTCGAACAGGATGTCCAGTCTTTCGTTACCTCTACCATCACTTTCCTGTCTGAAAAAGCCCCAGCCGGTTTCTGGCTGATCTCACTGTTCATCATTGTGTTACTGACGTTTGATATCGTCTTACCGATTCCGTCCAGTCTGGTTGCTATGTTTGCAGTCGCCTCACTGGGTCCGTTGTGGGGGGCATTGAATATCAGTATTGGATTAATCCTGAGTTGCTGTATTGGTTACTGGCTGGGTATTCGCTCAGACCGCTTGCTGGGTGCCCGCTGGCTCAGTCACCGGGAACGCCAGAAAGCCCGTCGTCTGGCAGGTCAGTTAGGCGGCAGTACGCTGGTGGTGATGCGCGGTGTTCCTGTGCTGGCAGAAACTTCTGTGATCGCTGCCGGTATGATTCAGTATCCCTTCGGCAAATTCCTGCTCATGACGTCTCTGGCCAATATCGGGCTGGCCACGGCATATGCCTATGTCGGCACCTATGCCAGCGTTCAGGATCCATTTTTGCTGGTGGTGGCTGGAAGTATTGTGGTGCCGGCGCTGGGATGGATGCTGAAATGGACCTGGCAACAGCTGGCTGACTCAGCGTCAGTTTCTGATGCTGAATCAGATGCTGCATCGGGGGAGATTCAGACGATTAAAGCGGCATTTAGTGTTCAGCATCAATACCCTGTGTGTTTTACCCGGCATGTATTCGCCCGGAATAATTCAGATTTGCTCACGATATTGTTGCGATCACGGATGAATTCAGGCGAGGACGTCCTGTCACTGGGTTGTGTTTTGATTGTGGATCAGGGGGTTATTGATGGAAATCCTGAAGTACTGGATGAGGCTACACAGTATTTCTCTCAGCATCAGCAATATATCCACTTGATGGCTGAGCCCTTCGTCGTTCAGGGTGGAGAAGCCATCAAGCAGCCGGAACAGCTCGATATCCTTTACCGTTACCTGCAGCGGCATCAAGTCGATCGCCACAATATGGTGATCGCGATGGGCGGCGGTGCCTTGCTGGATGCCGTCGGATATGTCTGTGCAACCTTCCATCGCGGGATCAAATTGCTGCGGATGCCCAGTACGGTCCTGGCGCAAAATGACGCTGGGGTCGGGGTGAAAAACGGTATCAATGCCTATGGCAGTAAAAACCTGATTGGCACCTTTTGCCCGCCTTTCGCCGTGCTGAATGATCTGGCTTTACTGAATACGCTGCCGCAGCGGGATAAGCGGGCCGGACTGGCTGAGGCGGTGAAAGTGGCCGCGATTCGCAGTGCCGGATTTTTCCAGTGGCTGGAGCAGCATGTACCGGCCCTGAATGCTTTCGACAGCCGGGTGACACAACATGCAATTGCACGTTGTGCCGAACTTCATATCCAGCAGATTACTCAGGGCGGTGACCCTTTTGAAACGGGCAACATACGCCCGCTCGATTATGGGCACTGGGCCGCGCATAAGCTTGAATCACTCACGCAGTATGACGTCCGGCACGGTGAAGCGGTGGCGATAGGGATGGCTTTAGATGCCTACTATGCCAGCGAGGCCGGAATGCTGAGTCGTTATGACCTGAGACGGCTGACCGGTTTGCTGGAAAAGCTGGGTTTTACGTTGTGGCACCCGGCACTCGATCTCTGTGATCAGAACGGACAGCCTCTGATTTTTGAGGGACTGGAAGAATTTCGTCAGCATCTGGGCGGCCAGTTATGTATCACGCTGTTAACTGCGATCGGGACTGATGACGAAGTCCATGATATCGACACCGGCCGGTTATTGTTTGCACTGCGCTCCTTGAAGCAGTTTCATCAGCCTGCCGAGAAGCAGGATGAAGATCAGCCGCGTTGGCAGGAGGTCGGCTGATGCGAATGCACACCTGGCTGACACTCGGGCGGGCCTCCAATCTGCCCAGTGTCTGGAGTAACGTGTTTGCGGCCGCACTGGTGGCACAGGCCAGCCTCGACACTGACTTGATGCGAGCGGGAAGCCCGGGCCTGCAAGTGCTGTTGTGGGGGGGATGTCTGATCTCTCTGTCGCTGATGTATCTGGCGGGCATGTTTCTCAATGATGCTTTTGACGCCAGCTGGGACAGACGTCACGGCAATGCCCGTCCAATCCCGGAAGGAAAGGTTTCGGCAGCGATGGTCTGGCTGAATGGCGCCATGATGCTGCTGCTCGGCGTGGTAATCGCGGGGACTTTATATCAGCACGCGTATCCGGAACAGGCATCGCTGGGCTGGTTGATGGTGCTCTGTCTGGCGGCGCTGATCTTGCTCTATAACCTGGTTCACAAACGCTTTCGGCACAGTGCGGTCCTGATGGGCGGCTGCCGGCTGGGCGTTTATCTGATTGCGGCCATGATGCTGGCGGAGATCACTCCGGAGATTGTGCTGGCGGCAGTAGCGCTGTGCCTTTACATCAGCGGGATTACCTACGCTGCCCGGGAAGAACATGCTAACCGGGTCTCGCAATGGTGGTCAGTGGGGCTGCTGTTCCTCCCTGTTTTGCTCCTGACCACGCTGGGGTACGCCTTTCCTTATTTCTGGCTCTTTGCCGGTTTACTGAGTTTGTATTTGTTGTTCATGTTGAAGCACTGCCTTTTTTCTGCGTCCAGAAATGTGCGGGCGTTGATTGGTGGTTTGCTTGCAGCGGTACCGCTTCTGGACGGGCTGATGCTGGCCAGTATGAATCTGATTCTGCCCAGTCTGTTCTGTGTTGCATTGTTTTTCATTATGCCTCACTTACAAAAGTGGGTTCAGGCAACCTGATTGTGTGAGACCAAATTATGTATTCCCGACGTTTTGATACTCCGCTAAGCCATTTTTCTCCGGATGCACTGCAAAGTGAGTTGTTTGCCATGCTGGATCCTGCATCCAGAACCTGGCTGCAGGTTGCCAGAGACAAAATTCTGGATTGCAGAACACTCGATAACGCAGTGAACGCCCTGATGCTGACCAGTGCCATGACCCGGCGCAAACTGGGGGAAGAGGAACTGAAATACCAGCCCGAAGGGACACACTGGCAGGTTGATCAGGCTGGCCGGCTCTTGCTGCTGCTGACACTGAGAAGCATCGTGCCGAGCGCGCAGTGGGGGGAGTTACTGTTTTCTCTTTACCGGCAATTTGATGAAAACGAAAAAATTGTCACTGTCCGGGCACTGGACTGGCTGGGGGAGAATCATGATCTGAACCCGATTGCGATGGAAACGACGCGGACCAATGATATCAACCTGTTCGCGGCAATTGCGCTCAATAACTCTTATCCGGTGAAGTACTTTAATGAGCGGGCCTTTCATCAACTGGTACTGAAAGCCTTGTTCCTTGATTTAAATATTCAGCAGATTGAAGGGCTGCCGCTGCGTCAGTCGCCTGAACTGACGCAACTCTGTGTGGATCTAACGGAAGAGCGGCTGCGTGCAGCGCGGGAGGTGCCGACGTCAATCTGGCTGGGGATGCGCTATCGCTATCTCACGGACATAGCGAAACAAATGTACATGCAATATGTATTTTCTGAATCAGAGGAACATCAGCACTATACGCTGCTGGCTCTGGTCAATAACGGGGGACAGGACTGCCCGCCGGAGTTCTGGCGAAAACTGTCTCACCTTCAGTCGTCGATGCCGGATGAAACCCGGATGCTTGCTGATCGCCTGCTGTCAGAATTCCCTTTCAAACGCTCGCACTCCCCATTTTCAACAACAGGACATTCTCATCATGAAATTCTTTGATCCGCATATCCATATGGTGTCTCGCACCACAGATGACTATCAGCGTATGTATGCGGCCGGTATCGTCGGCGTGATAGAGCCGGCTTTCTGGCAGGGACAGCCACGGACCTCAGTCGGCAGCTTCGTCGATTATTTTGACTCCCTGCTGGGCTGGGAACGATTCAGAGCCAGCCAGTTCGGGATTCATCACTACTGCACCATGGGGTTGAACCCCAAAGAAGCCAATGATCTGGCACTGGCCAATCAGGTGATGGAGGTGCTGCCCCGTTTTCTGGCCAAAGATGGCGTGGTGGCTGTGGGCGAAATCGGTTATGACGATATCACGCCGGAAGAAGATATTTTTCTGGCTGAGCAGATGCAGCTGGCGATGGAGTTTGAGCTGCCGGTACTGATTCATACACCGCACAGAGACAAGATTGGCGGAACCAAACGAACAATCGCTCTGATTCGTGAAGTGGGAATCCCTGAAGAGATGGTCCTGATCGATCATCTGAACGAACTCACGCTGCCGCTGGTGATGGAAACTGACTGCTGGCGCGGCCATTCCATTTATCCCAACACCAAAATGTCTGAGCAGCGCATGGTTGCACTGCTGAAGGAATACGGTCTGGAAAAAATGGTGGTCAACAGCGCTGCGGACTGGGGATGCAGTGATCCGCTGAAAGTACCGAAGACCGGAGCCGCAATGAAAGATGCCGGTTACAGCGAAGCTGATATTACCCGGGTACTGTTTGAAAATCCGATTGATTTCTTTGCGCAAAGCGGCCGGATCAGCAGAGAGGCAGTCAATACGCCGATTAAAGTTGATCAAACCCGGTTGTGGGAATCCAACTCAGCGCTGCGGGGACAGGAACCGGTTGTTGAGAACTGAACCTGATATCAGCGCTCAGGGGATAAACGGACACAAGGAGATGGGGTGGTATGTGGCATCCGAGTGAACTGGCTTATTGCAGTAACCTTCACCCTGGCGAAACGCTGGCAGACGTGGAAGCGAATCTCAGCCGATTTTTTTCACCGGTGATGGCGAAGCGGGGGCAGACTCAGATGGCGAGCGGCTTGTGGCTGAGCGCAAGCGCTGCATCTGAGTTACAGCATCCTGAAGCCTTGCAGCATTTCCGGCGCTGTCTGCAACGCAACGGTGTGTCGCTGACAACGTTAAACGGCTTTCCTTATGGCAACTTTCACCAGAGTGAGGTGAAAGACGATGTGTATCTGCCTGACTGGAGTGATCCGCGACGACTCTTCTACAGCTGCCAGCTGGCGGTCATTCTGGCGAACTGTCTCCCACATCACGTGACGATGGGCGCAATTTCAACTCTGCCACTCGGCTACCGGCAACACTGGAATGACGACAAGCACCAGAAAGCGATTGAACATCTGATCTGGCTGAACGAGGAGCTTGCGGTCCTGAAAGATCTGGAGGGACGGCATATTCAGGTCTGTCTGGAAATGGAGCCGGACTGCGTGCTCGAGTCAACCTCACAGATGATTGATTTTTTCGCGGCCTTGTCCGCAGCAAATGGCGGCTATCCTGAGCATCTTGGCGTGTGCTTTGATGTCTGCCATCAGGGGGTCATGTACGAGGATGCCTATGATTCTCTGCGTCGTCTGACGGAAGCCGGGATCTATATTGGGAAGATTCAGATTTCGAATGCTTTTGAAGTCGATACGCAGGCACTGGAGGATCCTTTGTCGGACTTACCGGACGTCCTGGCGCAATTTGCGGAAGCGCGATATTTGCATCAGGTCAAAGCCCGGCATGCCGACGGGCGCCTCAGTGCCATGCCGGATCTGTCTGAAGCGCTGTCAGCCATGTATGCACCGGGCTCAGAACTGGCTGAGGCCGAGAACTGGCGGGTCCATTTCCATGTGCCACTGGATATGGCCCAATGTACTCACCCGGCCATGACCCCCCTGCACGACACCCTGAACAGCGTCTTCCAGTTTTTGTCTGATTACCGGTATCAGGTTAAACCCTGGCTGGAAGTAGAGACTTACTCCTGGCTGGTTTTACCGCCCGGATTACAGCCACAAAATGACGATGATTTGATTGGCGGTATCGTCAAAGAACTGAACTGGCTGGAACAGCGTCTGAAAGACAGAGGCTTATTACGCTATGACTAAGCCGCTGATTGTGATCAATATTGTCGGGCTGACTCCTGCGTTGCTGGGGGAACATACCCCGCGGCTCAATGCGCTGGCGAATGAAGGCATCATGACGCCCTTGCAGGGTGTGTTTCCAGCTGTCACGGCGACAGCACAGGCATCAATGCTGACCGGGCTGAGCCCTGCGGAACACGGGATTGTCGGGAATGGCTGGTATTTTCGCGAACTGGCGGAAGTGAAGTTCTGGTTGCAGCCGAACCAGCTGGTTCAGGGAGAGAAAATCTGGCACAAGCTCAAGCGTACGCGTCCTGATTTTCGCTGCTCGCAATTATTCTGGTGGTACAACATGTATGCTGATGTGGATCATGCGGTGACGCCACGTCCGCATTACCCCGCAGACGGCCGTAAAATTCTCGGGTTATATTCCGAGCCCGCTCAGCTGCATCAGGATATTGAAGCAAAAGTCGGCACATTCCCGTTTTTCAGTTTCTGGGGACCCGCGGCGGACATTCGTTCCAGCCGCTGGATTGTCGACTGTGCCATGGTGGAATTCACCCTGAACCGGCCGGATCTTCAGCTCGTCTATTTGCCGCATCTGGATTACAACCTGCAACGTCTGGGCCCGGATTCGCCGGAGATCAACGCCGATCTTGCTCAGATTGATTACGAAGCCGGACGTTTGATTGACTTTGGCCGCGAACAGGGGGCGGATGTCATGGTGGTGTCTGAATACGGAATGACCCCGGTCAGCCAGTCGGTCTCGGTGAACCGGATGTTACGGGAAGCCGGATTGCTGCAGGTCAGACAGTCGTTGGACTGGGAACTGCTGGATTGCGGCGCGAGCCGTGCTTTTGCCGTTGCCGACCACCAGGTCGCTCATGTGTATATCAAAGATCCGCGGGATATCCAGCCCGTGAAGCAGTTCCTTCAGTCCCAGCCCGGCATTGAACAGGTGCTGGATCGCTGCGAACAGCAGGCCGTACAGGTCAATCATGAACGCAGCGGTGAGCTGGTTCTGATTGCAGAGCCCGGCTGCTGGTTTGATTACTATTACTGGTTCGACGACAGCAAAGCGCCAGATTTTGCCCGAACCGTAGATATTCACCGTAAACCCGGGTATGACCCGGTTGAACTCTTTGTCGACCCTGCAATTCGTTTCGTCAAACTCAAGATTGCTGCCCGATTATTACAGAAAAAACTGGGGCAGCGCATGCTGATGGATGTCATACCGTTAGATACGTCGTTAGTGAAAGGCAGTCATGGCCGACTGGCGGAATCCCCCGAGCATGGACCGATTTTCATCACCAATAACAAGCAGATGTTGAATCGGCTGAATCAGCCGGATTGCTTATCCATGCAGCAAGTCTGTGGTCTGTTGCAACAGCACTTTCAATAGCGAGGCAATATGGGCTACTTAAATAACTTGCGGATGGTGTTCTCCGGCAGATTCCAGTCGGATGTGTCTACCGTCAATAATGATGTCCGGCATTTTGATGTCGAGAAATTCAAGCCGGAATATCAGGAATACCAGGACAAGACCGGATACAACGGTTGGTGGAACCCGTGTGGTTCCGGTGCTTTCCGGCTGATCGACTGTCAGGTGACAGAAGTCGGCTATCAGGACGGCACCACCACCAGCGATCCGCAGAAAGATCCGGTGATTGGGATGCTGATTGGCGGTTCCAACGATCTGGTCAGCGCCAAAATGGTGGATCTGGATCCGCAGATGCAGCTGGTTTCCGAGTTGTGGGGCCTGACTATGCGCCTGACTGACGGCAAAATCCCCGGCTTTTTTGAAGGCCAATTCCAGCCTGCACCATTTCGGGACATTCTGTTCGGACGCCAGCAGCAAAGCGGCGGCGGGGATCAGACGGCAACGGCCATTTATCAGTCGGTGCTGGAAGACTTGTCCTGGGTGAATGTCAGTCATTCGCCATTCCTGCAGCAACTGAAAGCGATGTCGGAGAAAACGGGCAAGCTGTCGGTTCGCATGATGGTTTACAGCTATAACATGGACCGGACCAGTCCGGAATTTACCATCGGGCGAGTGTCGGGTGTGATTGGCCCGGCATTGGAAGGCGAGCCGGACAGCTTTGTGCTGGGGCGTCGATTTGCACCGGCAAACGGTGACAGAACGCCGCAGAATATGAACTTTTTTAACGCTCAGGTGGATGCAGAAGGACGCAATATTTGTGTGGACCTGAGTAATGCTTTACCCCTGTTGAATGGCAATGGTGATTTTGTCGATATTGGACCGATTCAGCTGGTGATGCTGGGCAGCGAATTTGATGAAGGCACCACACATCTGAGCGAGTCGGTATTCACACCCATTGGCGATCCGATTCCGTATATGAGCACAAACTGGATGCACAATACCGGGGCGTTGTTCAATGCCACGAATCTGACAGACAGGCAGATTCAGGCCATGAGTTCACAGCCACTGGCTTTACTCAATACGAATGACAATTCCATCCTGATTCGTGAAACACAGGACGGGCTGCTGGTCCGTGCCGAACAGGTGGTTCACCGGCTGAATCCGGATATGCCGGTGGCGGTTGATTTTTATGCTTCACGCTATGGGGTGCCGTCGAAAGGCGAGCAAATTGAGGTCACGCTTCAGCCGCCGGCATCTGATCAGGGTGCTGGTCCGGATGATTTGGACGTCCCGATTCCTGTCATCAATATTCCGGCATCCGCGATCACGATGGGCGAAAATGCTGTCACGAATGCCAACGGAAAAGCTCGCTACGAATATTCGGTGACAGGGCCTGGCAATCCCAGAAAGTATATGGATGGCCAGGTGTATCTGATGAGTTATACACCGGTGGGTGCGACGGATTATATCCAGCAGTTCATGGATATCATTGCCAATCTGGTTTTTGACCATTACACCGTGCCGGCTCAGCCGACCTGGAATGACGTCAAACCTATCATGAGTCAGTACAACAACTTGTATCCGGTGATGGGACGGATGCTGGTCAACCTCAGCAGCTATGAGTCGATGGTGCGATTCCGCAGTCTGCTGGAGCTGGCCTTCTCCCGGGAACATAACGATCCCAACTATATGCCGGTGACACGCGACCTGTCTGAACCCAAACGGCAAATGCTCCTGAAGTGGCTCTGTGAGCAGGACAGCAGCGGGAAGTATGTGCTGCGTCGCGGTCAGGATGATGCCCCGCTGCCGATTGAACCCTGTGCGTCCTGTGAAATTTCTGAGCCTCAGGGGCAGGTGAAAGCGCGTCTGCTTGCTGAAGCGCCGGAGGTTTTGAAAGGGTCAAAAGAGCTGGCAGCAGACCTGTATCGACGTCATACCAACAAACAAGATTAAAGGGCGGGCAAGATCATGTTGAAACTCAAAAAGGAAGTTGTTGAAAAGATTCGCGGGATTACCAATGTCGTAGAATTGCATCATTACCTGCAAAGCGCCATTGAACTGGAACACGCGACGATCCCGGTTTATCTGACAGGGCTGTTTTCACTGAAACAGGCCCAGAATGTGGAAGCCGGAAATCTGGTACGCAGTGTTGTGATTGAAGAAATGCTGCACATGAGCATTGCCTGTAACGTGCTGAATGCGATTGGCGGTCAGCCTCAAATAAACAAGCCCGGTTTCGTGCCGACTTTCCCGGGGCCGTTACCCATGGGCGTTGGCGAAGACCGGGGATTGATTGCTACTCTGGCGCCACTGACCAAAGAACAGGTCAAAACTGTCTTCATGGCGATTGAGGAACCGGCAAATCCGATTGATATCCCGGTTGAGAAACTCATGCTGGCAGCCGACCCGTCCTATACCACGATTGGTGAGTTTTATCAGGCCATTATTGACAAGATTCAGCAATTAGGGGACGGCATTTTTACCGGCGATCCCAGTCGTCAGCTGGCCGATACCAAATGGTTCCCATCCAATGAGCTGTGGGCCGTCACGGACGTGGAGAGTGCCTGCAGCGCGCTGCAACTGATTGTGGATCAGGGGGAGGGCAGCAGTAAGTCACCGGTCGATGAGGAGGGTGAGCTGGCACACTATTATCGTTTTGCTGAAATTTATTACGGCAAACGTCTGGTCAGAGATGCCGGTTCTCCGGTGGGCTGGTCGTTCAGCGGGGCGCCCGTGCCGCTGAATCCGGATGATGTGTATAACCTGAAACCAAGTGCCAAAGCGGAAGATTATCCGGCAGGCAGTGTGGCCCGGCGTTATGCAGATCAGACGAATTACACCTATTCCTCACTCCTGAACTCACTGCACCATACCTTCAACGGGGAACCGCAGCAGTTGGATCATGCGATGGGACTGATGTATGAGCTGCGTCTGAGTGTTCAGAAAATGGTAACCATTGACCTGGGCAATGGCGTATATGCTGCGCCGCCGTTCCAGTACGTTGCGACCAACGTGTAAGGAGGACTTATGCGTCATCCGTTTATCTTTCATGAGATTGTCACGCCGTCACCTTCCGAGCTGTGCCGTTTCTATGGCGAAGTGTTTGGCTGGCGCTTTCAGCAGATGGACGATCAGGGTGCGCTGTTTGCCATTCTCCCGGACAGACCCGGCGATGCTCCGGCTGGCTTACTGACGCAAACCTCGGCAGAGCCGGGGTTTGCTCAGGCCACCTTGTTTTATGTTCAGGTCGGGGATATTGATAGCTTTCTGCCCGGGGTTGTTGCGCTGGGCGGAGAGATTGTCATGCCTGCAGCGTCATCAATGCTGGGAGAGTGGCAGTACCGTCTGGCGGTGATTTCAGATCCGCAGCAAAACCAGATTGGGGTGATGGAGCCGGTGACCCGGGACGGTCAGATGGTCCCCGTTCCTGTCACACCTTTCCGGTTCAATGAAATCGTGACGCCTGAGCCGATCACCCTGGCTGATGAATTTTATGCGTCACTGTTCGATTGGCAGATACGGCAGACTGGCACTGCGGAAGCTCCTTTTCTGACCATCAGCACGGGACAGTCGCAAGGCCCGGAAGGCGGAATTGCAAAAATCGCCGACAGGCCGGGATTCAATCAATTCGCCAGCTTTTATATTGAAGTGAACCATCTTGAATCGGCATTGGGGCGAATTGTTCAGTCAGGCGGTCAGTTAGTGATGCCTCAGGTAACGGTCCCATTAGGCAAGGACAGCGTCACGATTGCAATGTTTACGGATCCTCAACAGAACCAGCTCGGTTTAATCAGCCGGATGGGAGGCAGCACATGAAACAACGACAGGGTATTTCTTTGCGCAGACGGTCTGTGTTGACTGCATCAGCGGTGAGCATGGTGTTGAGTCTGATTTTAGCCAGCTTCAGTCTGAATGTGCAGACGTTCGCTGCAGAAGCACCGTCTGGTGTTTACTTCACCATGGGGGTTCACAATAACTTCGGCTGTGAACCTGCGAGTGTTTGTCTGCCAAAACGGCAGGCGGGAGATCCCACTGATCCTCAGTATCCGGAATATTGGGTCAGCGACTGGACCATGTTCAGAGTTTTTCAGAATTATCAGAGTAATCCGCCACCGTATACCAATCCGCCGTCCACGCTGAGTGCACAGGACTATACCGTGTCGTATGGCACGACGTATTACGACAGCACGTATCGCCCGTCTGACGGGGACGGTGAGGGTGCCATGATGGAGCATTACGATAAGTACTGTCTGCCGATTTTTCCGATTCAGAATAACAATTACACCTGCTCCTTCATTTCGCTCGGGAATAAAGCTTACTTCCTGACTTACCCGGAAGACAGGCCCGCAGATATGCCGGAATGCTGTTTGTTTTCACCGGAAAATCATCCGCCACGACGCGATTTCATCAAACATTTGCCTTACAGCGCAAAGCGAAGTGCGCAGCTGAATGATTCGGTTCAGGCTTACGCCCTGACATTACAAGGCTCTGAGCCGATTTTGTTCGGTTATGCTTTCAATAAAAACGCGTCCCCGGATGCGAATAGCGGTGTCTGGTACCGGCATCCTCAGTCGTTCTATTTCTCCGGGGATACTACGACTGCTAATGCCCCGATTGTCAGCCAGAATTACACGAGCTTCCGGACTCAGAAACCGAATGCGAAAGACACCTGGGACAGAGTCGGGCAAATGTGCACCGCAACACCCTTGCCGAAATGCCAGCTGTTTAGCGCTCAGCAGAACACGCAGCAGCAACAGGACACGAAAGCGTTGCAAGCTGTCCCGCAATCTGTCCCCAGCCAGCGTGGTGCGGGTGTATGGAGTGATTTGAAACCGCCAAGACTGAAAAATTAAGGTGGGCAAAATCAGGGTAAACGATTGAATGCGCCCCTTGAAAGCAGCTGCGCTTTTTCAGGGGACGCATCGAAACTTTACAGATTAGTCAGTCGGATAGTAAGCATTGCAGTTGAATGCGTTTTGGCTGGCATAAGTGTTTCTGGGCTGGCCGACATCCGTATTCCGGTCACCCAAGGTATTCGGCCCTGCATGAATGGCTGCCATGGCAACAGAACAGGCATCGTGATGATTGCCCTGGGTACAAAAATTTTCTGCGTAAACAGAATTGATGGGGCCAATAATGACGCCATTGCCTTCCTGCCCGCACTGCCAGTTGAATCCGGCTAAATATTCCCAGTTTTTCCGATGACCAAATAAGAGCCTCACCATGTCATCTTCGTAGGGGCCGCCCCAATTAAACGTCCACAGAAAGACAGAGTTGATGTGAGACTTGTGCGCAATATCGCCGCTGAGATAGTTTAAATTATTCATATCCCAGGAAGGCCCTGTATGCGTGCCCAGATCCCCTAAAAAGGGATTCCCGGCGGACAGACCACACTGAATCTCCCATGATTTGCACTTCTCCGCGGCAGTATTACTGTCCCGGTTGCTATCGACTTCAATAATCAATGTACTTTCCCGGTGACGGTGAAAACGGGAGATGTCGGCCCTGATCACTTGTGTATAGGCCGTATCGAGCTGACTGACCGGCCATACTCCCCAGAATTTCCGAAGCGAGCCATCACCTGTACCCAGAGCGTGGTCGACGATTTGCGTGAGTGTCTGATATTCCGCGTCTGAGCGCTGTCCTGATTTTATATCGAGCCAGACCGCACCCATGTGATTGATACTTTGCCCGTTGATGCCTGTACCTGTATGGGCTGTGTTTAATACCTCCGATAAATTATAAGCTTTGGCATCTCCCCGGTGATAAGCACACCATTCTTCCTGACTGCACCGAATACGGGGTGAAATCTCCGAGGCATGCGTAATATCAATTTCTATCGCATTCAGCCCGTCATCAATTGCATGATTGACGGATGCCGGGCTGTTTGCTCTGTGTGCAAATATCCAGGCGCCGTTGGAAGCAAAACTCTGAGCAGAATAAAAAATTAATAACACAGGGATTAATATTATCATCGGGTGCATTGTTTCCTCCGTGAATACAGTTGTGAACGATATAAAGATTCCATCATCGTTCGAATTGAATGAGGTTAATATTTTTTGATGCGATGGTATTGAGGTGTTGAAGTATTTTCTGTTTCGACGGTTCGGTTGATTGAACAGCTGATGATTTCATAAAAATTTTAAATTGAATCAAACGGTATGATTGTAGGTGAGCATGCCTGACGGGGACAGGCACTTTTCCGGAGCTTGTTTCCAATCTGCGAGCGGGTGAGCGTTGTGTAACGGGGCGCTTTCTTAACGGGCACAGGCACGATTGAGTCAAGGACCTGTCCCTGTATGCTTTCCTTTTCTGCTTGCCTTATTCTAGCTCTATTTATTGCCAGTCACATTTAAGAAATCATCCGATCAGAGCGCCATAAGGAAGGGTATTTTGTTGAAATCATTTTGGAGCCATATGAGCGGGTTAAAAACGGCCTTGAAAAAATCGATCATCTATCTTGCGATGATGATTCTGTTGGCTTTGGTATTTCAGTTTACCTTTGGACGCATTATTCATGGCACGACGATTGTGGCTGCCCTGATGGTGTCGATTGCTCTGGCGCTCAGACTGCAATTGAAGCACTTGCCCGTTCTGTATGTTCTGGTGGCTGCGTTTCTTGGTTTCGACAGAAAAATGCATTGGTTTTTGCTCGCCGGGCCAAAAGCAGAGCCACTTCTATCGTTCGCGACAAACGCGATGTTTTACTGCCTGCCCGTCATCGGGGCGTTGCTCCTGGAAAAGATCTGCCGCAAATGCGAGCGATTGATAAGTTGATAGGTAAAGGGTGATAGCGTTCACCGAAATAGAAGGGCACCTCAGTGATGAGATGCCCTGAAGATACAGGCCGAACCTATTCAGATTACCTGGTGAGGGCGTCCCAGCTTTCCTGGAAGTTGACCGTCCAGAATTTCACTTCATCTTTTTTTTGCGGAAATTTCATTGTCACCCACGTTTCACGGGAAAATGACTTTTTCAGTTGCTGTAATGCTTTTGGGGATTCAGGTACCGTCGTCATCAGGTGCTCTGAATCACAACTGACCTTCATCTTGACGGTCACATTGTTGACCAGTACATCACTCCGCTCCGGCATTGTGTCAGGGCGGCAATATCTGGGCCATTGAATGGCGATTGAAGGGGTGCCCGTGGTTGTGTGCGTCAGGAATACCGTATAGCGATCTGGCCTCATTTTCGCTGCGGTCGCTTCAGAGTACTGTTCTAAACGTTGCCGATAAAGTGTCCCTTTTCTTTGAGACAGGGTGATCCCTTCCTTAAGTTGTGTCTTCGTGACTTTCAGGCCCGAGATGAAACGGATGGCCCATTGCAGACGTTCATTGTATTTGTCTTGATCGATTTTCAGAACATAGTCATCTTCGGATGGCACCAGACTTTGTTCAATGATCGATAAACTATCTAAAGTCTGTTGAAATTCATCATACTTCTTTTTCGAAATCTGAGAATACAGAGTCGTTGCACGATATTCTGACGGTTCATGACCTTGAAAATGACTATAACTGACGCGTTTGCCATTTTGTTCTTCAACCAAAGTGCTTTGATGGAGTGAATTGGCAAAAGCCAGTTGCGTTTGAAACGCTAGAAATGGAATCAATGTAAAAGCGAATAACTTCATCATGAAGATCCAAATATGAAAAAACACAGGTGCATATGGCGACCATGTTCAAGAAAAATTTTTATGATTGCGCCAATGGCCGTCATTGAGACGGGCACAATTGTGAATTTCAGGACAGAACAAGACAGCCGCATCGAATGATACGGCTGTCTGAAGACGATCGTGAAAATGCAGGTGGCTGGCTGGTTAGTTCATTCTCATCGATTCGGCAGGTTGGTATTCACTTGCAATCGCTTCCGAGCTTTGGGAATGCCGATGACTGGCAGACGTTTGCCATTCACGGAAATCATGGCCTGTCGGCGCCTGAGAAACACGCAGTCCAAATTCTGGGAGTACCGCATAGAGATGATCGAAGATGTCCGACTGAATGCGTTCGTAATCTACCCATACCGTGGTATTGGTAAAGCAGTAAACTTCCAGTGATATGCCTTCATGTGTTGGTGGCAGCTGGCGGACCATAAGCGTCATATGCTGATGAATACTGGGGTGCTGACGCAGGTATCGCTCCAGATATGCCCGAAAACTACCAATATTTGTCAGCCGTCGACCATTGATACGGCATGCCAGATCAGAGCGGCTTTGCTCGTTATACCGGCTGATTTCTTCTACCTTATCTTTCATATAAGGTTCCAGCAGCTGTGCCTTGCGCAGGTAGCGGGTTTCTTCTTCAGAAAGAAAATGTACGCTGGTGGCATCGATCAACAGGCTGCGTTTAATCCGTCGGCCTCCGGACTGCTGCATCCCTTTCCAGTTTTTGAATGAATCGGAAATCAGCGCGTAGGTTGGAATCGTGGTAATGGTTTTATCCCAGTTCTGCACTTTCACCGTGGTCAGACTGATATCAATCACGTCTCCATTTGCGCCGTATTTCGGCATTTCCAGCCAGTCTCCAACACTCAGCATTTTATTGGCCGAAAGCTGGATACCTGCCACCAGACCTAAAATCGGATCTTTAAACACCAGCATGATTACCGCCGTCATCGCACCCAGACCACTGAGCAGGATCACCGGCGATTTCCCAATCAGAATCGAGGTACCAAGCAGTGCCGCGATAATAAAGAAAATGATCTTCAGGCTCTGGGAAATACCTCTCAGCGGCATGTTGCGGCCAGCCTGAGTATGACCCAGCAGAACTTCAATCACGCCAAGCACGGCAAAGAGTGTCAGGAGACCGTACAGAACAATCCAAAGCGAGGTGAGGGTTTGCAGAATTTCATAGACGGCACTTTCATCGGAAAGCCAGAGCTGTGCCTGAATCGCAATGACAATCCCCTGAATCAGCAGGGCAAACCGGCTGAATAATTTCTGGCCAAATACGGCTTTGTGCCAGAGCGTTTCACTGTGACCTGTAAACCGGTTTAACCACAGAATGACCCCGCGATGCAGAATTAAATGAATCACAATGGAAATCGCGGCGATCAGACCCAGCGCCTCACCAAGGTCGATCAGGCGTTGAACATCTATCTGATGAGAGTTGAACCATTCCGTAAGCATGGAAAATTTTGCTGCCTTCAATCAAAAACCAGCCGCCAATGTAGCACGAATACACGTTTATCTACATGAGGCAAAGGGTTAAAGATTGTGACGATCGATGGAAGTGTTGGAGCAACGGCATCCTGCTGATGTACGCGTAGGGGTGTTGCTTTGGAATTGACTAACTTTTTTACGGTTAGCTCATATGTGCTCAATGTTTTATATCAATGGGTCGCATGATGAAAGCACATGATGTTTTTGAATGCGAAAGGCTTACGACTGCATGAATATTGGGAAAATATACTTCTGGATCCTTCTGACGATTTTTATTCTGACGGCAATGTTTTCTTCAGGGAGGATGGCTGATCTTTCCGAGACTTCAAACGTGTACCTGTTTGCCAATTTGTGGGCGGCATGGTGTATGGTTTCTATCGTATTTGCCCTTTGGGGCACAGCCGCTTGTGTTTATGGTACACCGCCACTGAAAAATCGTTATTTGATGGCTTTTATTTTAATCAGCAATTCATTTATCTTTTTCGTTCAAGTGGAAATGCTGTCTATGTTTTATCAGATGTCTCTGAAATTTTCCGCTTTGTTTCTGCTGGAACTGATTTATATTCCGTCATCGTATTACATCTGTAAAAATTGGCGAAATTTATCTTTAGCAACCAGAAATTCGAGTCATCAGTGATTCGATTTTTCGAATAGATGAATGGCTGTTATTTATATTTTTAGTGTGGACAGAACAGTTGAGGTATGGGCTGGAGTTTTGGTGAGGCTTCAGTTCTATTTCTCATTAATGTGATAGTAAAATGTAATCATCGAATCTTTAGTTTTGGTTTTTGTTGGCATGACATGAAATATGAACGTGAAATTACATTCGGTGTTATATGCCGGGATTATCTTTATTTTTTATACCGAAATTTAACTCAGAGCTTTCTATTTTTGTTGTCTGAATTTTAAGTTTCTATTTTATTCTTTCTGTAACACATTTGGATATTCAATAATTTTATTTACTGGACTTTGTTTGATCAAGTTATCCATCTTGTGAGTACTTGGGAAAATTAATGCTTGGAAGGGCTAAGTGAAGCTAACCGTTAGCCAAGATTTCATCATCCGTGTTTAGTACATCACGGATGATGCGACATTATCTACCAAGCCGCACGTTGATGTATCAACTACCGTATTAGCAGGGAAGTAATTATGGCACTCAATAAAAACGCTTTGAAACAGAGGATTATTACTAATTTGCAAGCGAAGGCTTTGTGATAGAAGTGGAGCATACCGCTGGGGCGATATGGCTGAAGCGATTTCGGCGGCTGTGATCGAGGAAATCACGCTGAATGTTCAGATAAAACCAATAGCGGTAGCTAACTAGGGCTATAATCTAGAATATTCAAACCGATTAGTATTTGATGGCTTAGTTATTTCTAAAGGATGATCATATGGTTGAAGCAACGTTCCAAAAAGTCATTTGCCTTAATTTAAACACTTGGGAAGCTTATCCAACGGGCAATCAAGGCTATCTAAAATTATTGAGCAGTATGAGCACAAGCCCTGAATCAATTCGTAGAGACATTTTTCAAAAAATTGATGAGGGGGGTGAGGCTGGAAAAAACTATAACGAATGGGCGAATACTGTTCGAAGAGATGGAATCAAAAATTTTTTTGTTATCTCGGTAAAAGGAGAGACACAAGATGCAGCCAACGAACTGGCAGAGAAGCTGATAAAGGACAATGGGTGGAAAGATATTAGCGTTAGAACTTATGCGACAAAGTTAAACTGATGCAATAGAGATATCCCCAAACTAATAATCGGCCAGCACGGGCGCTTTTATGTTGCCTGCTGGTAGTCCCACTCTGACGGTCATGGAATGAAGTGATCGCGTGACGTAATCCGCACTCCTCCTCCCCGCCTGCGAGGTTCTCGCGGTAGATTTTTTTCAGTTTTGGATTAATGAAAATTGTACCCCGAAGGTGCTAGTTTACTGGGGTCTGTAGGAAAATAGGAATTTCAAAAATTGAAAAAACTTTCAGTAAATTGAAAAAGATATGATCGAAATTTGATCTTCGGTCTGGTGTAACTCATTGATATTTATGGATTCCGATGGTTTCCGTCAGAAGTTGGACTGTTCTAAGGATCAGTGGAGAATTTTAATATTTCCAATTATCCATTTTAAAACAGTTGGTTACATGATTTTTATTGGAGATTCGATTTCAATTTCTTTCATCAGGTATTGAGTCACAGTGTGGGGGAGAAAAGGAGCTTAAGAAATCACGGTTTCTGTGAGAAAAATTTCTCAGGTGTAGACATTTTGTAGACACTTGGCGATTTTGGGTATGAAAAAGGCCGCTCAAATGCGGCCTTAAATACTTCGGAAAAACCGAGTTATTCTCTTCCGTACACGTTGTTTTCTTGCTCTTGTACACGGATGAACGTGGTTCGTTTGGTCAACTCTTTGAGCTTCGCTGCGCCAACGTAGGTGCAGGTTGAGCGCACGCCGCCCATGATATCCTGAATGGTGTTTTCCACCGGGCCACGGTATGGCAATAGGACGGTTTTTCCTTCAGCGGCACGATAGATGGCAACACCGCCAGAATGCTTGTCCATCGCGCTCTGTGAAGACATGCCATAAAATTTCATGTAGGTTTTACCGTCTTTTTCAACGATTTCACCGTTGCTTTCTTCATGGCCAGCCAGCATGCCGCCGAGCATGACGAAATCGGCGCCGCCACCGAAGGCTTTGGAGACGTCACCGGCGCAGGTGCAGCCGCCGTCTCCGATGATCTGACCGCCCAGTCCGTGTGCTGCGTCTGCACATTCGATAATGGCTGACAGTTGCGGGTAGCCGACACCCGTTTTCACGCGGGTGGTGCATACAGAACCCGGACCAATCCCGACTTTGACAATGTCAGCACCGGCCAGAATCAGTTCCTCAACCATATCACCGGTGACGACGTTTCCGGCGCTGATCACTTTATCCGGGAAGGCTGCGCGGACTTTTTCAACGTACTCAACCAGATGTTCAGAATAACCGTTCGCGATGTCGATGCAGATAAATAGCAGATCGTCAGACAGAGCCATGATGTCTTTGGTTTTCTGGAAATCCGCATCTGAAGTGCCGGTGGAAACCATCACATGTTTCAGGATATCAGCACCATTGCTGTGAACAAAGCCAGCCCAGTCATCCACGGAGTAATGTTTATGAATGGCGGTCATGACATTGTGTTTCGCCAGTGCAGCAGCCATGTCGAAGCTGCCGACAGAATCCATGTTGGCCGCAATAATCGGCACGCCAGACCATTGACGGCCACTGTGCTTGAATGTAAAATCGCGGGTTAATTCAACTTGAGAACGGCTTTTCAGCGTTGAACGTTTCGGACGAAACAGTACATCTTTGAATCCCAATTTCAGGTCTTGTTCGATACGCATTGAAGTTTCCTTATCTGTCTTCAGTGTTGCTATCGGATATTGCTCTTCAGAGTATGAACTATTGGCAGATAGCTTCATTGTCTGAAGAGCAGGCACAAAAAAACCGGAGCGTTGGCAGACGCTCCGGTTTTCAGCATTATAGGTGGAGAAATTTTTTCCACAAGTCTGAAATATGCATTTTTTTTGTGGTATCCTCCCGAAGATTACATCCCCGTTATTCCTCCTGAGAATTCGAAAACGAATTGTCAAAATTGTCATTTTTTTGCTTTTTTTTCTTCCAATCTGACCTAATCCTAGGATAATCCGAGGGTCTGATTATCTTTCGTGGTTGTTATTTGTCCGGTATCAAACGTGTTGCGCCGGACCGGATCGGCAGCGTTTCTTTCGACTGCGTGATGCCAGCTGATGACGAAAGGTAAACAGATCCAAGTGTCTCGCTGGCTAAGTGGATAGATTTACCTTGTTAAGCAAAAGAAAAATAAAGCAAATATTCCCGCTGGATTTTTACGGTGAGGATGGCAGCTGGCGCTTTATTCTTCGGGCTTTCAACCCCGGGGAAGTGCTGGATGCAATGTATTGGCGTGCGTATATTTCCTGCCATCGGAAGGAGTTTGATTTGCTCCATCTGGCAACCGACAAATTTAACTATAAGTACAACTACTCGGCATCGGATGACGCAGAATTGCACCTGGGTGCAGTCGGGTCGCCAATGCGGGTGAATATGATGGGGCCGATTGTGCCGGTAAGTCATCTGTTGGCTTACCTGGCAGAGAAGCGGGACGCTAAGGCGGCATCCCCTTCTTCTCAGACATCTGATGAGGGGCTTGATCAGCTTCAGGCGAAACCATCCTGAATCGAAAATGAATCAACCTGAAAAAGGAGCTGTGGCTCCTTTTTTCATGTCTGATTTTGGGAATTACCGGGTGGAGCCATGAGATGAAGTCGGCTATCTTAGGTTTTGCAGCCACAATGAAGAGGGTAAATGGATGATGTCATGGACGCAGGGCGGATGCCTGGCAATGATGCTGCTGGTGACACAGCCTGTTCTTGCAGCACAATCAGATGTTACAGATTTTGCTTCTATGTCGGAGCTGGTCGGAAAATGGCAATGTTTGCCCGATAAAAAAGCATCAGAAAAGGAAGAAAGCTGGGTAAATTACGACATTCATCGTGATGGCAAAGTGGTTTCAAAAGAATGGATCCGCTATCAGGAACAGGGGAAAACGGAACTGGAGTTCAACCTCTTCGTTGATTACCTGCTTGAAGCGCACGAAGGCCAGTACCGGCTGAAACCTGTTTCGATGAAACGGGAAATTCTGGTTGATCCGTATAAAGCGGATCCGTTCGGCTACGATGCGCAACGTGATTTAATGGGTTACCGTATCTTCCTTCAGCCTGTGCTGAAAGGAAAAAACACGGCGAAGTTTGAAATGTGGTACCACATTACGCCGCATGACCATTTCTCAATGCAATGCCAGCGTCGTACGGCATAGTTGGAAACTAGTCTTTCCGTAGGTTTTTAGCACTGGAAATCGGGGTCGGGAAACGACTCACAACCCAGTAAGTCGATAAAATGAAGGTGGTCAGGGTGGCCGCCTGAATAAATAACATCCCCTGATCGGAGACCAGTCCGGCGGTCAGCGCAGTATAGGCCAGTAAGAGCGAAAACTCGCTGGCCTGACTTAAGCGGGCCGATAACTCGCGGGTCGCCTTTTCACGGGCCAGTTTTAGTGCAAATGCAAAACCGAACGCCTTCACCACAATTAAAATCACACCAAACAAACATCCCCACAGCAGCACCACATCTCCCCGTGTGAATTCCATTTTTGCCCCGACAGCGAAGAAAAACAGAATCAGGAAAAACTCTCTTAAAGGCTTCAGGTGCAGGGAAATGGCCTGGGCCACCCGGCTGATTGCGATGGAAAGTCCGGCGACAAAGGCGCCGATCTCATAGGAAAGGCCAGCCAGATGTGCTGTTTCTGCCCAGAGCAGGCACCAGGCCAGTGCAGCCACGAAGGTATACTCCTGAATCACATCGAAGCGACGGAACAAGGGCAATACCAGATAGCGCACGCCCAGATAAGCCAGCAAGCAAAGGAGCGCCAGTTTCATCAGAATGAGTCCGAACGCGCTGAGCATGGCATCCGGGGTGCGGACGTTCAGAAACAGAATGACGATAATGGCCAGCATATCCTGGATCAGTAAGACGCTTGTCATCACTTCCCCAAGACGCTGATGGTGCAGTGTGGTCGTCGGAATCAGCTTTAAACCGATCACCGTACTGGAAAACATCAGTGCGGCTGCAGCGACCAGTGTGTCAGCCAGAGACAGGTCAATCAACCATCCGAATCCCAGGGTGACCAGAAAAAAAAGGCAGCAGGTGCCCAGTGTGATCAGGGCACTTTCCTGAAACAGGCTGATGAGTTTAAAAGGCTGCAGGTTCAGGCCAAGCAGAAATAACAGCAGAATGACGCCGAATTGTCCGAACTGAATGATCCGGTCATTATCCGACAACATTCCGAGGCCGCTGGGGCCAAGGGCGATGCCAGCGGCAATATAAGCCAGAATAATGGGCTGGCGGGCATAGAGAAAAAGTGTCCCCAATAATGCTGAACTGACCACAATGATTCCGATTTCGAAAATCATGGTTTGCAGCTCATTCAGCATACGGCCCCCGGGCGATCAGAATCAGGAATGACATTTTAAAAGCATAGATGTTTTTAATTCCCGGGGAGTTTTGCTTGCTTTTCAGGTTCCGAATTCTGCGAGAATTGCTGCCAAACGTTCAATTTTGATGTTGGAGAGCTGCCGATAATCGAAATACGGGCAGACAACCAGTCTGTGTTCCCGGTTGATGGCAAATTCGTGATCCAGCCAGGTCAGAGGAATGTTCAGCTGACCTGCGCTGATCAGCTTTTTGGCATATGTTCGCCCCATGATGATGTGGTATTTGAGGGGGAACGCCATATCAGTCGCCAGAGCGGGCGGGCTGAAAAGCAGTGCAGTCTGACCGGATGGCTGGAGTAAAAAATTATCCCGGTAGTGCTGCCAGCTTGGTGTTTGCGCGGCGAAGGGAAATCGCTGGTGATCCAGGGCGCCAATCAGTTTGGCATAAACATTAAACACTTTTCGCCACCCGTTGCCGCAGGCCTGACCAATGCTGTCAATCTCCCCCGGGATTGCAGGTTGCAATTGATCAAGGGTTGCCATTCCGGGCATATCAGGACGGTTCTCGATATAAGCTGCGAAGGTGAAATCCGGGCAGCCCAGCCCGATCAGGTGGTTGTTGTTTTCAGGGGCGATCTTGTCGTTATTTTCAGGCATCTGTGTCGATTGTCTTGAATATGCAGAGTGTTGAATGAATGTTGCGTGATTTTACTTAAGCTTTACCTGATATTGACACTGCTTTACCAAGCTATATGTACGCTGTACATAAATGCAAAAGAACAGGTGGCATTCTATGAAAAATCTATGGATTGGTGCGCTGTGTCTGTCTTTGGTCATGCCAGCAATGAGCTGGGCTCATGGTGGCAGAGATCATGGATACGGCCATGAACATCGAAAGTACTACAAGCACAAACACAGACATAAACATCATTATCATGAGCCAAGACACTATCACCATCGGGATGTTGTCGTGGTGCATGAGCGGCCGCGTAGAGAATATCACAGATCGAACTTACCGGAACTGGTGACTTTTGCGGTGATTTCCGGGATAACCTACGCCGTTATCGACAATGCTTTTTATAAGCAATCTGGTGACAAGTACGTTTACACGCCACAACGTCCTTAACTGACGATCCTCCAGTCTCTTTGAAATCCTCCAGTTTTAGCCTTCCTGACGTTAACCATTTTGGTGTCCGGCAGGGAGGCTTTCTTCATTCGAATATCACGTCATGATTCAATTCGATACCAATATTTTGAATGGGATTTTTATCACAAATAGCATAATAAACTGGTTTTTGGTGTGATCTGAGATGGCTTTTGGAATCAGAATCAAAAAGCCAAATCATTCAATATCAATGACTTATATTACTCTTTAGCAAAGAACTCTGGTTTTTCAAGGGTCCAGTAGAAAAATCTGGTTTAATAGGCCAGTGTTTTTCACTTGGATAGAGCTATTAACTGAATTATCTCTAGTTGATGAAGTTTATCACTGCAAGGTGTTGGCAAAAACGAATTTTTCTTTATCCTCTTGTGTAATGAAATTGTTAATCGATGTTTGCATTGTCGTGCAGGCTGAGACGTACGCCTTGCTGGATGCAGGGTGTTGCTATGGATGTGGCGCTTGCTAAGAGGAGCAGATGCAATGAGTGTTTCAGTGGATCGTACCCTTCAACTCACCCAATTAAGTGGACAGGCTATCAGCGATCTGTCTCCTTCGTTTAATCATCTTCCCAAAACAGGTCATGCCGACGGTGAATACCGTTTGCGTCGATATTCGATTGTGAAAGCGACCGCTAATGGTATTGAGCATCTGCCGCAAAGAGCATTTATGCAGTCGGATGAGATCAATCATTTTCAGGGTAATGTCGCCCGGACATTTGAACCGCTGGAAGACAAGATTGTTTACAGTGCGGGTATGCGCGAGATGTGTGAAGTATTCAAGCGTGCCAATGCACTGTCAGACGATCAGGAAATTGAAATTCATCAGATTCGTATCGCTGCGCTGGACGGAGAAACTCAGGTTGCGCCGGAAGGTGTCCATCAGGATGGCTTTGATCATATCGCCGTAATCGGCTTTGGTCGCGAGAACATCGAAGGTGGTGAGTTCCTGGTCTACAAAACGAAAGATGATTTGCCCATTCTGAGCATGGAGTTGGAGCAGGGTGAGGTTGCTATTCTGGCGGATAATCAGCTCTGGCATAACGCGCGTCCGATCAAAGCGGTGAAACAAGATCAGCAAGGTTATATGGACCTGTTTGTTCTGACGGCCCGGGAGACAAATTATGCACTTTGATGTGGCGAAGGTTCGTCAGCAATTTCCTGCACTGAATCAGCGGGTGAATAACGAACCTGTTTATTTCTTTGATGGCCCGGGTGGTTCGCAGGTGCCTTCGACAGTGCTTCAGGCGATGACGGATTATCTGGGCCGCTATAACTCAAACCTGGGTGGCGCTTTTTTCTCGAGTGAGGTGACGGTGTCACTGATGGCATCCGCCCGTCAGGCTGTACAAGCGCTGCTGAATGCCCCTTCACCAGACAACATTGTTTTTGGTCCGAACATGACGTCGCTGACCTTCCAGCTCAGCCGTGCGATTTCGCGTGACTGGCAGCAGGGTGATGAAGTGATTGTGACTTCACTGGATCATTATTCCAATGTGTCCAGCTGGCAGCAGGCTGCGGATGATAAAGGCGTGCTGGTTCGCCAGGTTCGGGTCAACGAAGATGACAGTACGCTGGACTATGCACATTTTGAGTCGCTGCTGAATGAGAAAACACGACTGGTTGCGGTGACTTATGCATCGAACACAACCGGCTCTGTGGTGGATGTAGCCCGAATTGTTGAAGCGGCGCATCGTGTCGGAGCGAAGGTTTATGTGGATGCGGTTCATTATGCACCGCATAAACTGGTAGATGTTCAGGCACTTGGCTGCGACTTCCTCGCTTGTTCAGCATATAAATTTTTCGGACCCCACGTTGGCATTGCTTATGTGGCTCCGCAGTGGCTGCAAACGCTGAAACCATACAAAGTAGAACCGGCGACGGACATTGGTCCGGGGCGTTTTGAAACCGGCACGCAGAACTTTGAAGGTTTGGCAGGCGTGATTGCGGCAATTGACTATCTTGCTCAGTGGGGAACACCGGAGCAGAATCTGCGGCAGCGTCTGGAAACGAGCTATGCACAGTATCAGACTCATGAAGAAGCGCTGAGTCAGCATTTCCTGAATTGGGTCAAAAAGTTCAGCAATGTGTCATTGTTTGGAATTGAGGATGAGACGCAACTCGCAGAACGTACGCCAACTTTCGCGATTCGTGTTGAAGATGTCCCGCCGTCGGATATAGCATTCCGGCTCGGTCAGCAGAACATGTGTGTCTGGAATGGCCATTTCTACGCATTAGGCCTGTGTCGCCAGCTGGGTATTCTTGAGAGTGGTGGCGTCATTCGTATCGGTTTTATGCACTACAATACCAAAGAAGAAATCGACAAACTGTTTGAAGCTTTGTCTCCATTCTTAAAAACAAAATAATTATTACAGCGTATTGCTGAACATCCTGTCACAGGCTTTATTACAAGCCATATATATCAAAGCCCACGTATGCGTGGGCTTTGTCGTTGTTTGCCGGCCAGACTTCAAATCTTACGGCTTCCGGGTCAGCTGCAATTGCATGTTCTTGGCATTACTTCACAGGAAGGGGCCTGAGTCATCAGATTTCGAAAGTATCCGGTCACTGTGGTTGTCCCTCGTCTTCTTTCTGAGGAAGGTGAGAGAGCTTGAGCATTCTTTTGTACCATTCGGTCAGTACAAATCCGGAATACGAATCTGGAAGCAAGCTTGCACGTTTCTCATCTATGATATCGTTATAATGCTTGTGAAAAATTTTCAGGGTTGGATGACCCTTCATAACAGCGAGACAGAAAATGTTGAAATATATTGTGATTGCTCTGGTGGGCCTGGGGATTTATATCGGCGTGACCTATAAAGATCAGATTGAAGATATGCTTGATTCACGTCCGATGGAAGAAGCGCATGATCTGCTGGAGGATATGGGTGACCAGGCAGCAGATGCCAAAGATGCTCTGAACAAGCAGCTGGGATCTCTGCAAAACTAATTGCAACGCTCATCGATGATGGGCAGGTACAGATGTCAAAACGGCGACCCTGGGGTCGCCGTTTCATTTGACTGTCAGCTGTCTCAGACAGTGTATTACAGTTGCTTAAGCTTTGGCTGTTTGACCGTTTGCTTCAGCTTCAGCTGCGCGGCATGCAGCAGCGGTAAAGATAACATCAGTTGAGCTGTTCAGCGCAGTCTCGGCAGAGTCCTGAATCACACCGATGATGAAACCAATCGCAACGACCTGCATCGCAACTTCGTTCGATACACCGAACAGGCTGCAAGCCAGTGGAATCAGCAGCAGAGAACCACCTGCAACACCAGAAGCACCACATGCAGAAACTGCAGCGACAACACTCAGCAGCAGGGCAGTGAGCAGATCAACCTGAATACCCAGTGTATTCACGGCAGCCAGTGTCAGTACAGTGATTGTGATTGCTGCCCCAGCCATGTTGATGGTCGCACCCAGTGGGATAGAGACAGAGTAAGTGTCTTCATGCAGATCCAGCTCTTTACACAGTTGCATGTTCACTGGAATGTTTGCAGCAGAACTACGGGTAAAGAAGGCAGTGATACCACTTTCACGAACACACTTCAGAACCAGCGGGTATGGATTCTGTTTCGTTTTGTAGAAAACGATCGCAGGGTTCACAATGAACGCGATGATAGCCATAGAACCCAGCAGTACAGCCAGCAGGTGAGCGTAGTCACCCAGAGCGCTAAAGCCGGTTTCTGCAAAAGTTTTCGCAACCAGACCGAAAATACCGATCGGTGCCAGACGAATGACGAAACGAACGATCAGCGTAACGCCGTTCGACATGTCCTGGAATACTTGTTTCGTTGCATCAGATGCTGAGTGCAGGGCAAAACCCAGACCGACAGCCCATGCCAGAATACCGATGTAATTGCCGGACAGCAGTGCATTGATCGGGTTATCAACCACTTTGAACAGCAGCGTGTTCAAAACTTCCGCGATCCCTTCAGGTGCAGCCTGATTCGCGGTACCAGCATCCAGAGTCAGAGTTGTCGGGAAAAGGAAACTCAGGGTTACTGCAGTAAGCGCGGCCATCAGTGTACCGAACAGGTACAGCATGATGATTGGTTTCATGTTGGTGTTTGCACCTTTCTTCTGATTTGCAATTGAAGATGCAACCAGAATAAATACCAGTACAGGTGCAACAGCTTTCAGGGCACTGACGAACAGACTGCCAAGGAAACCGACTTTCATAGCAGCATCTGTAGATACAGCAGCAAGGACGATACCTGCCACGATACCAATAAGAATCTGGATAACCAGACTGCCATTGGCAATTTTTGCAAGGAATGGTTGTGGTTGACTCATACTACATCCTGAATGTTTTGAGTTGGTTCGGAAGCGTTTTATGTTGTTTGCGGGTGGTTTTGTAACAGGATAATCGATGGATTTCCACACTTCTTTTTATAAACTTTTAGATTACACATCATTAACCTTCCCGGAATCTGTGTTTTGTGAGCAACTTATCAATAATAAATTACTGCTTTTAGAGCAATCTGCCTGTTTTCCTGCCTTTGACAGTATGCTGTGTGGAATGCTTCGCAAAACACCGAATGTTAAATGTTAAAAAAATCCTGCCATAAAGGCAGGATTAGAATGCAACGGATGTAACAAACAAGCTGCATAATCCGTTAGATCTCAAACGAATTGGGCAGTAAACCGCTCATTAGCCTTTACTTCTGACCGGGGGTAAATCCGGTACCAGTGGCGCCAGCGCTTCTGACTGACCAGCTTTGTGCTGGGCAGTGGTTTCCTGTTTCAGTAATGCCAGTAATTGGCGGTTATCCCAATTGGTCGGAGATTTTCCATAGCAGGCACGCATCATTCTGGCGATTTCTGTTTCAAGATCCTGTTGGTAGGTTGCAGTCAGATGCGTTTTATCCCAGCGCTGATAGCAGGTCTGAATCAGCATCGGCTGATTTGATTGCACCGCAGAGATCAGTTCGGCTTTGGCGAATTGGTCAGAATGGCTGGCGGCGCTTGAGACCTTTGGCTCTTTGACCGTGAATTTGCGTGCGCGCAGCCAGAGTACCAGTGTGATGATCCAGAGCACGGTGACAATAAGCGTCAGCCACGGCCAGAATGGTGCAACGCCCTGTTGCTTAGGCGTATCGCCAGACAACGAGTTCAGCGATTGACGGGACAGGTTTTGCGAGGATTGAACGCTGTCCTGACTGCTTGTTGACGGTGTCTGTGGATTGGATGCATTGGCTGTACTGTCTGGTTTCACCTGAAGTGTCTTGCCGTCTGCAAGACTTTGCTGCTGCTGGCCTTTCTCAGTATTCCACCAGTTGACTTTTAATGCCGGAAGAGAAATGGCGCCGCTCTGGCGCGGAATAATCACCTGCTTCAATGTCATAACGCTGTAGTCACTTTCCTGACTGTAGACCGGTTTTTCACTGTAAACGCGGACAGAGTCCGGGTAGCTCAGAGATAGATCAGGTAGCTGACTTTGCGGTGTCCCTTTCATTTTCAGCGTCAGGACACGGGTAACCGGTTCGCCGACTTTCAGTTCAGCACTGTCATTCTGCCATTGCTGTGACAGCTGAAGGTCAGCGGTAGGCAACCAGAGTCCCTGATAGGTGTCCGGCTTTCCCTTCACCGCTAAAGACTTTGGTTCCGCCTGAATATTGACCGGAATTCGCAAGCCGACGCTGCGGCCTCTGCCGCTTTTAAATGCCGTGCCTGTCAGCTTGGCACCTTGCAGGGTGATATTGCCCGGTTTGGTGGCCGTAATCCGGTATTTCCGGTTGATGATAGTATATTGCCGTCCGTTTAAGACGGTATCAGCCTGATGATCTTTACCAACCTGAACAACATCAATGCCGTCGCCCTGAGGGGAGGCCAGACTGGCCTGCTCAATTTGCTCACCAATTTTTATCTGAACCTGATAAATCTGGCTTTCACCGACATACAGGGTGTCCTTATCCATCCGGCCGGTGACTTCAATGGCAAGATCGGTCGCCGGACTGGTTTGACCCGGCTGGTTACTGACGGTGATGACAATGGGGTCAGAGCGGGTTGCGCCAATCCGAAAAGCCGGAATGGTCAGCTTGCCGGTTGATTTTGCGGCCAGTGCCACCCGCCATTCGGTCCGCCGGGTTACTGAACCATTGACAAAGCTGCTGAACGAGCTGGTACTTGGCGTGCCGACGGTGAAGTCTTTCTTCAGCGGAGACAGATCCAGGGCATTGTTGCTGACGCTGTCATCAATACTGACCTTCAGCTCAAAGATTTCATTGATGCCAACCTGATTGGACGAGACTGTTGCCACGACCTGTGCAGCGTTGGCTGAGTAAGAGAGCAAACTTGCGATAAGAAGTATCACGCCTGCCCAGACCCGATTTTGGACGAGTTGAGAAATAAAGGTGAAATGCTTGGCGTTCATAGTGAGTCCTTGCTGCTGTAGACGCATTACCAGCGGTTTTCCGGTGCATCAGGCGAGTCTTTTTCTCTGGCCTGAAGTAGGATCTGTGCCTGGATTAATTCGCTGGTACTGTCTGGTATTTGCTCTAGTTTTTTTAATGTTGGGTTGCTGGCCGTCAGGCCGCCGACGTCATCGCCAGTGGCATTGTCTTGATTTCCGATTGCGAGTTGATCATCTTTTTGTGAATCACTGTTGTCTTCTTTCGTTTTGCTTGTCTGAATTTGCTTTTCTGTCTGAGCGGACTGTGAGTCTTCTGAAGAAGCATCAGATTCTGATCGGGCATGACGCTGCTGTTCAGTCGTTGATGAATCCGGCTGAGATACCTGTTGCTGTTCATCACCCTGATTCGGTGAACCCTGTTGTTGCTCAGACTGAGCCGATTTCCCAGATTCAGCTTGCGCTGACTGATCATCTGTACCGGATGAAGAATCAGAATGTTGCCTTTGTTGTTGGGCGTTTCTCTCTCCGGAGGATTGCTGTCCGGTAGCGCCCTGGTTGTTTTGCGAACCGGACTGTTTACCTGCAGCTTGATTTGACTGAGAATTCTGGCCTTGTTGGCCTTGTTGGCCTTGTTGGCCTTGTTGGCCTTGTTGGCCTTGTTGGCCTTGTTGGCCTTGTTGGCCTTGTTGGCCTTGTTGGCCTTGTTGGCCTTGTTGGCCTTGTTGGCCTTGTTGGCCTTGTTGGTTCTCCTGCTGCTTTTGCTTGAGGAGGGATTCCACTGTATTCAGATTCGCTTTGGCGTCCTGATTTTCCGGATGCTGACGCAGTAAATCCTGATAAATATCCTTCGCCTTCTCCAGCTTGCCGGATTGTGCATAAGCGTTTGCTAAGTTATAACGTGACTGCGGATCGGTTAAATCCGACAGGGTTTCAATAGCGCCATCATAATCACCTGCCTGATACTGCGCTGCACCTTTCCAGGCGGGAGAGCGGAACTGTTCAGCGGCTTTTTCATAATCTTTTTGCTGATATAGTTCATAGGCTTCCTGACTCTGGTTCAGCCACGGGGAGGCTTCAGGGTGATCAACCGGAACAAAAATACCAAGCAGTAAAACCAAAGCAGCCCCTTTGCGGCATGCCGGGAGGAAAATCAGCAGCAGCGGCAGTAACAGCCAGAAACCACCATTCAGTTTTTCTTCAATGGTCTTTTCTTTATCTGCTTGGGTGACTGAACCTATCCGAGACGAAGCTTGAATCAACGCAGTAATGTCCTGATCATTGCCCCGCCATTTGACCATCACGCCTTCGTGTTCGCGCGCGAGGGATTGCAGACGCTCCGGATGCAACTTGCTGACGACCGTCTGACCTTGATTATCCTGCAGCAACCGGCCGTCAGGCATGGTGATCGGTGCCCCCTGAGCTGTGCCGACGGCAAGAATGGAGAGTCGGTAGTTCGTTCCGGTTAACAGTGAAGTGGTTTTCTCGGCTTCCCTGGCGCTCAGGCCGTCGGTGATCAGGATCAGATCCCCCTGAGCGTGACCCGCTTGTTTGAGCAGATTGATCCCTTCTTGTATGCCCGCCGCCGCATTGCTGCCCTGAATCGGCAGAATATCCGGCGATAAACCCGGGATTAATCCGGCTAGGGTGGTACTGTCCTGAGTGAGCGGACTGACAACGTAGCCATCACCGGCGTATGCGATCAGTCCGGTAGTGCCTTCCTGCCAGTGGGGCAGGAGGTCCAGCGCTTTGTACTTTGCCTGTGCAAGACGGTTCGGCTGCAGATCCGTGGCATACATGGAATTAGACATGTCCATGATGAGCACTCTGGCCTGACTCAGGTTATAGCTCGGCAGTTGCTGTTTTTGCCAGCTTGGGCCCGCCATGGCGATCACCGTCAGCAGCCATCCGGTACCCAGAAGGATTACCGGGAGCATATGACGCCGAGCGGATTGGTTTTCTGTACTGGTTTGCAGATGAGGGGCGATCAAGCCGGATTGTCCCCGGCCTTTGATTAGCCAGGGCAGCAGCACACAGAGCGGCAGCAAAGCCAGCAGCCAGTCAGGATGTAAAAAACTAAAGTCAGCCATAACGCCTCCAGTTGACTGCCAGGAGTACACTCAGAAATAACGCTCCGGCAAGCGGAAAACGAAACAGTTCTTCTCTGGGTCGCCAGGTTTGACTGGCGCTGGAGACAGGCTCGAGTTCATTGATGGTTTGATAAATCTCAGCCAGTTCCTGCGGGTTTCTGGCTCTGAAATATTGCCCGCCGGTGAGAGTGGCGATTTGAGTCAGCGTTTTTTCATCTAAATCCTGTGAAGGATTGACAATACGATTGCCAAATAAGCCTCGCTGAACCATTTCTTCGGCGCCAATGCCGACCGTATAGATTTTGACCTGATTTTCAGCGGCCAGCTTGGCGGCTTCCATCGGATGAATCACACCTGACGTATTCGCTCCGTCACTGAGCAGGATGATTACGCGTTGTGGCGTTTCGCCGTGAATGAAGGTTTTGGTCGCAATGCCCAGTCCTTCTCCAATCGCAGTGCTCTGACCAATCAAACCCAGTACGGCCCGTTTCAGCTGTTGTTGAACTGTACTGAGATCGAATGTCAGGGGCGTTTGTAAATATGCGTGGTTGGCGAATAACACCAGACCCAGACGGTCGCCTTGCCTGTTGCTGATGAAATCGCTGACGACATGTTTGACTGCGGTCAGGCGGTCAATCGCATTCCCTTGCGAATCAGCCATATCTTCAATCGACATTGAGCCGGATAAGTCTACAGCCAGCAGCATATCTCTGTGTTCCGGCTGTATTTGTACTGGTTCACCAAACCAGACGGGTCTGGCAACCGCGGCAATCAGGCACAGCCAGCAAAGACAGGTAACGACTGCGGACCAGCGGCGTTTAGGTTTGATGCCTGAATCACCCGGTAATACGGGCAGAGTTATGGCAGACACGGGTTTTACCGGACGGGTGAAACGATAAACAAACCAGGGCAGGGGAAGCAGTGCAAAGGCCCACCACCAGATAAACTCAAACATGGCTTTCTCCCTGATCGTTCGGTGCGTGTTGCGGGAGCTGCAGATGTTTGACCCAGATGACAGCCTGAGCCCGGCAATGGCTCAGAATGTCGTTTTCCACCTGCGGGGCGTACATTGCAGTTGTCCAGGTCTCACTGAGTGCGATAAATCCCTGATGTTGAGGCTGGAGCTGATGATCCAGAAATGTCAGCCATGCATTGCCGTTCAGACCGGCAACCTGAGCACGCGGAAAGTAAGTTAAAGCAGTCTGCCGGAGCAGCGTATTGATCTCTGAGACAGAGCCGGCTTGTTTCAGACGCGCTAAGGCCAGTTTTCTTGCAGCCTGCTGGCGTCTTTTTTGCCGGAGCTGTCTGGCGACGAAGTAAATCAGTGCTGCTGACAGGATGAGTGCCAGAGCGGATACCCACCATCCCCAGGCTAAAGGCCAGAGATCGGGCGGTGATGGCAGATGCAGATCTGCCAGTTGTAGCGGATGTGTCTGTGTTTGTGTCATAGGTTACGACTTATCTAACTGTGTCTGACTGGTCGAATGACGGGATGTCTGGCCTAATTGCTTCAGTAACGGTGTGCCTGCAGAAAGAGAGTGCAGCGGAATGGCCAGTGATGACGCCAGTTCTGACAGATTTTCAAGATGCCGGGTGAACTGTGTCTCCAGCTCTTTTCTGGTGCTGGGTGCACCAAAGTTAATCCAGGTCGACCGTTGGCGATCTGAGACATATTCCCGGCCACGATATAGGGTATCGCCCAGCTCTAGTGGATCGTACAAATGGACAAATTGGACCCGGTTATGGCTGCGTAACTGACTGAGCCTCTTTTTATCGCTTTGCTGTAACGAATAAAAATCGCTCAACACAATGATTTCACTGCCTTTAGGGCAAAGGTGATGCATATGCCTGAGTACATCAGAAAAGTGAATTTTTTTGTGTTCAGGCGCTGGTGCACCATGCTGGTGCATGTTGATCATAGTGTTCAGCACAGCTAAGGGACCTTGCTGCCTGGCCGTTGGTTTGCACTCACTCAGTGCGGAACCATTATAGATTAAGGCTCCGATACGGTCTTGCTGCTGAATGGCCAGCCAGCTTAACAAACTGGCAAAGTGAGCAGCCTGCACCGATTTCTGTAATAAACGGCTTCCGAAACGCATGCTCTGGCTGAAATCCACCAGCAGCATAACTGGCTGTTCACGTTCTTCACTGAACAGCTTGGTGTGGGTTTTACCCGTTCGCGCTGTGACCCGCCAGTCGATTGCCCGGATGTCATCACCCGGCTGATAGGGACGCACTTCAGCGAAATTCATCCCTCTACCTTTTTGCTGGCTCAGGTGCTGACCATTGAGCTGGGACCAGACGCTACGCGCTGGTGGCAACCATTTTACGGATTGATTTTTATACAATAACAGTTCGGCCAGACATAAACTGTACCCACTACTGTGCGGTGGCAAAGCCGGGGGATTTGTGTCTGTTGCCCTGATCATGCACTGGTGACCTGCTGAATGAGTGAAAGAATGATTTGATCGGGTGCGATGCCTTCCGCTTGTGCTTCATAGCTCAGCAACAAGCGATGTCTCAGAACCGGGTAAGCCATTTTTTGTACATCTTCAGGTGTGACAAAGTCACGGCCCTGCAGCCAGGCAAACGCACGGGCACAGCGATCCAGTGCCAGGGTGGCCCGCGGGCTGACGCCCATCTGCAGCCAGGCGGCCAGTTCATCACTGTAACGTTGGGGCTCCCGTGTAGCCATCACCAGACGGATGATATATTGCTCTACTTCCTCTGCCATGTGTATCTGCAGTACTTCTTTTCTTGCACTGAAAATATCCTGCTGGCTGAGGTGTACAGCTTCCGGTTGTTCATGATGGTGATGATCAAGTGCTTCACCGCGGTTCAGGCGCAAAATCGCCAGCTCGCTCTCTGCATTCGGGTAATCAACATTCAGTTGAAGCAGGAAACGGTCTAACTGAGCTTCGGGTAACGGATAGGTTCCTTCCTGCTCAATTGGATTTTGGGTTGCCATCACTAAGAACAGCTCAGGCAGAGGATAAGTGTTTCTGCCCGCAGTGATTTGTTTTTCAGCCATGGCTTCCAGCATGGCGGCCTGAACTTTTGCCGGCGCACGGTTAATCTCATCGGCCAAGAGCAAGGCGTTGAAAATAGGGCCGGGCTGAAAAACAAATTCTCCGGTTTCGGGACGGAAGATATCTGTTCCTGTCAAATCTGCCGGTAACAGGTCAGGGGTAAACTGGATACGGTGGAAATCCCCTTCAATACATTCGGCCAGTGTTTTGACCGCTCGGGTTTTTGCCAGTCCTGGGGGCCCTTCAACAAGGATATGTCCGTCGGCTAAGAGTGCAATGAGCAGTTGTTGCACCATGTCGGGTTGTCCAATGACCTGTTGTTGTAAGTATTGTTCGAGTTGCTGAAAGGTCTTTGAAAGCATGGGTTTGATTATCCTTGGAACGTCTGTGAACTCTCATCTGCTGACGCAGGCTCTGGAGGCGATCTGGTGAGCTTGGTCGGCCAGATAAAAACACTTCCAGGACGGTGGCAGCTCTATCATTGAAAAGTAATCCAGTCAGTTGGCTTACTTTCATCAGATTCGACTTTGTCATGTAAAGAAAGTTCACAGTAAATACGGGGAAAATGATAAATGTTATTTTTCTTTTTTACACTTCTTGGGTGATTAAAGTCTCTTTTTAAGAAAAAACTTGAGAAAAATAAAAGATGATCGAATTAACAATATCACATTTTTAACTGGTCAGATGTGTTTTTTATGTTGCGTTTTTGCTTCATTTCTTTGTTTTGGATCAAAAAAAATTTCCTCGGTATTTCATACAAGAGTCAGTTAAAAATTGGTGCAACCTTGCACTGGAAAAGTGCAATCAATTGAAAAATGCGACCGGAATATAAAAGAGACAGCGAGAAAATGTTTGAAATGTAGAATTTTGTAAACTTGGCATTACTCATGCATTGAAATATTCCGTTAACAAATCGCGCCTATTGTGTAATCGATTAATTGGTTCTAGATTGATTCCATAAAGGGATTTTGGTGTTCAAACAGATACCCTATGTTGATATCTATATGTGTCTGTGTTCTTATAATATTTATGCAATGTAAATTTCACGCAAGTGACTTGTGGGATCGTTACGCTGCGTAAGAGTGGAGTTGAGAACAAGTCTGGTTCAGGTGTACAGCAACAGGTTCTCATCAGTGAAAGCACAAATAAACTTTTGATAAATATTGATTTGTGCTGATAAAAGGATGGAAAGGAGTCTGCTTGATGACTAAGGTAGCATTAGTAACTGGCGCTAAAGGTGGTATTGGTTCTGCAATTACTCAGGGCTTAGTAGATGCAGGTTATAGAGTCGTTGCCACGTATTTCCCAACGGGTGAAGCAAAAGCGAAAGAATGGTTTGCGGAAAATAACTATTCTGAATCTCAGGTTCGATTATTTCCTCTTGATGTGACAGACGCAGCATATTGTGAAGAGGCGCTGGCCACTCTTTTAAAAGAAGAAGGTAAGATTGATGTGCTGGTAAACAATGCTGGTATTACCCGCGACAGCACCTTTAAACGCATGACAGTTCAGCAATGGAATGAAGTGATTACGACCAACCTGAATAGTCTGTTTAATGTCACTCATCCACTATTTGCTTCAATGTGTGATAAAGGCTTTGGCCGTATTATCAACATTTCATCTGTGAATGGCCTGAAAGGACAGTTTGGACAGGCGAACTATTCTGCAGCGAAAGCAGGCATGATTGGCTTTACCAAAGCGCTTGCCGCAGAAGGTGCTCGTTATGGTGTGACTGTAAATGCGATTGCACCGGGTTACACGGGGACTCCAATGGTTGAAGCCATCAAAACTGAAGTACTGGATGCGATTAAAGCAGAGATTCCTATGAAGCGTCTGGCACAGCCAAGTGAAGTTGCGGCTTCTGTGAATTTCCTTGCCAGCGATGCTGCTGCCTATATTACCGGTGAAACCCTCTCGGTAAACGGCGGCTTATACATGCACTAACTTTTTTCGAAGTAAGGACACTTGAAACATGACCAAAGTCTATATTGTTGCAGCGAAGCGTACCCCAATCGGTAGCTTTAACGGCGCACTAAAATCTGTCTCACCTGCACAACTGGCAGCTGTTGCGATTAAAGCCGCGCTGACTCAGGCGAATGTTGATCCCGCGAAATTGGATGAAGTGATTTTGGGGAACGTTGTGGGTGCGGGCCAGGGAATGGGTCCTGGCCGCCAGGCTGCAATTTATGCTGACATTCCTGAGCATGTACCGGCTTATAGCCTGAACATGGTTTGTGGCAGCGGCATGAAAGCGGTTATGGATGCTGCAGCACATATTAAAGCAGGTGATGCAGAGCTGGTTGTTGCTGCTGGTGCAGAAAGCATGTCTCAGATTCCTTTCACTGTACCGGCTTCCATTCGCGACGGTCAGAAAATGGGTAACCTGCAACTGACAGACTTACTGATTAATGATGGTCTGACGGACGTCTTTAACCAGTATCACATGGGTGTGACCGCTGAGAACGTCGTGGAAAAGGTTGGTCTGACTCGTGAACAACAGGATAACTTTGCACTCGCAAGTCAGCAGAAAGCAGTTGCTGCGATTGAGCAGGGTAAATTCGTGGATGAAATTATCCCTGTTGAAGTGAAAGTGCGCCGTGAGACCAAAACAGTCGATACCGATGAATATCCTAAAGCTGATGCAACCTTAGAAGGTCTGCAAAAACTTCGTCCGGCTTTCAAACCTGACGGGAGCGTTACCGCCGGGAATGCATCGGGTATCAATGATGGTGCGAGCGCCATTATCGTAGCCTCTGCAGCTGCAGTTGAGAAGTATGGTTTAACCCCACTGGCAGAAATTCAAAGTTATGCGCAAGCTGGTGTTGCACCTGAGGTCATGGGCCTTGGCCCTGTTCCTGCTGTGGTGAAAGCGCTGGAAAAAGCTGAATTGAATATTGAATCAGTCGGTTTGTTTGAGTTTAACGAAGCCTTTGCTGGACAGGCACTGGGCGTTTTGCATGAGTTGTCTGATGCGTTGAATACCAAGGTTGAAGACCTGGCCGAGCGCAGTAACGTGAATGGCGGTGCGATTGCACTAGGTCACCCGCTGGGAGCGTCAGGTAACCGTATTATCGTCAGCCTGCTCCATGAGATGCGTCGCCGCGGTACAGAATATGGCCTTGCAACACTCTGTGTCGGTGGCGGTATGGGTACGGCAATCGTACTGAAAAGTGTCTGAAACTAAGCATTACTCAATTTGCGCCTGTTTCGGCAGGCGCTTAAATAGCACTTAAATAGCACTTAAATTAAGGAAACATATTATGTATACGGAAATGTTTAAGTCATTCTCAGAGCAAACTGAAAAAACGCTGGCACCTTATGTGAAATTCAACAAGCTGTTCACAAAGAATGTGGAAGAGCTGACTGAACTTCAACTGGCTGCTGTTCGTGCTTACAGCGATCTGGGTCTGTCTCAACTGAAAGCGATCAGTGAAATCAAGGATCTGCAATCACTGACGACCTTCCAAGGTCAGCAACTGGAAAACCTGACAAAACTGTCCCAACAACTGGTTGAAGACAGCAATAAGTTTTCTGCACTGGCTCAAGGCTTCAAAGCTGAAGTTGAAGAACTGGTTGCTGAAAACGTAAAGCAAGTTACTCCAGCTTAAGTTCGATTCCTTCCTTAATGCCGTCCCGCCTTGTGGGCGGCATTTTTAGTCCAAAAGCAGAGGTCATTGCGATGAACCCGAATTTTTTCACGGACTACTTTGCTAAACTCCAGGAAATGAACCAAGCGTGGTGGAAGGAGTTTGATTCCGGCAAGGCAGCCATTAATACCCCGTTCAACAAAGCCATGAGTGAGTTGAACCTGGAAGATACAACGGCCTGGCTGGAAAAGGCATCTGCGCAGCCTGCCGTCATTGCAAAAATTCAGATGGACTGGTTTGAAAGCCAGATGAAAATTTTGCAAAGTGTTACTAAGACTGGAGAAAACCAAGATGTTGTCATGCCAGAGCATGATGACAAGCGCTTTATTGATCCTGCCTGGCAAAATGAAGCTTTTTATAATTACATCAAACAGTCTTATTTGTTATTCAGCAATAAGATGAAAGAAACCATCGACTCGATTGAAGGTTTAGATGAGAAAGCAAAAGAGCGACTGAGCTTTTTCTCACGCCAGGCCATTAACGCGTTGTCTCCGACCAATTTCATTACAACCAACCCTGAGCTGGCAAAACTGACTGTTGAATCGAATGGTCAGAACCTGATTAAAGGGATGGAGCTTCTGCATGAAGACATGCAGTCCAGCGCTGATGTGCTTAAAATTCGCATGACCAATGGTGATGCTTTCCAGGTGGGTGATAACATCGCCAATACTCCTGGAGAAGTAATTTTTAAAAACGATTTGTTTGAATTGATTCAGTATAAGCCGCTGACTGAAAAAGTGAATGCGACGCCAGTACTGATTGTTCCGCCATTTATCAACAAATATTACATTCTGGATCTTCGTGAGAAGAATTCCATGGCACGCTGGCTGGTTGAGCAAGGGCACACGGTCTTTATGATCTCCTGGCGCAATCCTGATGCGACAATGCAGGACGTGGACTTTGATACATATGTATTAGATGGTGCACTGAAAGCTATGGATGTCGTTGAAAGTGTCTCGGATGAAAAACAGATTCATACGGTCGGTTACTGTATCGGCGGTACGTTGCTGGCGACTGCGCTGGCATATAGTGCTGCCAAACGAATGCGAAATCGGGTGAAATCAGCCACATTCTTTACAACGATTCTGGATTTTTCACAGCCTGGTGAGATTGGTGTCTATATTAATGATCCAATCATTTCGGCAATTGAAGCACAGAATGAGTTGAAAGGTTATATGGACGGTCGTTCGCTCAGTGTGACTTTCAGCTTGCTGCGTGAAAACAGCCTGTATTGGAACTATTACGTAAACAACTACCTGAAAGGGAATAGTCCAATCGATTTCGACCTGTTGTTCTGGAATGGTGACAGCACCAATGTCGCCAAAGCCTGTCACAGCACTTTGCTGCGTCAGTTCTATCTGGAAAACAAGTTAATGGATCCGAAGGGCTATAAAGTCGGTGGCGTTTATATTGATTTGTCGAAAATCAAAGTGCCAAGCTACTTTATTTCAACTCAGGAAGATCACATTGCCTTGTGGCAGGGAACTTATCGTGGTGCACAGGTATTGAATGGCAATTCTGTATTTGTGCTGGGTGAATCGGGTCATATTGCCGGTATTATTAACCACCCGGATAAGAAAAAGTATGGCTTCTACACGAACGATAAAGCCGCCGCGGATCCGGAAAGCTGGTTGGCAGGTGCTGCACGGCACGATGGTTCATGGTGGCCGCACTGGAATAACTGGCTGAATGGTTTCAATACCGAAGAAAAGGTTCCGGCACGAGAGATTGGGAACGAAAGTTACTTAGCAATCGGTGCCGCCCCTGGCGATTATGTGAAACAGACATTACCCATTGAGTTTTCGAATAAAAACTGAGTGATTGGTACTGAATTCATTGCCATTTGAAGTCTGAATAAAGCCAGTGGTTTCCACTGGCTTTTTTTGTATTCATGAATCGCCGTCGATCACGATGGAGATTGCTTCTTGATGTTGTGCTGACGGATGAAAGACGTTCAATGGTCTTTTCTTGAATCAGTGTCATTGCCCCAATTCATCTCTCTGTATTTGAACGCTTTATCGGTAATAAAAGCCAACTTTGGAATTGTCCCTATCTATACTGGTGACATGGGGAAGTGAAAGTGGGCACAGAATGAAGCAGGAAAGACTGACGGCTGGCATTACAGGCTGCGAGGAGTGTGGCCTTGTTGTAACTTTGCCTGAGCTTGCACCTGGACAGCGTGCCAATTGCCCGCGTTGTGGTCATCTGCTGATGAAAACAGTCCCACATCCGCAACATCGCACACTGGCTTACGGCATAGCCTGTCTGATGATGCTGGTGCTGAGTGTCAGTTTTCCGTTTATGTCTTTCAGTGTGAAGGGAATCCGGCAGGAGATTACGCTGATGCATTCGGCGGAAATGCTCAGCCAGTTCGAAAATGGACCCTTGGCCCTGCTGCTTTTACTGACCGTTGTGGTGCTACCGGCTTGTTATGTTTCCTCTGTGCTCTACCTGTATTGGCTGTCAGGCAAGCATGGGAAAATTAATCGAGACAGTGTGAATCAGCGGGTGAAACGTCTGTGCAGGCTGGCATTACGCATTGAACCCTGGCTGATGGTCGATGTGTTCTTGATTGGTATTCTGGTGAGTCTGGTCAAAATCGCTGCACTGGCTGATGTCGGGCTTGGGATGTCTTTCTGGGCATTCTGTCTTTATACCGTGCTGGTGGTGAAATGTGTCTCCATGGTTGACCGCACCTGGTTATGGTTGCAGTTCGCGCCCATGGTACCGTTACCTGACGTGAAAGCGGGCGATAGTCATCATTCACAGAATCATATTGCATGTCATGTCTGTGCCCAGCTGAATCCGTTTCCCGAAAAAGGCCATAACCGATGTTTGCGGTGCGGAGGAAAGCTGCATCCTTATCATCCATGGAAAAACCTTCAGTATGCCTGGGCATTACTGCTTGCGTCAGTTGTCTTTCTCTTTCCGGCCAATTTTTATCCCATGATGTATACCGTGAGCCTTGGAAAATCGGAGGGTTCAACCATTATTGGCGGGGTGGTGCTGCTCTGGCATCACGGCTCCTACCCAATCGCAATGGTGATCTTTCTTGCCAGTGTGATCATCCCGCTGGCAAAAATTTGTGCACTGGGCTGGCTGTTTATTAAAGCAGCGCGGCATGACGACAATGAAGGACGGAAGGCAATTCGCCACCTGAAGCTGTATCGTCTGACTGAATTTATCGGCCGGTGGTCAATGATTGATATTTTTGTCGTTGCGCTTTTAGTGGCGTTAGTTCAGTTGCAGAACCTGATGGCGATTTATCCGGGACCTGCGGCTTTGTCATTTGCCTCAGTTGTGATACTGACCATGCTGGCGGCGATGGTCTTTGATCCCCGGATATTCTGGCAGGATGTGACGCCTGCTGCCCAGCAGCCTCAGGTCACATCAGGTCTTCCGACAACAACCAAACAGAAGGAACACCGGATATGAGTGAACAAGATCCGCCGCAGGCTGAAGTCAGTCAAATCCGGCAGCTATCTCTGATCTGGCTGGTACCGCTGGTCGCACTCGTCATTGGTTTTTGGATGCTGATACAGTTTCTGGCCAGCAAAGGACCTGAAATTACCCTCAAACTGACCACTGCGGACGGAATTGAAGTCGGGAAAACAGAAATTAAAGCGCTGAATGTGAAAGTGGGGGTCATCACGGATGTAAAACTGAGTGATGATTACAACTCCATTATGGCCACGGCTCAAATGGATAAAGATGCAGCCAGAATGCTGAAAACGGATACCCGGTTCTGGGTTGTGAAACCACGGATCGGGAAGCAGGGAATTTCCGGACTGGAGACTTTACTGTCAGGCGCTTACATTGAATTGCAGCCCGGCGTGGAAGAAAAAGAAAAACATACATTTACCGTTCTGGATACACCGCCTGTGGCACCTCCGGATGCTAGAGGTCTGCGATTAATCCTGACGCACCAAGAAGCAGGCAAGCTCAGCATCGGAGATCCTGTCCTATATGAAGGGTTTACGGTTGGTCGTGTCGAGAAGGTGAGCTTTAATACCCAGACCAAAAAAGCTAATTATCAGTTATTCATTTTTGAGCCTTATGACAGTCTGATCCGCAAACGGACCCGATTCTGGCTGTCATCAGGAGTGGAACTGAGAATGTCGGCAGAAGGCTTTAATCTCAAAATCGGCTCTGTGGAATCGTTGCTGACTGGCGGGGTGAGTTTCAATGTACCAGCAGGATCTGAGCCAGGTGAACTGGTGACCAAACAACTCAGCCGCTTCAGGCTGTATAACAATCAGAATGAAGTGAGCGAACGCTTTTACGATCGGTATCTGGAATATGTGATGCTATTCGATGAATCGGTGAGGGGGCTGAATCAGGGGGCTCCGGTGGAGTATCGGGGCGTGCGCATCGGGACTGTCTCTAAGGTGCCGTTGCGGCTGCCAAATCAGAGCAAGGGTTTTTCAAACCAGCAGATTCCGGTTTTGGTCCGTATTGAATTAGCACGTGTTCAGGAATATGTGGACACTCAGGATCTGCAGGATTTACATGACAACCTGAGCAGTCAGTTCAGAAAAGGCTTAAGGGCATCACTGAAAACGGCAAACTTTCTGACGGGACAACTCATGGTTGATGTTGAGTTTTATACCGAAGAACCTGTGCCCGGTTTACTGACTTATAAAGATTATGATGTGTTCCCGACTATCGCTGGCGGATTTGCTGAGATCCAGAAACAGGTGGCTTCTTTACTGGATAAAATGAACAACTTACCACTGGAAGACACACTTAATGGATTGACTCAGACACTGGCGGCGACAGCAAAAACGCTGAAAGCGGCGGAACAGGCTGCGAAAAATGTCAATGTGCTGCTTGCACAAAAGGACACTCAGGCGATACCGGCTGAGCTTCGAAATAGCCTGGCTCAGATTCAGGCGACACTCAGCAGTTATGGCTCGGAAGGGACGACGTACAGGAATCTGGAACAGGCACTGATTCGTTTTGAGCAAGTGATGAAAGAGCTTCAGCCTGTGCTCCGGCAGGTGAATGATAAGCCGAATTCGCTGATTTTTTCTGACAGCAAGGGCAAAGACCCGATTCCGGTAGCAGGAGAATAAGCATGAATATGCGAGACAGGTTTCTGAGTGCGCTGCTTGCAGCCGGTCTGGCTGTGACCGGATGCAGCAGCCAACCGGAAGAATCGGATATCACAACCTATTTGCTGCCGCAGGCGCCGGAACAAACGGCACCGGGGATTGTGACGCAGCAGCCTTTACTGGTTGTGTCACCGGTTGAGATGGCGTTGCATCTGGCAGGCACCGGTCTGGTTTATCAAACCAGTGAAACAGCCGTGGTTCAGGCACAGCAGAACCTTTGGGCAGAAGACATTGCTCGCCAGCTGACCCGGCGCATCAATGGTGATTTACGGCTCAAACAGTCAAGATACTGGCCAACGGAGCGTTCCGCGGCAATTCAGTCAGTAAATGTGCCCAAGTTGCAGGTCCGGGTCAATGAATTTAATGGTCATTACTCAGGTTCAGCGCATTTCAGCGGCGAATGGCTGCTGGTCGGACAATCAGGGAATCTGAAAACCGTACAGCCATTCAGTTTTCAGGTTCCCTTAAAAGAGCCAGGTTACAGCGCTCAGGTGAATGCACTTTCGGAAGCGGTCAGCCGTCTTACCACACAAATTGCACAACGATTATCATCTTCAGTGCTTTATCAGGCAGAGTGAACGCTGGCGGGTTAGCGGTTTTGTAATCGGTAGTAGCCGTTGATCCAGCATTCTGGCAGTCCTTCGCCGGATGGGAAAGCCAGGTGCTGTTTCTCTATCATCACCGGATCTGCCAGATCTTCACCCGACTGAAACTGCACAGTCACATGTCTTTTAAATGGGTTGGTGAGTGAAGCCATGTCGACCACATCAACCAAATCGCCGCTTTTGGATTCTTTCAGAAACATAGAGCGAACCTCCTGTCTTGGGGTACTCTAATTATGGTCGATTTTATCTTAGTCTGGGAAAAGGGCGTCATGAATGGATAAGTATTACTGGGGCATAGATTTAGGCGGGACAAAAGTGGAATGTGCGGTGATGTCCCGAGAAGATGATCGCTGTGTCTTGCGCGAACGTATTCCCAGTCAGGCGGAACGTGGCTACGCCCATATTCTGAATCAGATTCAGCGATTGGTCTCGCATTGTGCCGAAATGTTAGGTTGCTATCCTTCTGAAATTGGTTTTGGAACACCAGGTGCGCTGGATCCCGCAACTGGGTTGATGAAGAACTGTAATTCAACCGCCCTGAATGGTAAGCCATTGCATCGGGATCTGGCGGATTTACTGAAAGTGAAGGTCCGGCTGGCCAATGATGCGAATTGCCTTGCACTGGCAGAAACACACCTTGGGGTGGTGCAGCAAATTCATCCGGAGGCGGAAGTCGTGTTCGCCATTATTATGGGCACCGGAGTTGGAGCCGGGATTGTGGTGAACGGAAAAGTGATTCACGGCTTGCACGGGATTGCAGGTGAGTGGGGGCATAACGTGATTGAGCCGGATGGCCGGGCATGCTATTGCGGAAAACGGGGGTGTCTGGAAACCGTTATTTCAGGACAGGGGCTGGAAATTGCTTATCATCAACGCACTGGTCATCGGCGACCACTGAACGACATTATACAGTTATCACAGCATGAAGACCCCGATGCTTTGTTTATTCAGAACAGGTTAATGCATTACTTCGGTCTGGCTGTGGCCCAGATCGTCAATGTTCTGGATCCGGATGTCATTGTGGTTGGCGGAGGCGTCGGCAATATTGATTTGCTCTATGACGCAGGCAGAAAGGCGGTCATGCCGCATTTGTTTAATCCGGTGTTCAATACGCCCATCGTGAAGCCAATTCTGGGCGACAGTGCCGGCGTTTTTGGTGCTGCCATGTTGGTGAAGTAGATTTTTTTATACTTTGGATTGAAGAAATAAAGGATATTTCTGCGTAATTATCCAGAGCTCTTGTAAGAGATATCTCACAAGCGCGTGGGAAATAGCGATTATTTTCAGGGGGTGAATGCCGTGCTCGACTTTTTATTTCCTTTGTTTTCAATTGCTTAAATTGTATTGTGATTTTTTTATTTTAATCGACATTAAAAGTGTGATCTCTGTTCGTTGCGAAGAAATCTGAATCAAGTAATCTTTACCCCGTCGGAAGGAACTGACGGAACGGAACAGGAACTGGCCACGGAATTGGCAGCTTCAGGATGAGGCAGGTGCATTAGGATGATGTATCTACAAGGACTGTGAAGGGATATCGGATGGATTCGATACAGTAAGTAGGATGCTTACTGGTCAGGATGACAAAAGGACCGCTTCAGGATGAAGCCAGGGACACCTCCAGGATGGAGAAGAGAGTTGTAGCAGGATGTTGCAACGGGTCAAGGTAAGACCAAATGGAACACCTCCAGGATGGAGTTTTAGGGAACGCTGAAGGAAACAGCAGTATCATGGAATGATGCAGGGAGCACTATCGTAGCGGGATTGCTGCAAGTAAGACCTAAGGGCGCAACGAAAGTTGCGCCCGCTCTTTTTTCTGTCCTTTCAAAAATCAGCCGGCAACAACTTGCGGCTTTTGCTTCAGACTCGCCATCAGCATGTACATAGCTGTGCTGGCCAGCGCGATAAAGAAGAAATTCATCAAACCGTGCGCCTGCACAAGAAAACGTCCTGCAGTCAGCGGCCCGATGACAGAGCCAACACTGTAGCTGAACAGCATGATCTGAGTTGCAGAAACGATCTGAGACGAATCCAGTTCATCGCAGGCAAGTGAAATCGCAATCGGGTACAGTGCGAAAGATGACATGCCCAGCATTGCCAGTCCAATCACCATCACAGAGTAACCCTCAACCAAGCTCATGAAGCCTGTGGCAAAAATGCCCAGCAGACAGGCTGCTGCCATCAGCAGTGATTTGCTCATCCGGCAGGAGAGCGCACTGACCACTGGCTGGATTGCCATGCCGCCGAGTACAGTTGAGGCCATGAGACCACTGATTTGCTCCGCGTTCAGGCCTTGTAACTGTAAAGAAAAAGGCAGCATACCGTAGATAGAACTCATCACAACCCCGGAGACCAGACAGCCCAGAACCGCAGGTTTGCTTAAAGCCAGGATCTGTTTTGTGGTCAGGCTGATATGTTGCTCACAGGCTGGCTGAGATTGTTTCGAAACCAGTGCCGGCACAATCGCGATGAATAGCAGTGCCAGAATGCTGAAAAATGGCACTAAGCCTTCGACACCAATAAAACCAATGCCGAATTGCCCTAGTGTTCCGCCCCCATAAAGTGCGGTCATATAAAAGCCCAGGCGTTTGGCACGTTCTTTCTTACTGTCGCCAATCAGCAACCAGGATTCCACAACCACAAAAATACCAGCGACAGCGACACCGGCAATCAATCGGGTAACCAGCCAGACCCATTGTTCGGCCATGACCGGCATGATGATGATCGTCAGCGCGAGCATGAGCAGAAATCCGATGAAAGACAGCCGGTGTCCAATACGGGCCACAACATTTTCAACTAGCAATGCGCCAATCAGCAGACCCAGATAAAAGATACTGGCCAGCCAGCTTGCAAGTGATGCAGGCAGTTCATAATAATTTAACGTCAGCGGAATCAGGCTCATCAGATAACCCGATGCAATCGCAAAAGCGGTCAGTCCGGCAACGGGTACAAAAATACCGCCAGACTGACGCGCAGCAGTGATTTCACTCACTACACTTCTCTCCAGATTTCAGGGGGCAGACCCGAAAAAAGCTGTCTCGGTGACAGCGATAGGTCCGCTCAGGGTTTTGCAGGATGTGTTACAGGTCATCCGGCTTTGTTGTGGCCCGGTTCCCTGCAAATTTTCGGTGAATATGGACTGAAAAATGAGTGAGGTAAAATGAGAAAAAGTAATATCCAAACATGGATTTTCTCACACTAAATATAAGGAAATGGCTGTCTTTAGAGGTATGTGTATTACATCAGGTTATTACCATGTTAAATAAATGATTTATTCAATTCTTTCAAGTGTTTAATGAATTTATTTATTACGTGAAGCTTATTGTTTAGTGATGGAATGATTTGTGATCATTCTATTGTTTTTGTTTAAAAAACGTACAAATTGAGTGGGCTGGCTGAAAATAAAATTCGTGAAAAATTCTGATGTCGGGCAGTGGTTGATTACACCTTTTGGTGCAGCACTTCACTGAAGCTGTGCATAGCTGATTGAGAATCAATGAAATAGGGCAGATGCAGAATGGAAAAAACATTGAAAAACAATGATATGAAAAGTTGGCATGATGTGTGCTTTTAGATAGTCAGGCTGCGATGGTGATATTCTTGTAATCTGACAGGTTTAGATTGGAAGTGATCTCCGCATCATCGCGGACTACTGAGTGTAGGTACATTTTGTCAATGATTGACTGGGGTGCTGTTCCGCGTAGCGGGGGAACAGCACCTTTTTTTATTTATCTTTTGTTTCTCAGGTAACGCTTACGTCGTTCTTCTTTGTTCTTGGCTTTTTCAGCGGCTTTCCGTTCATTCTCAATGGCCACATCAATCAGTTCCTGAGTGATCATTTCCGGACGTTCCATGGTAATTTTGCCAAGGGTGCCGTTACGTAGCTCATTGATCAGAATTTCTGAGGCTTTATGTAAATCAACTTTACCGCCGGAGCGCAGACAACCGCGCTTACGTCCAATGGCTTCCATCAGCTCAATGTCAGTTTCCGGCAGTTCATCGTCCAGTTCATAACGCTGCTGAATCAACTCAGGGTAGGCGTCTTTCAGATACTCAATGGTATAGAAGGCCACATCAATGTAATCCATGGCGGTATCTTTCACTGCACCGGTCGCAGCCAGACGGAAACCGCTGTGCGGGTTTTCGACTTTTGGCCACAGAATTCCCGGCGTGTCAGACAGGACAATGCCGTTTTGCAGGTTAATGCGTTGCTGCTGGCGGGTTACCGCAGGCTGGTTGCCGGTGACAGCAACGGATCTGCCAGCCAGAGTGTTGATGATGGTCGACTTACCGACATTCGGAATGCCCATAATCATGGTCCGAATGTTCTTGCCCATTTCTTCACGGCCCGGCGCAAGTTTCCGGCACAGTTCCAGAATTTTATGGACCTCATTCTGGTTCTCCGTCGTGATCGCCATTGCTTTCACGTTGTGTTCTTTTTCCAGATGTGCGATCCAGTGTTCTGTCATCTCAGGATCGGCCAGATCACGTTTGTTCAGCACTTTGATCACCGGCTTATCACCACGAATCGAGGCAATGAGCGGGTTTTCACTACTGAAAGGAATACGTGCATCAAGCACTTCAATAATGACATCGACTTTAGGAATGGCTTCTTCAATTTCTTTACGGGCTTTATGCATGTGCCCCGGAAACCACTGGATACTTGTGCTAGACATTTGAAAAATAAACCTTTTTGGTGTTGCCTTGTGGAAAGCAAAAACTGAAGTATAAAAAAGCAAGGGAAAACCCTCTTACTGTTTTAAACCAGCTAGCTTGCAACCCGTATGATTACAGCCCACAAGTCGCGTTGTTTTTTGTGATCTTAACACTAATCCGGTAAGGCATGGTAGGCGGGCGGGGATAGAGTAAGCTCATACCGAAATCAGCATTGGCTGGAAACGCAAAGATCGACCCAAAAATTTTCCTTGAGCGGCGTCTCACTCAGACATACACTGCTTTGTAGTTTTAGAAGTAGGCAACCTGATGTCCTGGCATGTGATTCGTATTTTCTGGCTATCGTTTTTAGCGCTGGTATTTCCTGCGCAGGCGATGGCGTGCCTGGACGACAAAGGCGCTGCGATAACAGTGAAATCAACTGTGATTTCGCAGTCGCAGCTGAATGATGCTGTTCTCTGTGAACATGAGACTCAGCATCAAAAGCCACAGAATCCGTCACCGGTTTCGGAAACTCATCACTCCGGTTACGCGGTTGCGATTCTTCATTCCTATCGCTGGAATATTCCAGACCGAAACAATCTCCATGACGGTGAGCCGGATCTTCTGGACACGCCGCCGTTCTATCCCGTGTCTGATCCTCGTTTGCCGTTGTGTTTAGTTCGGCAGCCAAGTTACGCCTCGTATCAGGATTTCCACACTTCCTATCGTCTTTCCGGCTGGAAAGAAACCAACGCTATGTATGTGGCGTTGAATAGCCAGTACTTCAGCTGATATTCCCTTTCAAATAGGTGACGTTGTCACAACTCTTTTTTTTTAACTCGGCATATGACGCTGAGGGGATATTGATGAAGAAAAATAATTCTAGAGCATCGTCCAGGGTGCTGAACCACTATGCTGCGTGGAAGTACGTGGTACTGGTGGTCACTGTTGTCATTCTGGCACTCAGTGCTATTCCGACCTGGTATGGTGAACAACCATCAATCCAGATTCAGTCTGCCAATCCGGGCGGTGCGTTCGGCAATGTTGTCAGTGTGAACAGATATCTGACAGCACAAGGCGTTGAACCACAGGAAATTACACAGCAGAACAATCAGATGGTACTGGTTTTCGGCAACGAAGCTGAGCAGTCTCATGCGCGTGAAGCACTGGATAAACGGGTTCAAGACGGTGATAACATCACATACTCGTACGTTTCTGTTGCACCAAAATGGTACGGAAAACTGGGTTTCAGTCCGATTAAGTTAGGTCTGGATCTGCGTGGAGGTGTGCAGTTCCTGCTTCATGTGGACGTCGACAAAGCGTTTCAGGAGCAGCGCGACACCATAGTGGATGACGTGAAGGACATGTTGCGCAGTGAACATCTGCGATCGGTCCGCATCAGCCGGCAAGGCAGTGACGGATTCAGTGTGACTACGAAATCAGAGACTGAACTCAGTCAGGCCAGTCAGTTTGTGAAACAGAATTATCCGGGCTGGGATGTAAAACGGGGTTCAGGCAGCCTGACTGTAACGCCGACTAAACAGAATAAACTCGATTTTCAGTCAGCGACGCTGCAACAGAACCTGAAGATCATGCGGGATCGTATCGAAGAGCTGGGCATTACCGAAGCGCTGGTTCAGCGTCAGGGTGAAAATAGCATTCGTATTGAGCTGCCGGGTGTACAGGACCCGTCACAGGCGAAAAAGGTCATTGGTGCGACTGCAAGTCTGGCGTTTTATGAAGTCAAAACCGGCTCAGAAGCCGTTTCCAGTGATGATTTGGTCCTGAAAGACAACAGTGGCAGAACCGTGGTGCTGAACAAACGTCCGGTGCTGAGCGGTGATCACATCGTTAATGCCCGTGCTGGCGCCGATCAAATGGGTTTCTCTGAAGTGAATATTTCGCTCGATCATGCCGGGGGCAAGATGATGAGCGATTTTTCAGGCAAACACATCGGCAAGCGGATGGCGACTGTCTACCGGGAATACAAAACCAATGCGCGGGGAGAAACGGAGCGCAGCGAACGCGTCATCAGTGTGGCCACGATCCAGTCGCAACTGGGGAATCAGTTCCGTATTACTGGTGCCGGCTCAACAGAAGAAGCACAGCAGCTTGCGCTGTTGCTGCGTGCCGGTTCTCTGACAGCGCCGGTGACGATTGTTGAAGAGCGAACGATTGGCGCATCACTGGGGGCGGAAAATATTGAGAACGGTTTTTCTGCACTGGCATTAGGAATGGCAATGACGCTGACCTTCATGGTGTTGTGGTACAGACGCCTCGGATGGGTCGCAAACGTGGCGCTGATGGCAAACATGGTGTGCCTGCTGGGTTTGATTGCGTTGCTGCCAGGGACTGTGCTGACGCTGCCGGGTATTGCGGGTCTGGTGCTGACGGTGGGGATGGCCGTCGATACCAATGTACTGATCTTTGAACGGATCAAAGACAAACTGGCGGAGGGCCGCAGTTTTGCTCAGGCGATCGATCTCGGTTTCAGCAGTGCCTTCAGTACCATTCTGGATGCTAACATCACCACAATGATTACAGCATTGATTTTGTACTCGATTGGTAACGGGCCCATTCAGGGCTTCGCGCTGACTTTGGGGCTGGGTCTGCTGACCAGCATGTTTACCGGCGTATTTGCTTCACGCGCATTGATCAATCTGATTTGGGGACGCGACAGTCGTCGTGAAGTGAGGGTATAAATCATGGTTCAATCTCTGAAATCCCGTATCCGGAAAATTCGTTATATCACCAGCGTCTTGTCAATTGCGCTGATGGTGATTTCTCTGGCAGCACTTGCTGTCAGAGGCTTGAACATGGGGCTGGACTTTACCGGTGGTATGGTGACAGAAGCGGTGGTCAGCCGCTCGGTGACAAACCATCAGCTGCTGGATGTCCTGAAACCAGCGCTGGGTGAGTCCACCTCCGTGACTAAATCCGGTGAAGAAGGGCGTTGGGTCATTCGTTATCCTTTGGCCAATCAGGAGTCTGGACAAGGTTCAGAACAGGAACAGACGCCGCCAGCAATTGATCACCTGCTCCAGCAGGTGTCCGGTCAGGTGGAAATCATCAGTAACAGTATGGTGGGTTCTCAGGTTGGTCAGGATCTGACTGAACAGGGTGGCTTAGCGTTGCTGGTGTGCATGCTGTGCATCCTGGGTTATCTCTGTTTTCGTTTCGAATGGCGCCTTGCCAGCGGCGCACTGCTGGCGCTGATCCACGATGTTGTGCTGGTGCTGGGCTTTTTTGCGCTGACTCAGATGGAGTTTAACCTGACGGTCTTTGCCGCAGTGCTGGCGATTCTCGGATACTCTCTGAATGATTCCATCATTATTGCAGACCGGATTCGTGAGCTCCTGGTGGCGAAACAGAAAACACCGACGGCAGATATCAACGATCAGGCCGTGATTGCAACGTTTTCGCGCACGATGGTGACCTCAGGGACCACGCTGATCACCGTTGCGGCATTGTGGTTCATGGGCGGTGCTCCATTGGAAGGTTTTGCGACTGCCATGTTTATCGGCATTATTTCCGGCACCTGGTCGTCCGTTTCAATTGGGACGGTTTTGCCGGAGTGGTTAAAACTGGAACCCAAACATTACCTGCCGGTTGAGGTCGATTTGGCGCCTTAACGACTCATCTTTGAGAAAAGCCAGCGAAAGCTGGCTTTTTTGATTGGGTTGACACGGTTGAATGGCTCCGGAGGCGTTTCCGGCAGCATTGCCTTTGGCGATGACTGAATATGTCGCGCCAGCTGGCACAGATATTCAGGCACGACTATCTTTGATTTGCGACATTCACCAGAAACCGGAGGATCTATGGAAAACCCGTTTAAACATCAGGGCGCATTCAGCTGGGCTGAACTCGTGGTCGATGATGCTCAGAAGGCCATTGAATACTACACAAAAGTGATTGGCTGGAAGATAGAATCCGTTCCGATGCCCGGAGCGGAGGAAGGACGGCTGTATCACATTATTAAGGCGGGTGATGATCCGGTTGGCGGAATCATGGAGCGTACGGCAGAGTGCCAGGATGCTCAGATCGGCTGGTGGAGTTATATCACGGTCGATGATGTGGATGCCTGTCTGGCAAAAGCGGAGGCAGCTGGTGGTAAAGCGATGTATCCGCCCATGGATGTGCCAAATGTTGGCCGAATGTGTGCCATCATGGATCCTTGCGGCGCTGTGGTGTCAGTGATTCAGTATGTGAATGATATGCAGTAATTGAGCAGGAAAATGGAACCTGTAGCAGTGGAATAATGCTATTAACTGACGATTGTTCAACTGCCATTCAACTTGAATGTGTAAGGCTGAACGTCTGAAACAGGTATCTTCCTGCTTTCTTACCTGATAATGAGGTGACAGATGAAAAATATCATTGCTGGCGTATTTGCACTGGTGATTGGCTTCTTTGCTCTGACTTTCGCGACAGTGATGGGCGTTTTTATGGCCTTGGTTGCTTTTATTGCTCAGCCATTCCTGAAGCGTAAATTGTCGAAACAGTATGCGACGTTTTATGCGGGCAAAACAAATGGCGCAACCAGCAAGGGACGTGTAATCGAAGGCGAATACGAGCCAGTCCAAAGCAATCGATAAATGATAGTGACTCTGTAAAACACAGAACGCCAGCCGATGAGCTGGCGTTTGTTTTTTAAGGGGAAAATTATTCGGTATGCAGGCAGTGAAAAAAGGCGTCAAGATGACCGTCTTCTAAATAGAAGCGATAACGTCTGCTGGCACTCTGTAATTCAAAATGCCCGTGATCTTCGGCAATCAACCGGATGAGCACATCGAAGGCTTGCCTGGGATTGCTTCCGCCCAGCCGCACCAAGTGCGAAATACTGTAACTTCGATTGGTATCAGCCACACTGATACTGCCGTAATAATTTTTCCAGTTGGCGGTAAAGACTTCGACAGGTTGCCCGGTGCGGTAATAGCTGAAGTTTTCAAATCCCTTCGGGTAAGAGATGTCGGCTTTTAAGGCGACATAGCGCCGGTTAAATCCCTGATCGGCAATCAAGGCAATCTGGAAGTCATTCTCGATGCGATTGGACTGGTTTTTAGCCAGATGGTAAAGATCCAGCCGACAGACCTGCGTGCCTAACATTGTGCGGCTGGTTGGCAAAAGTCCTGCAGCAGCCATGTGAATGGAACCGGACGCGATGAAAATGAAGTACAGCCAGATACGACACAACATTTCTTGAAACGCCTGCTTACGACGAGGCGGTTAAAGCCTCAATTCAACACATTGATCATTCTTTTCTCCTGTTAGCATAGCGACAGTTTGCATTCGCTTCTGCCCGGGGCAATGCTAAGTGCCTGATTGGATCATCTTTTCTGTATTTTGTCTCATCTCTGAGCTTAAGCCTGGTAAATTTTGGCTTTCACCATGTTGCGATACTGTGCGGGGCTGAGGCTGAACTGCTTCTGGAAACGCTTGCTGAAATGATGTGCATCCCGGTATCCGACCTGTTCTGCCACATCCTGAAGGGACAGGCCAAAGTCACGCAATAAGCTCTGTGCGGCTTCCATGCGGAGAGATTGCAGGTACTCATGGGGCGTCTGTCCTACCTGTGTTTTGAAACGCCGCTGGAAGGTTCTGAGCGGCAGTCCGCAATGCTCAGCGATGTCTTGGGCGGTGACCGGTTGCGCCAGGTTGCGTTTCAGCCAGTCCTGCGCGAGGGCAATGGATTCGTCGAACTGCACTTCGCCGCCAATTTGATAAAAGGGCTGCTGATCAGACTGGGAAATTTCATGGCCGAAGTGGGTTTCGACAGTTTTTGCAACCGACTGGCCAAAGTGTTCACGGATCAGGTACAAAATCAGCTCTGACTGCGAGTTAATACTGACCGTGCAATACAGACCGTTGGCGACGGTGATTGATGCCTGACGGTTCAGGGTGACAAGCGGATATCGTGCGGCAAACTGATCGTAGTAATACCAGTGGGTTGTCGCGACCTGATGATCCAGAAGTCCGGTTTCTGCCAGCCAGCAGACGCCGGTTCCGGTTGCGATGATTTTGGCGCCTTGCTTGTACTGTTGTGTCAGCCAGGGAATCAGCTCCGGACTTTGCCTGAGTACAGACAGCGGATTTCCCCAAATTGGAGGCAGAATGATGAAATCAAACTCGCCGGCACATGCTAAGGTCAAGTCGGGCTGGATACGCAGGCCTGATTTCAACTCAGGAGGGGACAGGCTCTTGGCGACAACTGAAATAGAAACAGGTTGTGATTTCTGGAGATGCCGGGGTCTTAATCCTGCCGCACTGGTGAGCATTTCGGCTGCAAGAGAAATCCCTGTGATCAGCGCGCGGGGGTAAAGCACAAACGCAATTTTCATATAGCGTATCGTTCCATTTGATGATGTGACTTGGGCTGTTTCTGCTGTACGGGAACTGAATCACCAGGATCCGGCTCCCTGATTTTGGTCTGACCCGGCCAGAATGGCGTATATGTCAGTAATTATGGCGTAATTGCCTGATGTAATACTAGTGTAACTTGGTAATCTGACAGTCAAGTTAGTTATCAAGTAAGAATCAACAATGAAATTACCTCTGATTGTCGGAATTGGCGGCATTAACGCCGCAGGTCGTAGTTCAGGTTTTCACAGTTATAAACGCATGCTGGCTGATATTCTGCCTGCAAGCGATATGCATTCGACCTGGCAGGATCTTGCTCATCGAATGGGATTAGCTGAAGGGGAAGTCACCGAATCCGTGATCGAAGCGATTCAAGCGGGCACCCTGATTCGCCGGATTGAAAGCTTCGACCCGGATCGTGTGTTACAGCAGTATAAAGCGGAGCTGTCTGCGGGCAGTGATCAAATTCGCTTCACACTCCGTAAGTCAAAATTGCCGGAGCATATCCCTGAAAACTGGCAACTGGAGGAATCAGGCAGCAAAGTCCATGTGACCGTGACCGGTGAACTGGATGCATTGCTGGCTGACTACAAACCTTTTCCTGTGAGCAGCGGGGGTAATATTCCCCGCGGTTTCGAACCCGGGAAGCTGTACAACTCACGCTTTCACCCGCGCGGTCTTCAACTGACGGTGTACGGTGCCTCAGATGCCCTGAATTCTCTGGGTGTGGACTGGGATGAAGTGCTTAAGCATATCCGCCCTGACGAAATTTCAGTCTATGCGGGGAGTGGCCTGGCACAGATTGATGATCAGTCGCTGGCCGGAATGGTAGCTGCGCCGTTGACCGGTGGCCGGGTCAGTTCCAAGATGATGGCTCTGTCACTGGCAGAAATGCCGGCGGACTTCATCAATGGTTACGTCATTAACAGTGTCGGGACCACGGGAACCAATATGGGCGCCTGCGCCACCTTCCTGTATAACCTGCGCCAGGGATTGCTGGACATTCAGAGCGGACAGGCAAAAGTTGCGATTGTTGGGAATGCCGAAGCACCGGTAGTCTCTGAAATTATGGAAGGTTTCCGCGTGATGGGCGCGCTGGCTCAGGATGAAGAGCTGCGTGCTTTGGATAACAGCGACACTGTCGATAACCGCCGTGCCTGCCGTCCGTTCTCGGACAATGCTGGTTTTACGATGGCGGAATCGGCTCAGTTTGCCGTGCTGATGGATGAATCGCTGGCACTGGAACTGGGTGTGAATATTTACGGGACTGCCGCTGATGTCTTTATTAATGCTGACGGTAATAAGAAGTCGATTTCGGCGCCGGGTGTCGGTAACTATGTGACCGTTGCCAAGGCTGCTGCACTGGCTCAGGCCATTCTTGGCCCGGACGGCGTGAAGAAAACCTTTGTCCAGGCGCACGGTACGGGCACACCGCAGAACCGCGTTACAGAAAGTCATATCCTGAATGAAGTTGCTAAAACTTTTGGGATTTCGAACTGGCCGGTGACTGCGATTAAATCTTATATCGGACATTCTATGAGTGCGGCAGCAGGCGACCAGCTGATGGCGTCACTGGGTGTCTGGCAGTACGGCTGGATCCCGGGGATTAAGACCATTGATCACATTGCGGACGATGTTCACCAGTCGAACCTGAATATTCTAATGGATCATTACTTTGCCGGCACGGCTGGTGATGATATGCAGGGTGTGATTATTAACGCGAAGGGCTTTGGCGGAAACAATGCGTCAGCTCTGGTCTTGTCACCTCAGCAGACACTGTCGATGCTGGAGAAGAAATACGGTGAGGCCGCAATGGCGGAATATCTGAGCCGGAATGAAAAAGTCCGTGATATCATCGCAGAACGTGATTTGCAGGCATGCCGGGGTGAAGAAGAAATTCGCTATTCCTTTGGTGAGTCTGTCATGGATGAATCTTCTGTCAGCCTGACTCAGGAATCCATCCGTTTGTCAGCGTTTGGGGAAGCGATTGTTTTACCGACCGTGAACCCTTACGCAGATTATCAGTAAATCAGTCTGATTTTGAATGAAGAACGGGCAGCTTCGGCTGCCCGTTTTTTTACGTTATTTATCTGACTTAATCTTCCCACTGAATCAGTTGCCCTTTCGGCCAATGACTGCCTGTCTCGTGGTATTTTTTCTCCAACAGGTGTCGTTTAATTTTCAGTGTTGGCGTCAGGATGCCGTTTTCAATGCTCCATGGTTCTTTGATCATCAGAACCCCTTTAATTTTCGCGTGGGACTCCAACTCTTTGTTGATGGCTTCAATGGCGTGCGTCACCCTGCGGGCATAGCGTTCCCGGTCAAAGTGCGGATAGTCATGAGGAACTGCCAGCAGAATCGGTGCTGGCATGCCTGAGCCGACAATACACATCATTTCAATACCGCTTAGTTCAAACAGACGCTTTTCAATTGGGACAGGGCAGACGAATTTCCCTTTGGCTGTTTTAAAGTTATCTTTTTTACGGCCCTGGATGGTCAGGTAGCCTTCTTCATCCAGACTGCCCAGATCGCCAGTATGCAGCCAGCCTTCGTGATTGAAGCTTTCTTTGGTCGCGATGTCGTTTTTGTAGTAGCCGGAAAACAGCCCTTTACTGCGCACCAGAATTTCATCATCTTCGGCGATTTTGATTTCAACGCCCGGACCGGCGTTGCCGACGGTGCCTATTTTGTCGCTGCGGAAAGGCATGTTGAGGGTGCCGTAAGCGAAGTTTTCTGTCATCCCCCAGGCTTCGGTAATGTTCAGACCAATCTGTTCATACCAGCGCAGTAACGCAGGGGAGACCGGGGCAGACCCACAACCGAGCACCCGGGCTTCGTTCAGACCCAGTCCATCTGCCAGCTTGCGTTTGATCAGGCCGGAGACAAACGGAATTTTCAGCAGCAGGTTCAGCCGGGCCTGAGGCAGTTTATCCAGAATACGCTGCTGGAATAAGGTCCAGAGACGCGGTACGGAAATAAACAGCGTCGGGCGATGCATTTTGACATCTTCAATGAAGGTATCGAGTGATTCCGGGAAAGCCACCTGAACCCCGGCCATCATGGACGTCCCCAGGATGTAAACCCGTTCAGTAATGTGTGCCAGCGGCAGGTAGGAGAACAAACGTTCGTTCTCAATAATACCGATATGTTCAATCAGGTTCTGGGCAGAAAAGGCAAAGCCGCCGTAGGACAGCATTGCGCCTTTCGGTAAGCCGGAGGTGCCGGATGTATAGACCAGAGACATCATATCGTCATCCTGATGGGACGGACGCTCTTCAAATGGTGTATGCGCCTTGATCAGCGTATTCACCTCATGCTGACATTCCGGGACATCCGGATAGGGAAAACTGACGGTTGTGATGTCTGGCAGTCGGCTGGTGACGGCATTGATGGCACGGTTATTATCCAGTTTGCCGATAAAGACCAGTTTGGATTCACTGTGTGTTAGACAATGCTCAATGGTTTCTTCTCCGGCGGTTGGGAAAATTGGCACACTGACATAACTACCCAGCATTAAGGCCAGATCGCAGATATACCATTCAGCACAGTTTTTAGAGATTAAACCGATTTTGTCACCAGGCTGAAGGCCCATCGCCCGGAGGGCACTGACCAGGCGCAAGGCTTGATCGGCGACATCTGCATAAGTGAAATCGGAAAACTGACGGTTGATGATCTGACGGAGAAAAACTTCATTCGGGCGTTCTTCAGCCCATTGCAATACACGTTCATGTGGCAGCGCCTGCATCTTGAGCGATTCCCTTGAAGAATTTGGCTGTAAAGGCAAAGTCATGATTCCATTCCTTGGTTGTTATTATCTTGTTAAATTATTAAAAGCGGCTTTCTTAGAACCGTCAAGAGCCCACTGTAGTGATTTTGAGGTAAAAATCTCAGTCAGCGCTCAAAACATGAGCTTAACTTATTGATCTTTTTGTGTTGATTGCGACGGGGACAACATTGAAACAGCCCTGACACAGGTCAGAGCTGTTCGGTGAATATTGTTACAAGGGTTTACTGCAGAGCGGGTGTTACGGGGGCCTGGTAAGCTTTGGTGCCCCAGAGCGGAACTGTAGACAGGCTGTGTTTGTAGCTGCCTGACGTTTCTTTGGTTGAATAGGACAGATACATCAGAGTCTGGCTTTCCGGATCATAGATCCGTCTGATCTTCATGGTTTTGAAGAAAACACTTTTCGATTTCTTGAAAACCACGTCACCCGCTTTTGATTTATCGATAGCGGCGATCATTTCCGGAGTAATTTCGCCGGTCTGGCGGCAGGAAATGGAGGAGTCACTCGGATCTGAAAAATCCAGGTCGGCTTCAATACTGGCAATGTGGCAGGTGACACCTGGGATTAAGGGATCACTGAGTACATTGAGTTTGATGTCCTTCGTGGTAAATACGCCAAGACTGACATCGCCGACTTCGTTGTCTGAACAGCCCGCCAGTAAAGATGCTCCCGCGAGCATCGCGGAAAAGAGCAGTGCGCGTTTCATTCAAGGTCTCCATGATGGGTAATAAGAACACCACAGCATAACCGGAAAATGTCACTTTTGCCTGACTGGCTATCAAAAATTTGTCTGAATGTTTCTTGAATAGCAAGCGCTTATCTTCGGGTGCCAGTGAGATTGGTCATGAACGTTTGCATCAGCGACCAGGAAATCACACCGCCCAGCACGACGCCTGTCAGGTTTGCAATCGCGTCTGAGACAGAACTTTCCCTTCCGGGCTGGACCATACTCTGAATCGTTTCCAGAAAACTGCCGTAAAGAACCAGCAGCAAGAGCATATAGCTGTATCGCCTCAGGTGTTTGCTGATCAGCAGTGCATAACCGGCAAAGAGGCCGTAACACATGGCATGCAGAATGAAATCCAGATGAGCGATCCCATAGCTTTTCAGGTCCGTCAGCGCGCCTTTTTCTGCCGGAGGCATCAGGGTCAGCCAGGTAATCAGGAATCCGTGTCCCCAAAAGAGGGCCAGTGCGAAAAACTGTAATTTCCGTATTTTTATCTCTTGATAGAGAAGATTCGTTTGGGTCCGTTGCACAGGTCTTCTTCCCGATTTAAGGCTGAGTTGCCAGCAGTTGGCTCAGATGGCGTACCGGCACAGCATAGGTTATGGCACTGGGATGAGTCAGTGCGTTTTCTTTGCTGTTTTGGACCAGTACTTTATTGATAATGGCGATTACCTCGCCATTATCCTGACTGTACACCGGACTGCCGCTGTTGCCGGGATAGGCCGTCGCATCCAGCTGGTAGACAAAAAACGGGTTTTTCAGGTGATTGAGCCGGGAGACAGACAGTTCTTTCGCCGTGCGGGCTGGAATGGCAATTGGAGTAATACTGGAAACCATGCCCCGGTGTGTCACCGGATAAAGTCCCAGAATTGCGCCGATGGGAAAACCGGTAAAGCTGTACATTTCGCCTTCCCTGACCTGACGGGCAGAGAGCCTGAGTGGCGGAAGCGGCGGGCCACTGATTCTGAGGAGGGCCAGGTCATGTTCTGTATCCCGTGCGACCAAATGCGCAGGGCGGATGTCTGGCGTATTTCCGGTCCCGACAAATACGACAAATGCTGTATTTTTGTTCGCGGCGATTGTGGCAGGAACAACATGATTGTTGGTGGCAATCAGCGAGCCATCTCCGATTGCAAATCCGGTCCCGGTTAAACTGGCACGCGGGGTGGCCAGTTTCTGATAAGTGCCCACACCGACGATCGAAGGCTTAATCTGACTGATGACCTCAGGCAATGCCGCCAGAGCGGGAAATGAGAATGTCAGCAAGAGATAAACTCCGAACATCCGGAAAAAGAATGAGCCGGTTGTTTTGACAGGAAAAACCATCGTCTTTCATCCTAATTTTCTGGTGGCACTTTGTTAACCCACCCCGTGTCGCCGGGGCGGCAGGAGACTACAGGTTGATCTGCGCTTCCAATTTACGTTTGAGCTGCAGCAGTTCCGGATCGGTTGTGTTCACGCGGCTCAGAACATCTCTCGCGTTCCCTGCTTGATGATTGGCAAGCAGACTTTCGGCATAGTGCAATGCAACTTCCGGGTTGTTCTGCACTTGTCTGTAGGCTTTTTCGAGCATTGGCAAAGAGTTGGCGGCCTGACCGGATTTCAGCAAACAGTACCCGTACGTATCCTGAATTTGGGGGTGTCCCTTCGCCAGCTCATGGGCTTTGGATGCGTTGTCACAGGCTTGTTTGTAGTCTTTTTTGGACAGGTACAGCCAGGCCAGATTGTTCAGCGCCAGCACATTATTGGGATCTGTTTCCAGCAGCGTGCGGTACAGCTTCATAGCTTTATCTGGCTGATGTTTTGTCTGAAGCTGCGCCAGGGTCAGCCGGAGTGGTGCTGCTTTTTCGCCATGTTCCCTGAGAACGGACTCAATAAAAGCCGCCGCTTTTTCTGACTCATGATTCATGGCATATGCCCCGGCAACGTCGTTTGCACTCTGGATGCCCGGGTAAGCTTCATAGCGTTTCAACTGCCATGCCGTGGCTTCCGGATATTGCTGGCGCTGGAGATAATTTAAGGCCTGTAGGTGCATGAAGTACTGCTGCTTTTTGACAGATTCAGGCATGTTGCCCAGAGTTTTCTGGCTGGCATCCAGTTCACCCAGCCTGAGTTGCAGTCCGGCTTTCATCAGGGAAAACAGCGGGGTCTGACTAAATTGCTCTTCTGCTTTTTCAGCGAGCGTCAGTCCTTCCGTTACCTTATTGTTCATTTCTTTGATCTGAATATTCCGAAGATAAGCCTGCTGATTGAGAACATCCATTTCCAGCCATTTGCTGTAAGCGGTTTCGGCTTCGCGGTAGTGTTTCTGTGAGAAATAAATATCACCAAGTAATTGCCAGCTTTGAATCGTTTGCTGGTGGGGGGGCAACTCCCTGATATAGGCGATGGCTTTCTCCGGTTGCTGTCGCAAGATGTAGCCACGGGCCAGATCCAGTTTCAGCGATGGATTGTCCGGACGGACTTTCACCTGAGTCGCAACGATATCAAAGGCCTGCTGGATGTTACCGCTGAATTGAGCGTACCGGTAAAGTGAGCGGGTAGTCAGTGCGTGCCCCGGTTTGTTTTCATAGGCTTGACGCGCGAAATCAAAGGCTTTGTCAGTGTCACCGTCTAAGGCGGCGATCTGTGCCAGTCCGAGCTTCGCCTGAATATTGTCCGGATCTTGACTGAGTATTTTACGGTAGATGATTTTTGCCTCAGTCGGTTTGTTTTCAATCAGCAGCACGAAGGCTTTCAGCATGTTGGCGGCATTGTCATCCGGGTCCCGGGTCAGCCATTCGTCTGCGACTTCATGTAACTGTTCGTACTTTCCCTGTTTCATGTAGTAGTAAGCCAGTCCCAGAGTGGCCTCAGGCATATCCGGATTGCTGTTCAGAATTTCTTGCAGAGTTTCAATGCCGGTGGCGTCATGACTCGCCAACTGCAGCAGACCCAACCGAAGCTGATTGTCGGGTGAAGAAGCGGCCGACGCTTGTTCTGCCAGCGAAAGTGCAAAATCTTGGCGTCCGACTTTGGCAAATTCCAGACTCATACTGGAAATGAACTGACTGTCTTCCAGATTCGTGGCATCAAAACCGCGCATGGTTTGCATGGCGCCTTCAATATTCCCGAGCTTCAGCTGGCTGGCAGCGTAAAGGCGTTTCACCATGTTGTCGGTCATGACAGGCATGATTTTTTCCAGACGCTCACTGGCGAGCGCATAGTTCCCCTGATGATAGGCAACGACGCCAGAGATCAGATAAGTGGTGATGTTGCGTGAGCCATTTCGAATGGCCAGATCGGCATGCACCTTCGCTTCATCCTGCTCACCTCTGGCATAAAGAATGGTGGCTTTCAGTTCATTGGTGAGTGCGTGACCGCTGAAAGCAGCTAGTAAGGCATCGACGTACTTTTCGGCTTCATTGAGCTGTCTGGTTTTAACCAGAGCCTGAGCCAGAAACAGGGTGTATTGCAGGGCTTTGGGCGAACTCTGTACAGCTTGGCGATAACTGCTGGCAGCGGCCTGATCCTGATTTAATCTGGTTTCGAGATGACCTTTCAGTATCCATGCCTCACTGCTGTCCGGATAAGCCTGAACAATGGCTTCGACTTCTTTGAGTGCTTTTTCTGTATGGTCCCGGGAAGCCTCAAGACTGGCTTTGGCAAGACGGGTATAGAGCGTTGTCTGCCCTGTGCGCTGGGCCTGAAGGAAAGCATTCTGGGAACTCTCCTGGTCGTTATCCCGCAGCAAGGCCAGCGATTTCATTGCATAAAGGTCTGCGAGGACTTCGGGCTGATGACTCTGCGGCTGTTCCGCCAGATCGGCGATTTCTGCGGATTTCTTTTGTCCCAGATAAGCATGGGCCAGAAGCGGTTCCACTTCATCTTTGTTCTGGGTACCACGCAAGGCTTTATATAATTCTTTTTCGGCACCGGCAAAGTCACCTTGCCGCAAATACAGTTTACCCAGCATCAGGCGGGCCTGATCCGCATCCGGGTGTTCCTGGATAGCGTTTTTTAGCTCGATGATGGCAGCGCTTTCTTCATTTTGACTGAGATAAGTGTTCGCTTTAGCTATGTATTCTTCAATCGATTGTTCACCGCAGGCAGTGAGTGTTGCGGCGAGCAGTCCGGCAAGTGTCAGCGCATGCAGTGAAGTACGAGGTAACTTAGCCATAAGCATCCCTGTCGAATTTTTTGGGTGTGGACTTTTTTATGATAGTCATTCTTTTGACACCGGGCGGGATTGGCTGTGTAAAAAACAGACGGCTCAAAAATATCTCAGAAAAGTCAGAAGCTTTGGGTTTGCTATGATTGAGACAACTGAGCTCAGAGAATGTCGGAAAGCAGCGGATGGCCCGAAACAGTGATTTTTTCCAGTGTGAATGGGTAGTCAACCCGGATCAGAAATGGTTGAAAACACAATGGCTGGCATTGGAAGCCCGTGCAGAATCAAACCTTTTTCTGTCCTGGTTGTGGATTGGCACCTGGTTGGACTGTTTTGTGGACGACTTTTCTGTGGTGGTGGCACGCAATGAGGCGTGTGTCGTCGGGCTGGGCATTATTGTGATTCACGAAAACAAGATGACTTCGCTGTCTTTGGGTCGTCAGTTTTGTCTCCACCGGACGGGCGACCGTTTGCTGGATCAAATCTGGATTGAATATAACGATTTCCTGCTCGATCGAACCGTTGCTGATCTGGTGCGTCCGCTGATGACGGCTTGTGTCATGAACAACATGAAAGGGGCTGACACCTTTGTCGTCGGTGTCACTCAGGACAAGGATTTTTTAAGCTGCGCAGTGATGGGAACAGACACATTTGAGCACGGGACAGACACCCTGATGGTACTGGCAGACGGCACTGTGGTTCTGCCGGAAAAGGAAGTGGGGTGGGAGTCTCAGGCTTTCCAGCTGTATTTTGCGCCTCTTCAGAAGCAGCACCAAACGTTGGACAGCTATCTGTCTCGCAGCGCCCGGTATCAGATCAAACGCAGCATGAAAATTTATCAGGCTGCAGGAGGGCTGAAAGTTATCACGGCCAGTTCAGTTGCGCAGGGACTCGTACTGTTTGAGCATGCTGCTGGCTATCACCTGAAGCGCTGGGGCAATCGGCCCGGGCAGAGTGGTTTTGCTAATCCGCATTTTCTCCGGTTTCATCAGGAGCTGATTCGCCGCGGTCTGCCTTCAGGCACTGTCGCCATTCATCATATTTATGCCGGTGAAAGGGATCTGGGTGTGGTGTACAACTTTCATCATGGCAACTGGGTCCTGTTTTATCTGAGCGCGCTGAACTATGACTTGAGCAGTTCAGCTGAGGACAGACACCTGAAGCCGGGTTTGGTGGCACATTATCTGTTAATTCAGATGGCCATGGAACAAGGATTCGACGGATATGACTTCATGGGCGGTGTGTCCCGCTATAAGCAGACGTTTGCCAATCAGACCGTCGGGTTTGCGGTATATCATTACCGGTTTCCGCACCTCCTGTACCGGATGAAAAAAGTTATTCGCGGTCTGAAGCGCCGGGTCTGGTCACAAAACAATTCTCGCTGCTCTTGAATGCTCCGGCAAAGCTGTCCTGTGGCCTCACAAGGTTGCCGCAAAAGTCCGAAACTGTCTGTTGTGCTGTGATCGGGTAAGTGGTTGCCTGAGACATTAATTCTGTTTGCCTGACCTGATCTTTAGGGGAGAAATTGCCGATCGCCGGTGATTTGTACCAGTCATCGAGCTTTTGTTTTTCGGTCAGAAAATCAATGGAAAAGAGCAGGTTATGTGATGCAGCGGCTTTGCCCTGATCGCGTTCGCGAATGTGTCCGCCAACGATATTATTCAGCAGTCTGGCGCTGGATTCCGGGAAACGCACATCGATGCCGGAAGTGTGATAGAAAATATTGTTGTTCACAAGAGCATCACTGACTTTATTGATGTACAGACCGACATCGTTGCAATGCATTACAATATTATTTCTGACGGTGTGGTTCAGTCCTTCGAAGGCAGCCTGGTCCCGGCGGTTTTCCTGTCCCATGCCGCCGCCGCCCAATGACAGCCCGACCTGATATCCGCCATATTGACGGCTGCTGGTATTACAGATGACCAGATTGTTTTCGATAATTCCGTTTCTGTTGCCTCCCTTCATGAAAGCACCATAGCTGACCTGGTTGCCGCCGGTTTTTATAAAATCACGAATGATGTTCCGCTCGATCACCCATTGATTGCCATGGTCCAGATTGATGGGTGTGACCGGGTTTGATGTATCCCTGGGCTGAGTGTTGTAGAAATGATTGCGGCGAATGATGCCGTTATCCGGAAAGGCCTGCCGGAAACGGTTCACTTTAATGGCCGCATTAAAATCGATAAACGTATTGTTTTCGATGAGGCTGTAATCCGCATCGCCGACGATGTGCAGCGCATGTTCACAGTCAGAAGGGACGGGGCAGGCGCCTTTGAATGTCAGCCCGGAGATTGTCCAGTAGGGCTGGTTGATCACAATGCCTTCCAGGCCATTCAGCGCCAGAACAACATGTCCGGGTTCTTCCGCGCGAACGATGATGGGTCTGGATGCAGAAGGCCTGACCTGGCTGATGTCCAGTCGTTTTTCCTGAAGCGCATACCGGCCTTTTTTCAGGACGATTTCCTGTCCCGGAAGCACCTGTTTCAGAGCATTCTTGAAACTTTCCGCGTCGGATACCCAAAGGGTACCCAGTGGTGCCGCAGGTGTGGCTTGAGTATGCCCGTCTGGCCCGATGGTGGGCCAGTAACGGGTATCAAACTCGCGCCAAAAATAGGATGGACTGGATAAACTGCTCGCGACACCGGCGATGGCCTGATGTACCGGCTGCAGTTCGGGGCGTAGTTGCTTCAATTGATTGGCCGAATGGCGGAGTGTTGCAGGCAGAGTTTCATTTTGTGTGACCCAGTGTCTGACGAGATAGACCATCCCGCTGATCACGACAAGATGGGCCAGGATGCCGATGATGGCGAAGTAGGTTTTCAGTCCGTTGCGAAACATCCGCATCCTCCGGGATCACAATGAAATACGCTGGCTGGCACAGTACAGACGGCAAAAAAATCGCACTGCTTATTCGGCTGAGTATAGGTAAGAAATCACACATCTGGCGAAAGACCCGTTGTGAGGACGCTCTGTGATTGAGGCAGCAAGTTATGCGAACGCGTTGATTCAACGTGCACTGATATTTTGAACCCAGCGAATTTGGGACAGGATGTATTGCTCCCGGTACCGCATGAAAATTTTATGCTGCAGCATGACAAAATTGATGGTTCGGTACAGGAGAATTTTTTGTGATCGCTTTGGTTGCTCAGCAGTTCTTGTGCCATCTTTAAGAAGCAATAATTCACCGTACTTCGTGTGCCAATATCCGGAATATGGAATCTTTCCACGCCGGAACCGTTCTGAAACTGAGAGGGAACCAGGGGGGAAGAGATGGTCGCTAAACTGCTGGTCGTGATTCATGCAGAAGAAGAATTTGACTGGGAACAGGGGTTCAACAGTGCGAATAATGCTGTCAACCATCATCAGGTTCTGATTCCCTTTATGGCTGAGTTAATTGATGTCGGCGCCAAAATTACCCTGGCGATGGATTATCCTTTTGTCGATAGTCCTGGCGGGCAGGAAGTGATTTCCCATTACCAGCCACGGGTTGATCAGCAAGTGGAATTCGCTGCCCACCTTCATCCCTGGGTGAATCCGCCCTTTGTCTCGACTCAGGAAGAGGCATCCGATTTTGAATCTTATCCTTGCAATCTTTCCCCGGAAATTGAATTTGAAAAAATCCGCCTGCTGACAGAGAAAATTCAGTCTGTGTCCGGGATGACGCCAGTGACCTATCTGGCAGGACGATATGGTATCGGCCCTTTGACCAATCAGCATTTACGTTCGCTTGGTTATCAGGTCGATCTCAGCATCAGTGCTTATTGTGACTTTAGTCATCAGAGTGGTCCGGATTTCAGTGAACGAACCAATCAGCCTTTCGTTGAAAATGCCATCCGTCATATTCCTCACACCAGTTCATGGCTGTCGGTGTCCAGGCGGCTTGAAATGAAAGTCAATCAGTTTCCGTCATGGAGTAAGCGGTTGAATCACACGGGGCTCACCCGTTTCATCGGTAAAGCGCTCCGACTGAGAAAATACCGGCTGTCTCCGGAAGGTAATGATCTATCTCAGCTTTTAGCGATCACTCAGGCTCAGCTAAATATCGGTCAGGAAGTGTTTGTGCTGTCATTTCACTCCCCCAGTGTGGTTGAGGGGAGAACACCTTATGCACAGACAGCTGAGGACTGTCTGAATCTGAAAACGACGACGCGTCGTTATATTGAATGGTTTCAGCAAGAGCTTGGCGGAGAGATTGTACTGGCGAAAGATATGGCGATGACAGAAGCCTAAAGGCGGTCGATATGGCTGATAAGTATTCTCAGGCAATCTTTTCAGGTGCGAAGTGGACCTTGCTGATGATCTGGTACAACCGTTGTATCGGGCTGATCAGCACGCTGGTACTTGTCCGATTGCTGTCTCCTGAGGATTATGGCGTTGCGGGTTTCGCCATGTTTTTCGTCTATTTTTTTATTGCGCTGTCTACTGTCGGTACAAAGCAGTATGTGCTGATGGAAAACACGGAAGATGAAGAAAAACTGAACAGCATCTGGTCGCTTAATCTGCTTTTCCGTCTGGTGAGTGCAGTCATCCTCTGGTTTTCAGCTGACTATATTGCTTCATATGCCAACGAGCCTAAATTGGCGTTGGTCGTGAAAGTTGTCAGTGTGATCCCGCTGCTCCGTGCCTTTCATAATGTGGGCATGGATGTGTTTGAAAAAAACTTCAATTTTAAAATGGAAACCGTGATGCTGATGGTTGCGAAAACCCTCGGTACGGTTTGTACCATCCTGCTTGCGTTCATCGTCGGCAATTACTGGGCGCTGGTGGCCGGTGTGATGCTGATGGCTGTCATGGAAGTGAGCTCCAGCTATATGCTTTGCCCGTTCCGGCCACGTTGGAGCACCCGGTACTGGAAAGAGCAGTGGTATGTGTCTAAGTGGTTGTATCTGGTGTCAGTGTCCGGATATCTGCGTTCCCGGATGGATATGCTGGTGTTGGGGAATCTGCTCAGCAGCCGTGATATCGGTTTTTACAATATGGCGCAGGAGTTTTCCTGGCTGCCATATACCGATTTCCTGTCGCCGATGAACCGGGGAGCATTCTCCGTCTTTGCTAAATTTAAAGACAATGAACAGCTCTTCAAAGAACGGCTTTACTCTCAGCTGGCGTTGCTGATGCTGCTGGTGATGCCGGTTTCTTTCGGTATGTGTGCTATCAGTGAAGATTTCGTTCATGTCATTCTGGGCCAGAAGTGGTTGGCTGTGATTCCCGTGATGCAGCATCTTTCTTTTCTGATGATCGTTATGACACTGTACATGGTGGTGCAAACAGTGCTGATTTTAAAATCAAAGATGCCTTCACTCTTTCTGTGGGATTGTGTTGCGATTGTTCTGGTGATCGTCGGCTTTTATGGTCTTGGATATGACGACCCGGCAAGTTTATCCATGGTGCGGCTGATTGTGGGCTGCATTTTTCTTGTGTGTGTGGCGATCATTTTCCTGGCTGTGATTCGTCTGAAAGCCAGTCGTTTTCTGCCAATTGTTATCCTGCCGCTGCTTGTATCCGTTTTGATGTATTTCTGCGTCAGTCTGGTGTCGGCGCAAATTGAGAGTCATGTGATGGGACTGATCGTGAGTGTGGCAACCGGTGTGGCAGTGTACACGATAGCGATGATTCTGATATTGCCATTGTCAGTCCGATGGATACCAGAATACCGGAGCATTCAGGTGCAGCTGGGCCGGATGTTCCGTATTCCGCTGACCAGCAGCAACTGAAAATGTCTTTCCGGATGACATCCTGAAACCAGACGTTTTTGTTTTCAGTCAGGTTTACATTGATAAATTAATCATCGTCAAAATTTTGTGGGTCAGTCAATCCGGTTCTATAGTGAGAAGAGTGAATCCGGCAGCAAATTATCAATTTAAAATGACATAAAACTCTGTATTGAAATGGCTTTTTTCTCAGGGCTGGCATGGTGGAGGGAGTGATGGAGTCGATTCTTTTCACGTTGGGACTGTTTTTACTGGTTTATCTTTGTGTTCGTTCAGTGAAACAAGACAAAAAAGTGATGCCGAAACAACAAGCAAAACCACATCATCGCAAATAAGCACCGGAGGCTGAGTCATGAGGGATCTTGTATTTTTAAGTGTTTTCATGATCTTAGCCTGTTTATCCTTACGAAGGCCTTATATGGCTGTTTCGCTCTGGTTGTGGTCGGGGCTTTTTGTACCCTCTTACTGGGTTTACAGTTTTGCCAAACCCATCAGCTACAATACCGCCTTTGCGCTCATCACTTTTCTGACTTACCTGTTTTCACGTCGCAAGCCAGTGATTTTAATGGATGGGGTCGTCGTGTTTACCTGTTTGTTCTGGATTCTGACCGGACTGACAACTTACAACACGATCATTATTCCAGAGCTGGTGTGGCTGGAGTGGGAAAAATTTTCGAAAGTGTTTCTGATGTTCATGATGATCGCTTTAATCATCAGGCAGCGGCATGAATTTGAAATGCTTCTCTGGGGTCTCATTATGTCGGTGGGATTTATGGGAGCGATTGAAGGGCTGAAGTTTATTGCCAGCATGGGCGGGCATAAAATACAGGGCCCGACAGGACATTTGCTGACGGATAATAACCACTTTGCGACCGCGCTGTGTATGATCATTCCGCTCATTGTGTACCAGCTCAAGTCGGTAGAAGAGAAGTGGATTCGAGCCGGTCTCGTCGGTGTGCTGGGGCTTTGCATTCTGGCGATTCTTGGCACCTATTCCCGGGGCGGTTTTCTGGCGCTGGCGATTATCGGCTGTTATTTCTGGATCAAGAGTAAAAGGAAAGCCCTGACTTTGCTCGCAGTCGGCGTTGTGGCTTGCCTGTCTGTCCTGATATTACCGCAACAGTGGTATGACCGAATGGAAACGATTGAAACAGCGGCCACAAATGACACGTCATTCATTAATCGTGTAAATTCCTGGAAAGTTCATACCCTGATGGCGATGGATCGTCCGTTTTTGGGGGGTGGGTTTAAAGCGGCTTATTTTCCGACGGTCTGGGAACGATTGTCGGTGGATGTTGATAAAGTCAACTTTATTGAAACACCACCTCCGGGAGAACAATCCAGAGCCGCACACAGTATCTATTTTCAGGTTCTGGGGGATCATGGGTTTGTGGGGCTGGCGCTGTTTTTGCTGATTATCTTGCTGTCATTCCTGAAAATGCGCTGGGTGATAGTGACGCTCAGTCAGCCACCTTGGAATGAACAATACCGGTGGCAGGTTGATCTGGCCAGAATGATGCAGGTTTCACTCTTGGCATTTTGTGTTGCGGGTGCAGCGTTGTCGCTGGCATACCTTGAGCTCTTCTGGGCGCTGGCTGCTGCTATGGCCGGATTAAGTATGCAGGTGAAAGTGATGGTGTTGCGGGACTATTCGCGCCGGAATACAGCGGAAGTGCAGGGGTATTCTTCCAGAGCTTGAATGAGACAGGCGTTTTCTCTTTCAACAAACGCCTGCCTGAATCAAGGTCTCTGGGAATAATACCGGTGAATGTCCCGGTTCGTTTCTCTGGTGTCTGTCCCGTTTTCGATAACCGATTTGATAACTGGTTCAGGGTGTTTTTTCTTGCTCCAGCAACTGATGAAAAATAGAAATAATCCGTTCGCCGTTGTGTTGCCAGGTCAGTTTACGTTGGTCGATTGTTTTGGCTGCCTGATTGCTCAGGGATCGGCGAAGTGGTGTATCGGATATCAGGCGTTCGATACAGGTCAGCATCTCGTTTAATTTCCCTTCCTGAAACAACAGTGCATTTTCACCGTCAGTCAGCAGTTCTCTGATATTGTCGCTGTTCGGTGCGACAATCGCTTTACCACAGGCCAGATACTCGATCAGTTTTAACGGTGAACACCAGGGGGTGACGGCAGGCTGAATAGCAATATCAATCTGTGCCAGCCAGTCTGGCATGGTGTCCCGGGAAGCCAGACCGACGATGTGGATTTGTTGCTCAGCTTGCAGTGCCTTTGCTTGTTGTCGGAGATCATTCAGCACCGGGCCATCCCCGACGATCAGAAGCTTGATGGGCAGCTCATCCGGATGCCGGTGCCGATTTGCCTGAGCGATCAACGCGAGAACATGGTCCAGTTGATGCCATTCACGGCAGAAACCAACAAACCCGACAACCAGATGTCCGGCAAAGTCCGGATGTTTTGGGTTTGTACTGGGGTGGAACAAGATTGTATCCACGCCATTTGGGATGACCGTGATCCGCTCATCCGGAACGCCTGCGCGACGGACATCCCCGGCAAGGACATGAGTCACTGGCAGTGTGTGGTCGGCATTACGCCAGGTAAAGACTTCAGACCAGCGGGCGAGCCAGGTGAAGGAGAGTCCGCCATACTGGCAGCGCTCTTTGAACAGAGGGGCATTAATTTCCAGAATCAGCGGAAGGTGAAACACTTTCCCGGCAATGACACCGGATGGCAGGAACAGGTTATAACGTTCGTAAATTGCATCGGGCCGGTGTTTCAGGATGGCCCGGCACAGTCTGAAAAAATCGTATGCACTGTAGCCCAATTCCAGTAATTCACAGAGAACACGCGGCAAATTGCGGCGTAACTGGCTGACCCAGCCGCCATCTGCGCCGAAACTCGCTTGTTCCGAAACTGCGGGGGCGACAAGAATGATCTCATGGCCTTGTTGCGCGAATGCATCCAGAATGGCCTCAATATGGACAAACTGCCCATCTTTAGAAGCAACCCGATGATGGTACAGAATTTTCATGAGGTCTCCCTGATGAGCCGATTGAACAACTGATACTGACCTTCAGATGTCGCTGACCAGTCGAACTGTTCAGCGTAATGCCGGGTTGCTGCACGGGGAAAAGGGTTGTCCAGGATGTGCTGAATGCCTTCAGCAATCGCCGCAGCATTGCGTTCGACCAGCGTACCTGCGCGGGGCTGGCGAACCACTTCAGGCGTTCCCCAGATATTGGTTGCGACCACCGGTGTGCCGCAGGCCATGGATTCGAGCAAGACGTTTGCCCAGCCTTCCCGATCTGAGGCGAGCGTCAGGACGCTCGCCGCACCATAATACCCAGAAAGTTCTTTCTGACTGAGCCGCCCCAGAAAACGCACCCTGTTGGCTACTCCGTATTGCTTTGCAAGGGCTGTCAGGGCTTTTTTCTGGGGGCCGTTGCCGGCTATCAGCAGTAAAGCCTCTGGAAGCTGACGAAGCGCTTCAATGACCAGGTGGTGGCCTTTCCGCTCGACGAGTAAGCCCACAGAAATCACAATCGGGATATTGAGTGGCAGACCCAGTGCTTTTCTGAGTAATTGCTGCTGATATTCATCACTGAAGCTGAAGAGATCGAGATCAACGCCGTTTC